>QYPX01000085.1 GCA_007280205.1 Comamonadaceae bacterium
ACACCCGGACCAGAAACAACCCGGCACTGCACGTGACTGCCCAGCAAACCATTCTTGCCGTGCACCACATCATGAAGCCACACACGTACAAGGATTTGCTAAGTATCAACAAGAGCATGTCCAGCGCCTACCTGTACATGAACATGAACGGAACCCGGCCATGAGCGACTCCAACAACAAGCTCAATCAGGTGATCGAAGCAGCACGGCAGGACGCGCAAGCGCAGCAGGTCAGGGCGGACGCGCTGGCAAAGCGGCCAACGCCGCAGCCGCGTGGCAAACAGATCTTCACGATGCTGCTGCTGGCCGCATTTGCCATGGTGCTGCTGTACCAGTTTCCCCGTTTCTCCGAGCCCTACACCTGGCCCGACCCTGCCAGCAACCCCACTGCTGCCGAAGCCGATTTGATTGCGGTGGTGGGGCTGATCGAGGCCTATCGCATCTCGCAGGGCAAGTATCCGGTCGTACTGAGCCAGGTGGCCATCCCGCAGGGGTTGGCCGCGCTGATTTCTGAATCGGCGCTTCGGTACATGCCCAGCGAGCAGGCCTACACGCTTGACTGGACGCTGCCAAACTGGCACGCCACCTATGACAGCCAGACGGAAAAACTCAGCGTCCAACCGGTTGGCAAGAAGTAAGACCGCGCAACAAGCCCATGAACACACCGGTGCATTGGTTGCTTGATGCCGCCCAACGCGGTCACCCTGAGGTGCTTGTGACCCCAAACGTAGCCATTGCCCCCAACCTGAGCGATGCTTGGGCGCAGGTTTGCGGCCTGTTCCACATCAGTGCTCAGGAGTTGACCACCCTTGTCGGGCAGGCTCACGGGTTGGAGCCGGGCAACATGAAGCGCTTTCAAGCCGGAGACGCAAGTTGCCTGCCCGAGCGCATGTGCCGCCAGATGGGCTTGGCACCACTGTGGCAGGAGCGCGACTTGACCTGCATCGCTGTGGCCGATCCGCGCCTGACGCAAGACCAGCACAAGCAGCTGAGTTTTGCCGCCAAACGGCAAGTGCAGTTGGTGGTGATGTCGCCTGAGGACATAGATACTTGTCAGACTCGACTTTTTTCCCAGGCGTTGCGCGGCGCTAGCATCAAGACGCGCGTCATCGACCTGCTGGCGCAAGGCCTCGGAGCCGACAGCAATACAGTGAAGTTGGTCAACACAATTTTGCGCACCGCCATTGACCGCAATGCCTCGGACATTCACATCCACCCGTTTGTTGGCGGTGGTGCCATCCGCTTTCGCATTGACGGCGTGATGCGGCGCATTGCCACGCTGCCGATGGAGTCGCTGGAGAGCATTTCGCGCTACCTCAAAACCCATGCCGGGCTGGAACCCAACCCGCTCAAGCCGCAGGACGGGCGCTTGCGCCTGAAATACGGGCAGCGCGAGATCGATGTGCGCCTGTCTATCCTGCCGGCCTACGATGGTGACCGCATCGTCTGCCGCCTGCTGGATCAGAGCCGCAATTTCTCGCTGCACCAAAGCCGGTTTTCGATTGCCGATCAACAGGCGCTGCACCGCCTGATCGGGCAGAGCTCAGGCATTGTGCTGCTGACCGGTCCTACTGGTTCGGGTAAGACGTCGACGCTGTATGCACTGCTGGCCGAGCTCAACAGCGTGGATGTCAACATCATGACGATTGAAGACCCGGTGGAATACGTGCTGCCAGGCATCTCGCAAGTGCAGGTGAACGAGAAGCAGGGACTGTCGTTTGCCGACACGCTGCGCTCCATCCTGCGGCAGGACCCGGACGTGGTGCTGGTGGGCGAGATTCGGGACGAAGAAACAGCACGCATCGCCTTGCAGGCTGCACTGACTGGGCACCTTGTGCTGTCCACTTTGCACACCAACGACGCACTTGGCTCCATTCCGCGCCTGCTCGACCTGGGTCTGGATGCCAGTGTGCTGGGCGACGCGCTGATTGGTGTGGTGTCGCAGCGCCTGGTGCGCTGCCTGTGTGAAGCCTGTCGCCAACCAAGACAAGCCCCGCTGCTGGCGGTGGAGGAAGAGTTTTGCCGCATCACGGGTGAGCTGCCAGCCTACAGGCCGGTGGGCTGCGAGGCGTGCGGCTTTACCGGCTATCGGGGTCGCCTGCCAATCATTGAGTATGTGGAGATGACCGCAGCGTTGCGCCAGGCCCTGCTGACCGGGGGGCGCAGCCTGGCCACGCTGAAGGAAGCGGTACGGGGCCACCGCCGCTCCATGGCGGCGAGTGCCAAGGCCTGGATCGTCTCGGGTATGACCACGCCGCTGGAAGTGCAGAAGGTGCTGGGCACAAAGTTCTGGGCCGAACTGGCCGAAGAGCATGGCAAGGAGGCCGGTGCCGTGAATTTTGATGTGGGACCGCAGGGGCAAACAGACCGGCGCATGAAGATTCTTCTCCTTTCACAGGACGATGCGCTGGCGGCGCGCTTGACGGCGGCCTTGCCCTATGGCGTGCAGCAGGTGGCCGATGAAAAGGAGGCAGCGGAGTACACTGAAAAGCATGGCGATGTGATTGCGCTGACCATCGACAGCGCGCTGTGCACCAGCGCGCCCGAAGCCTGGTTGGTGGGCCTGCGCACCGCACTGGCCAGCTCGGGTTTGCCAGCGATTTTTGTCTTGCGCGACGGTACCGAAAATTTGCAGGACCTGCTGGAGCGCTATGGCGCCATGCACATTGCTCACGCTGAAGCCCAGAGCGATGCCTTGCCTGCGGCAGTGAACCGCCTGTTGCAAGGAATTCATTGATACGGGAGTCATATATCCTTCAATCACCCTGGACGCGTCGCGCCGGATGGGTACTGCTGGGCTTGCTGGCAAGCTGGGCCCTGGGCTGGTTGATCGTGCCACCGCTGCTCAAGAACCAGATCGAAAAGCTCGGCAGTCAGGCCCTGGGGCGCAGCGTCACGGTGGGTGCGATTGATTTCAAACCCTGGACGCTCGAGCTCACCGTCACCGACCTTGCCGTGGCGAGGCAAGACGGCAGCGCCGCGCAACTTGCCGTGGCGCGCATTTACGTCAACGCGGAACTGGAGTCCTTGCTGCGAATGGCGCCGGTCATCGCCACCGCAGAGCTCACTGGCCCGGTGCTGCATCTCACGCACCTTGGGGGTGGTCGTTACGACGTGGACGATATGGTGCAGCGGATGCGTACACCGGCGGATGCGCCAGCGTCGACGAGCCCGAAGTTTGCCCTGTACAACCTGGTGCTGGATCAGGGCGCGCTGTACCTGACGGATCGCGCCACCAAGGTGGAGCGCAAGCACAGCCTGCGCGCCGTGAAGCTGACGCTGCCGTTCCTGAGCAATCTGGATTCGCACCGTGAAGTCAAGGTGCACCCCAGGTTGGCGTTTGAGCTCGATGGCAGCAAATTTGACACAGATGCCGAAGTCACGCCGTTCGCGTCGACCCGCAAGGCTGAAGCGACGCTCAAGGTGATGTCGCTGAATCTGGCGCCCTTCCTGCCCTATCTGCCCGAGGGATTGCCGCTGCAAGTGAAGGCGGCCGTGCTTGATGCAGACCTGAGGCTGAACTTTGAGCAGACCCAGCCCACTCGATTGAGCCTGGCCGGACGGGTCAAGGTCCGGGGGCTCCAACTCGCAGACGCCCTGGGCGTCCAGACAATGGGCGCGCAGTCCATCCAGGCCGAATTGGCCGATCTGCGGCCGCTGGAAAAAGTAGTCAAGCTGACTTCTGTGGAGCTGCTGGCACCGCACTTGCGCGTGACACGCCATCGGGGCGGGAAGATCAATCTGGAGCCGGGTTCTTCAAACGCCCCCAAAGAGGCAGGCAAGACTGCAGATTCAGGACCTGCCTGGACAGTAAGCCTGGCGAAAATGGACTTGCATGGCGGCGAGATCAGCTGGACGGACGAGCAACTCCAGAGCCCGGCCCGCTTGGCCCTGGGTGCGCTGGAGTTACAGCTCAGGGACGTGCGCTGGCCTTTCACAGCGCCTGCGACCCTGCAGGGTTCAGCCACCCTGTCCGCCGTAGGCAAGTCGGCAGGGCCTGCGGCCAGCATCGCGTTCAGGGGTGAGGCAACAGACCGGGCGGGCAAGCTGAACTTGGGTCTTGGCAATGTCTCGCTGGAGCTGGCGGCACCCTATCTGGCGCAGCATCTGCTGCCCGGCGTGACGGGCGTGCTCGACGCAGAACTGGACGCCGCCTGGGCTGGCAGCGCCTTGCAGCTGCAGGCCCCCCGGATTAGCGTGCGCGGCTTTGCGCTCAGCCAAGGCCGCCTTCCAGACGCGCTCGAGCGCACTGCCCCGCAACGCAACCTGGTGGGCAGTACGGCCAGCGTGTGGCCACGGTTCAAGTCGCTGGAGATCACCGATGCGCGCCTGGACCTGGCGCAGCGCAGCGCAAGCGTGCAAAGAATGGTGCTGCATGACCCCAGTGCCACGCTGCGGCGCGACGCCCAGGGCCAATGGATGTTTGCGCAATGGCTGACAAACGCCGCCACATCGGCCAACGCCAAACCGCCTGTGCCAACCGACCCCTGGAAATTGAGCATCAGTGAAGTGCAGGTCGATGGCGCTACGGTCGGACTGGACGACCGCAGCACGGTCAGACCGGTGCGGCTGGAACTGACGGGGCTGACCGTGCAGGCAAAGCGGGTCGCGCTGGATGGCAAAAAGCCGGCGGACTTGGCGCTGTCGGCTCGCATCCGCTCCGGTCGCACCGAAGCGGGCTCCCTCAAATACCAGGGCAGCCTCATGTGGGACCCGCTGCTGGCGCAAGGCACGCTGGAAGCGATTGACGTCCCTGCCCACGCCTTGGCACCCTACCTGGCCAGCCATCTCAATTTGGAACTGCTGCGGGCGGACACCAGTTTTCGGGGCCAGTTGCGCTATGCGGCCAGCCCCGCCGGGACACAACTGCAGGTCAGCGGTGACGCTGCGCTGGAGGACTTTAGGGCGAACCGCGACAACGAAGAGCTGCTGAGCTGGAAGTCACTCAACGTGCCCGGCATCGCGCTGGAGATGGCGCCCGCCAGCGCCACACGCCTGCAGCTGCGTGAAGCCGTGCTCAGCGACTTTTACGCCCGCGTGATCGTCCTTCCAACAGGGCGCCTGAACCTGCAGGACCTTGTCAAGACCGACCCGACCGGCGCGCCATCGGCGCTTGCGCCTGCTGCCCCCGAAGCCGTGGTGCAAGTCGGCCCGATCAGCCTGATCAAGGGCCGGGTGCTGTTTTCAGACCGCTTCATTCAGCCCAACTATTCGGCCGATCTGAGCGAGCTGGTCGGCAAACTCGGCCAGTTTTCATCTGCGGCGAAGGACGGCGTGCTGCAACTGGCCGATCTGGATGTGCGCGGGCGCGCCGAGGGCACTGCCACGCTGGAAATTGCGGGCAAACTCAACCCGCTGGCCAGGCCGCTGGCACTGGACATTGGCGCCCGGGTGCGCGACCTGGAGTTGCCGCCGCTGTCGCCATATGCCGTGAAATACGCCGGCTATGGCATCGAGCGTGGCAAGCTCAGCGTGGATGTCAAGTACAAGGTGGAGGCTGACGGCCAGCTCAACGCCAGCAACAACATTGTGCTCAACCAGCTTTCCTTTGGCGACAGGGTCGAAGGTGCGCCCACCAGCCTGCCGGTCAAACTCGCTGCAGCCTTGCTGGCCGACCGCAATGGCGTGATTGACCTCAATCTGCCCATCAGCGGCTCACTGAACGACCCGCAGTTCAAACTGGGCGCTGTCCTGTGGAAGGTCTTTGCCAACCTGGTGGTCAAAGCCCTTACATCGCCTTTCAGTTTGCTCGCCAGCGCTTTGGGCGGCGGCGGTGGAGACGAACTCGGCACGGTCGTGTTTGCGCCGGGAAGCAGCGAGCTTGGCGAAGCGGCCAAGCTGGGTCTGGACAAAGTTGCAGCTGCACTCACCGAGCGCCCGGCAATGATCATGACGGTGGTAGGTAAGGCCAGCCTCGAGATGGAGCGTGAAGCAGTCAGGGAGCAGTTGCTGCACAGGCAGTTGCTGGCTGAAAAGCGCCGCCAGGCGGTGGTGACGGGCAAGGATGCGGCGGCCGTACACAGCCTGGACGCACAGGAAATGCCCGCCCTGATACGCGCCGTCTACCGCCGCGCCGACATCACCAAACCGCGCAATCTGGTCGGCCTGAGCAAGGACATAGCGCCCGAAGAGATGCAGGCGCTTTTGCTCTCCAGCATCACGGTCAATGAGGACGCTGTGCGTGAGCTCGCGCTGCAGCGCGGGCTGGCCGTCAAAGACTATCTGGCGTCCAGGCAGCTACCGGCGCAGCGGCTGTTTCTGGGCGCGCCGCAAGTGGTGACAGTCCAGACCAGTGCGGAGTCGGTCTGGCTTGCGCAAGCCGAATTGAGGCTGACCCAACAGTAGTGCGGGCAGCTTCGACAAATTGACACCGGCCGCTCACTCGGTGTATTCTGAACGGCAAGGCAAGACTTATGCTCGGAAGCCATCAGGGCCTTGAGTGTGAAGTGATGACACTTCTGAGCGAACTGTGGAGTTTGTTCCATGACAACTGAAGGCTCGCGGGGCCTCGTTGCTGCACCCCATCTGGCCGTGTCCCTGGCGGGCGCGCTGGCCCTGCTGACGGGCGCCATGGTCCTGCTGGGCTGGGCGCTCGACATCACGGTGCTCAAGAGCATCCTGCCGGGTTGGGTCTCGGTGAAGCCGAACACCGCCCTGTGCTTCATCCTGACCGGCCTCTCGCTACTGCCCCCGCCTGTCACGCCATACCCCGGCCTCACAAGCCTGCTCTCGAACCTGGCCCGGTTTTGCGGCCTGCTGGCCGGGCTGATCGGTGTGCTGACGCTGATGGAGTACGGTTTCAGCTGGGACCTTGGCATCGACCAGCGGCTGTTCCCCGAGCCGGCCGGCACGGTGGGTACATCGGTTCCGGGCCGCATGGCGCCGGACACGGCGCTGTGCTTCGTCATGCTGGCGGCAAGCCGGGCCATTCTGCGCGATCTGCGCAAGACCAGGACGACTTTGCTCACCGCGCTGATTCTGTGCGCGCTGGTGCTGATCATCGCGCTGTCGGATATCCTGACCTACTTCACGCCAGCGCTTGGAACGCTTGGCTGGTGGGGCACAACCACCATGGCGGTTCCGACGGCGGCCGTATTTGGCGTTCTGGGCGCGCTGATGTTATGGGAGACATGGCGGCAAGACATCTCGATGTGGTCGCTCAGCGCAGCCGTCACTTCAGGGTTTGCCATTGGAATCTGCCTGCTGCTGGTTGTCGGCCTGAGTGCAAGCCGGATCCAGGTTCGACTGCAGCTTGCCAACGAGCAGGTGGCGTACAGCGATACGGTGTTGCGCCAGCTTGTCAGGATCGAGGCAGAAGTTGCCGCTGCCCAGAACCACACGCGTGGCTACGTGATCACCGGCTCCGACTCGA
This sequence comes from Comamonadaceae bacterium, assembly GCA_007280205.1. GTDB lineage: Bacteria > Pseudomonadota > Gammaproteobacteria > Burkholderiales > Burkholderiaceae_C > Rhodoferax. Next base: position 7,372 of record QYPX01000085.1, read on the forward strand.
TGCTGCAGTCCCATGCTGTTGCCCAGGCCAACGCCAACAGCGCATTGGCTGCGCTGCGCCAAAGCAAGCCGGACAGCACGCCGCAGCAGGCGCGCTTCGCCCAGGTCGAGGCCCGGGCCGTTGCAGCGCTGCAGTGGTTCCACCAGGTCATTGCATCGCGCCGCAGCGGGCCCGGCGTCCATCCCGATCAAGTCCGTCACGGGGAGGACCTGATGCAGGCTTTGCGCGCGGCCATCGATGAAGCCGAGCGCGCGCAGAACGCGCGCCTGCGGCAATCCCAGCTGCAAGCGCAAGACGCGGCCAGGTTCACCTACGCGACCATTTCTGGCGGCATGGTTCTGAGTCTGGTCTTTCTTGCGGCCGCGCTGCTGTGGTTGAACCACGCCGAGGCCGAACGCATCCGAACGCAGGCTCAGTTGGAAGCCACGCAAAGAGCCAGGGCGGCCGGGCTGTACGCAAGAAGCTTGCTCGAAGCCAGTCTTGACCCGCTGCTGACGATCAGCGCCGAAGGCAAGATCACCGACGTCAACCGTGCCACCGAACAGGCCACCGGCCTGGCGCGTGCTGATCTGATTGGCACCGACTTCGCCAGCTACTTCACCGACCCGGATCAAGCCCGCGAAGGCTACCAGCGGGTCTTTGCCAGTAGCTTTGTGACCGACTACCCGTTGTCCATCCGCCACACCTCAGGCCGGATCACCGACGTGCTCTACAACGCCAGCGTCTACCGCGATGAGGCCGGCAAGGTGCTGGGCGTTTTCGCTGCTGCGCGCGACGTGACCGAGCGCAAGAAGGCCGAGGAGTCGCTGAGCTTGACCGAGCAAAGGCTCAATCTGGGGCTGCAGTTCGCCGAGATGGGCGTCTGGGATCTGGATCTGATCCACGACACGGCCTGGCGTTCGCTGCAGCACGACCGGATTTTCGGCTACGAGTCAGCGCCTGCCCAGTGGGGCCGCGAGATCGCCACACGCCACCTCGTGCCTGAAGATCGCGAGGGCTTTGCCCAGGCTTTCGAGCAAGCCTTTCGCAGCGGAGAGTTCTTTGTCGAATGCCGGGTGATGCGACCGGACCAGAGCATCCACTGGATTCAGGCACAGGGCAAGGTCATTGGCTATGAAGCCGGTCGACCGGCGCGCATGCTGGGCACCGTGTCCGACATCACCAGGCAGCGCCAGGCCAGTGAGGCGCTGCAGACCTTGTCCCAGGCGCTGGAACGCTCCAACACCGAACTCGAGCAGTTCGCCTATGTGGCCTCGCACGACCTGCAGGAGCCCTTGCGCATGGTGGTCGGTTACGTACAATTGCTCGAGCGGCGCCTGGCCGACAAACTCGATGCCGATACGCGCGAATTCATGGCTTTCGCGGTGGATGGCGCCACGCGCATGCAGGTCATGATCGACGACATCCTGGCCTATTCGCGCGTCACCACCCAGGCGCAACCGCTGGCACGGGTGGACAGTGCGGCGGCCCTGCAGCAGGCGCTGGATCGGCTGGCCAGCCGTATCAAGGAGAGCGCTGCCGAGGTCGATGTCCAGCCCTTGCCAACCGTCATGGCGGACCGCTTGCAGCTGGTCCAGCTGTTTCAGAATCTGCTCAGCAATTCGATCAAGTTCTGCAAGGACCGCGCGCCGCGGATCCGCGTAGAAGCGCTTCGCCAGGCAGGGCGCTGGCGTTTCTCGGTCACCGACAACGGCATCGGCATCGCGCCCGAATACCGCGCCCAGTTATTCGTCATTTTCAAACGCCTGCACACGCAGCGTGAATACCCCGGCTCCGGCATCGGCCTGGCGATCTGCAAACGCATCATCGAGCGCCATGGCGGCGAGATTGGGATCGACTCCGCTGCCGGTGGCGGCGCAGTTTTCTGGTTCACACTTCCTGAGGAGCATGGCCCATGAGTACAACGGATAAAGAATCCCGGCAAATTGAAATTCTGCTGGTCGAGGACAACCCCGGTGATGCCCGCCTGACGCAGGAGGCGATGCGCGCAGCCAAGATGACCAACGTTTTGCACATAGTCGAGGACGGCGTGCAGGCCATGGAATTCTTGCGCCAGCGCAGTCGTTTCAAGGATGCACCACGGCCAGACCTGATTCTGCTCGACCTCAACCTGCCCAAGAAGGACGGGCGCGCGGTGCTCGCCGAGGTCAAGACCGACCCCGACTTGAGGCGCATTCCGGTGGTGGTTCTGACCACCTCGCGCTCCGAGGAGGATGTGATGCTGGCCTATGACATGCACGCCAACGCCTATGTGACCAAGCCGGTGAATCTGGACCAGTTCATGAGAATCGTGGCCTTGATCGACGAGTTCTGGCTCAAGGTCGTGACCCTGCCCGGGAGGTGAGGCCATGAGCGCAACACCGATCCGTGTACTGTTGCTTGAGGACAATCCGGGCGACGCGCGCCTGGTGCAGGAGGCGCTCGCCGAGAACGCGCCGGGCGAGTTCGTCGTGACCTGGGTCGAGCGCCTGGCCGACGCGCTGGCGCGCGCGGCCACTGAGCCCTTTGACGTCATGCTGTGCGATCTCAATCTGCCTGACAGCTCGGGCATGGCGGGGCCGCGCTCCATTGTCGAGCGTTTCCCCGCGCTGCCCTTGGTCGTGCTGACCGGCTCGCATGTCCTGAGCATGGGCCGCGACGCGATCCATCTTGGTTTGCAGGATTACCTGGTCAAGGGGAAATCAGACCCGGAGGTCGTTGTGCGAACGCTGCGCTACGCGATGGAGCGCAAAGGCCTTGAGAACGCGCTGATCGCTGCAAACTCGGCGCTGGAAGAGCGTGTTGCCGAACGCAGCGCCGACCTCGAAGTGAGCAATCGTGTCCTGCGCAACAGCCTTGAGCGCAACCAGGCCTTTTTGCGCAATGCCAGTGACGGCGTGTACATCCTCGACGCCGAGGGCAAAGTTCTGGAGCTCAGCGATTCCCTTTGCACGATGCTCGGGTACACGCGGGCAGAGCTGATGGGTGCCCACGTGTCGCTCTGGAATGCACAGTGGAGTCCACTGGAGTTGCGGTCAGTTCTTGGAAAACTGGCTGCAAAGGCCGATCGCTCGGAGTTCGAAACCCGGCATCGGCGCAAGGACGGAACCATTCTCGATGTTGAAGTCAGCGGCCAGCGACTCGAGCTCAGCGGCCAAACGCTGCTCTACCTCTCGGCGCGCGACGTCACCGAAAAGAAGCGCGCCGATCGTCAGATTCTGGACCAGATTGAACAACTCAAGAGCTCGGTCATGAGCACCGTTGAGGTGGCCACCGTCTTGAACGAGATGCGCGACCCCTACACCGCCGGCCACGAGCGGCGCGTAGCGGCGATTGCCGCTGCCATCGGGGCCCATCTCGGCTTTGACGAGAATCGTCAGGAGGGCTTGCGCGTTGCCGGCCACCTGCACGACGTCGGCAAGGTCATTGTTCCGTCAGAAATCCTGTCCAAGCCCGGCAAGCTTGGCGCGCTCGAATATCAGATGATTCAGGGCCATGCCCAGGCAGGCTTCGATGTGCTGAAGAACGTGAAGTTTCCCTGGCCGGTGGCTGAGGTCGCTCTGCAGCACCATGAGCGCATGGACGGCGGCGGCTATCCCCAGGGCCTCAAAGGCGAGGCGATCCTGCTTGAGGCGCGCATCATGGCGGTGGCCGACGTGGTCGAGGCGATGTCTTCGCACCGGCCCTATCGCTCGGGACTGGGCATCGATGAAGCGCTGGCGGAAGTGGAGGGCGGGGGCGGAACCAAGTATGACCGCACCGTCGTTGAAGCCTGCCTGACGCTGTTTCGGGAAAAGGGCTATTCGATTCCCGCGTAGGGAAGCCATGCCGTGCTAGGGGCGATAATTGGCAGCAGGCTGTTGAAATACGCATTGGTCGCTGGTTTCGTCGCCGCAGACACGTGTCGGCTCCATCGATTCGAATCCAGCCCCTTGCCACCATTCCTGAGGAGTGTCGAGTTGAAATTCAAGAAGATTGCACTGGGGGCACTGGTTGTCCTTGCCGCTGCTGGTACTGCCGGCTGGTTCAACCTAGATAAGGAAACGCGCGGCCTGCTGGCAGCGCTGCCCACGAATCGTGATCTGCTGTTTTGGAGTCAATCGCAGCGCGATGCGGCATTTCGCGCATTGGACCGGCTTTCTGTCCTGGCGAAGTGGCGGGTCATCCCGGCCGGCACTGCGCCGTCACCGATGCCGTCTGGCTCACCGCTGAAACTGCCTCTTGACGTCAACGATTACATGGCGGGTCAGCGCAGCGCAGCGCTCCTCGTGCTACATGACGGCAAGCTGCGCCTGGAGCGCTACGGCGTGGACTTTGACAGCGCTGGACGCTGGACGAGTTTCTCCGTGGCCAAGTCCATCACGTCCACCCTGGTGGGTGCGGCCATCCGCGACGGCTACATCAAAAGCATGGATGAAAAGGTCAGCAACTACATCCCGCAGATGAAGGGCTCTGCCTACGACGAGGTAAGCATCCGCCAGCTGCTGACCATGACTTCGGGCGTGAAGTGGAACGAAGACTACGCGGACCCGAACTCGGATGTGGCCAGGTTCAACAACCACAAGCCTGAAGAAGGGGTGGACGCGCTGGTGAGTTACATGCGCAAACTTCCGCGCGACGCGCCCGCCGGCACGCGCTGGCTCTACAGCACGGGCGAGACCAACCTGGTGGGCATCCTCCTAAGCCAGGCGACAAAGAAGCCCTTATCGGCTTATCTTTCAGAAAAGATCTGGATTCCGGCCGGCATGGAACAGCAAGCGACCTGGATTCTCAGCAAGACCGGGCAGGAGATCAGCGGCTGCTGCATTCAGGCGGCGTCGCGGGACTTTGCACGTTTCGGGCAATTCATCCTCAATGGGGCCAAAGTGAACGGGCAAAGCATCGTTCCCGACGGCTGGCTGAGTGAAGCCACCACGGCACAGACCGGCATCGGTAAGCCAGACCGCGGTTACGGCTACCTGTGGTGGACCTACGCCGACGGCACGTTCACCGCGCGCGGCATCTTCGGCCAGGGCATCTTCATTGATCCCAAGCGAAAACTCGTCATCGCGTCCAACAGCAACTGGGCGGGCGGTGCCACAGACCCGGTCGCCATTGCATCACGTGAAGCGTTCTATCAGGCGGTGCAGAAGTCTGTGGATGATGAGATTGCGGCTGTGCCGGGCGCTTCGCCTGCACGCTGATGGCCAGCGCAGCTTCATTCCACCCTGTTTGTTCCTTCAATCACTGTGGGTAAATTCCCCGCCCCTTGGGGCGTAACGGTATTCTTGGGAGATGAGCGAATACATACACAAGAGCCACAACGTGACGGTGCTGATGTACCACTTGGTTTTTCCAGCGAAGTACAGAAGAGTGGT
>QYPX01000241.1 GCA_007280205.1 Comamonadaceae bacterium
GCGAATGAAAGCCCATGGCGCCGTCGCCGATGATGCAGCAGACCGGCTTGCCAGGTCGTGCGATCGCCGCGCCCACGGCCTGCGCCATACCGGCGCCCAGCATGCCGAACTTGAAGGTGGACAGCACCGTGTTGGGCACCGTGACCTGGTGGTAGAACATGGCCCAGATGGTGGCGTTGCCGCCGTCGGCCACCAGCACCGAGTCGGCTGGAAACAGCTCACTGCAGACGGCGCCGATGTGCGCCGGGTGCATGGGGATGGCCAGGTCGCCCAGCGCCTTGTCCCAGCCAGCGCGCTCTTCCTTCATGACCTTGGCGTAGCTGGCGATGCGCGTGCGGTTCGCCTCAAACCGGATCTCGGCCTTGCGGCGCTCCAGCTCGTCGCCGAGCAACTCCAGAAAGCGTTTCACGTCGGCCACCACAGCCAGATCGACCGGCTTGTTCGAACCGATCATCTCAAAGTCCAGATCGACCTGGATCGTCGTCTGCTCCGACGGCTTGCGCCAGTAGGGCGGCTTGCCCCACCAGTCGGTCTCGCCCAGGCGCGAGCCCAGAATCAGCACCGTGTCGGCCTCGTTGCGGACACGGTGATTGAGCTTGACGTGCGGCATGGTGATGGCCAGCGGCGAGGACTCTGTCAGCACACCGCGCGCTGCCCAACTGGTGGTGACCGGCGCGTGCAGCAGGTCGGCGACGCGGCGCAGCGCGTCAAAGGCCAGCGCGTGAATGACACCGCTGCCAGCGTGAATCATGGGTGCGCTGGCACTGATGAGCAGCTGTGCCGCCTTGGTGACCTGTTCGGCTGAAGGCGTCAGCGGATCGGTGTTGCGGTACTGCCCTGGCGACCAGTAGCCCACATCAGCTTTCACCTTGGTGTTCATGATGTTCTCAGGCACATCCAGATGCACCACGCCGGGCCGCCCTTCGTAGCTCTTGCGCAGCGCCTTGCGCAGCAGCTCCGGCACGCGGGCGAAGGAGGACACGGCGGCGCTCCACTTGCCTATCTTGCCGATGACGCCGCTCTGGTCGAAGCACTGGTAACTGCCGCCGCGATCGGGGTACATGATGCTGGGCCGGCGCGCGCTGGTAATGGCCAGCACCCGGTTGCCGTCGGCCTGCTCGACGATCAGTCCGGGGATCAGGTTGGCCACGCCGGGTCCGTTGCTGGCCATGCAGACGCCAAGCTTGCCAGTCAGACGCGCATAGGCTCCAGCCATGTGGGCGGCCGAGGTCTCGTGTCGTGGCGTGACAATTTCGATGCCGATGCGGTGCAGGGCCTCGTAAAAACCAAAGTAGGTGCCGTCGATGATGCCGAAGACTTTTTCGACACCTTCCTGTTGCAACATGCGCGCAATGACTTCGCCGCCGCTGATCTCTGCCATTTTGTCTGCTCCTCTACTTATTTCGGGTCATTATGCAGTTTCGGCACAATGCTGGCTATGAGTACTTCTGCTGCCCCCCAAATCGCCGGCCACCTGCTGGTTCAGTGCCTGATTGAGCAAGGCGTGACGCATGCTTTTGGCGTGCCCGGTGAAAGCTACCTGGCTGTGCTGGACGGCTTTCACCGCTATCGCGACCAGATCCGCTTCATCGTCAACCGGCAGGAGGGCGGCGCGGCCTTTATGGCCGATGCGCAGGGGCGACTCACAGGGCGCCCCGGCGTCTGCTTTGTGACGCGCGGCCCCGGTGCCACCAACGCATCGATTGGCGTGCACACGGCGTTTCAGGATTCGACACCGATGGTGCTGTTTGTCGGCGATGTGGCCAGTGACATGCGGGACCGGGAAGCGTTTCAGGAAGTGGATTTCCAGAGTTTCTTCGGACCCAGCACCAAGGGCTTTGCGAAACGTGTGGAGCGCATCGACGACGCACGGCGCATCCCGGAGTACGTGGCGCGCGCCTTTGCGACGGCCATGAACGGCCGACCCGGACCGGTCGTGCTGGTGTTGCCAGAGGACATGCTGGTGCAGACGATGACGCCCGATGCAATCACCGGACTGTTGCCGCACGCGCTGCCGCGTGTCGAGGCGGTGCAGGCGTGGAGTGACCCCACTGCGCTGCAGACTTTGCGTGAGATGCTGCTGCAGGCAAGGCGGCCTTTTGTGATCGCCGGCGGTGGTGGCTGGACCGTCGAGGCGGCGCAGGCCTTGCAGCGCTTTGCCGAGCGCTGGATGCTGCCGGTGGGCAACGCGTTTCGCTTTCAGGACACTTTCGACAACCACCACGCGCTGTATGCCGGTGACGTGGGTATTGGCATCAACCCCAAACTGGCCGCGCGCATCAAGGACAGTGACCTGATTCTGGCCATTGGTCCGCGGCTCGGCGAGATGACCACCGGTGGCTACACGCTGCTGGAAGCACCTCGGCCGAAACAGAAGCTGGTGCACATTCATTCCAGCGCTGAAGAATTGAATCGCGTCTACCAGGCCGATCTGGCGATCAACGCCGGTATGAGTGCTGCGGCGCACTCGCTGGAGGAACTGCAAGCGCCGGCAACGCTGCCCTGGCAGGACTGGGCGCAGGCCTGTCACGCCGACTACCTGGCCAATATGACACCGCAAAGTCTGCCTGGCAACATCGACATGCCGGCCATCGTGGCGACGCTGCAGCAGCATTTGCCGGCCGACGCGGTGCTGACCAATGGTGCTGGCAACTTTGCCAGTTGGGTGCATCGCTTTTACAAGCACTACGGCCTGGCACGAGGTTGCAAGACGCAACTGGCACCGACCAATGGTGCGATGGGCTACGGCGTGCCCGCCGGCATTGGTGCGGCCATCTGCACAGGGCGAGTCGTTTTCACCATCGCGGGGGATGGTGACTTTTTGATGAACGGGCAGGAACTGGCCACTGCCGTGCAATTCGGTGCCAAGACCATCATCGTGCTGCTCAACAACGGCATGTTTGGCACCATCCGCATGCACCAGGAGCGCGAATATCCAGAGCGCGTCAGCGGCTCGCAGCTCAGCAACCCCGACTTTGCGGCGCTGGCGCGCGCCTACGGCTACGCCGGCGTGCGCATCACGCGCACGGATGAGTTTGAAGCCGAACTGCTGGCCGCGCTGGCGCGGCCCCAAGGCACGTTGATCGAGGTGATGCTGGAGCCCGAGGTCATCACCACGCGCGGCACGCTGTCTGCGATCACACAGGCGGCGCTGGCCAGGCAGAAGTGAATACGCTGGACGTTCGCATCGTTGACTCCATCACCGAACTGGGTCGGCAGGACGCCGGTTGCCTGGCAGTCAGCGGCTCGCACGGTGGCATCAGTTCGGCGCGCTACGCGCTGGCAGCGCGGCCACGTTTGAGCATCTTCAACGACGCCGGCGTTGGCAAGGACGAAGCGGGTCTGGCGGCGCTGCCGTTTCTGCAGTCGCACGGTCTGGCCGCCTGCACGGTGGCGCACAGTAGCGCGCGCATTGGCGAGGCGCAGAGTACGCTGGACGAGGGCATCGTCAGCCACGTCAATGCGCTGGCGCAGGCGCTGGGGGTGGTGGTGGGGCAGCGCTGTGAGCTTGTCATCGACACACTGATGGCGCCACCCTGACCAGGCCAGGCCAAGCGGTCAGATGTCATCGCGAGGCCGCAGGCCGTGGCGATCCATGCAGTCAGTGGATTGACGCGCCTCGCAATGTCAAATTTGGCTTGCATGCTGGTATTATTGTTTATACAATAAATAATGTGAACTACAGTTTCGACCCCCGCAAACTGGCCATTAACGTGCAGCGGCACGGGGTGTGGTTCAGCGAGGCTGACGGCTTCGAATGGGAGACTGTGCAATTGCGGGTGGATGATCGAAAGCGCTATTCGGAGCCGCGCTTTGTGGCGACCGGGCTGATCGAGCAGCGACTGTACGTGATGGTGTTTTGTTTGCGCGAGGTGTCAGTTCGCCTCATTAGCCTGCGCAAGGCCAATGACCGAGAGGTAAAAAGATATGTCGACAATGCTTAAAACTCGTTCTGGACGCGCGGTGAAACTGCCTACACCCGAAGAGAATGTAACCATCAATGCGGGCATTGCGGCAGATCCGGACTCGCCCGAATTGGACGATCAGTGGTTTGCCGGCGCAAAGCCCGCAGCAAAGGTTTTGGATTCAAAGTTGTATGCGTCCCTGGTCGCGATGAAGCGCCCGCCTTGGCGCCCCCGTGTTGAGCAGCCCAAGGTTTTTACTGGCATACGGTTGGATGCTGAGGTGGTGGCATCGTTTAAGGCTTCAGGCAAAGGATGGCAGACGCGGGTGAACGAGGCGCTCAAGGACTGGCTTCGCACCCACTCTCCGATTTAAGCTGTGACCAAAGTCCTGAGTGTCCAGCTCGGGTAGGCCCAAGCGACGCTGCTGCCTGTCCTGAGCCTTCCGAAGGGCTCCTCTCCATGACGATCCCGACTGTCATGATTCGCAGGCTCACGTCGTGAGAGCCAGAGTGACCGAGATCGGAGCTTCAAAGCGTTTCGGTGAATGAAACGGGCCTATGATGCGATGAAAATGAAATCAGGGAGATTGGAATGAACGAGCTTTTCAAGCTATGTCGGTACCAAAGTTTGCCGAGAGGTCGGCGTGCGGTAACAGGTGAGGACCTGACGGATTCGCTTCACATAGCGCGCGTGGCACTCAATCGAGACCTGGCCAGGCTGCAAGCGCATGTCTGGCGCCATTGACACACAGTCGTTCGCGGACGAATTGGAAGACCAGTTCCAGATGCACGCCGGTGATTCCAGTACGGAACCGTTCGTGGCTTGGGGCAAACTCTCGCGCGAGGAATCCGGACGAGTTAAAGGTGTGCATCCTTTGTTGGATCACATGATCGACGTGGCCGCATGTTTCCTGGCACTGGCGGAATGCACTTCCGTTCGACGTTCTCTGGAAAAAACGGCAGGGCGTACCCTTGATGCGGCGGATTTGCAGCGGCTGGCCGTGCTGGTCTTCTTGCACGATGTTGGCAAAGCCAACGCCGGTTTTCAGTCACGGCGATGGCAATTGCCTGATAGACCACCAGCGAACTGGCCCACTGCGCCCTTTGGGCATGGCCCGGAAGGCTGGGAGCTGATTTCAGGTCGCGTGTTGAATGCCGAGCACTATGCAGTCGGTTTGCCCATTGCCGAAATAGTGGCTTGGGGTGAAGCAGCCGTTAGCGAGTTACTGCAGGCCAGCATGAGCCACCACGGGCGGCCCCTTGGTGTCAGTCCTGGCAAAGAATGGGAAGGCATCTGGAAACCCGTACTGCACAAAACCGGGGCGGTGCTGTACGACCCGGCGGCCACCATGGCCAGCATGGGCGAGCGTTTGAAACAAAGTTATCCGCTGGCCTTCGCAGAGTGCCATCGACCGTTGCCTGATCAGCCTGCCTTCGTGCATCTGTTCGCCGGATTGGTTCAATTGGCCGACTGGCTGGGCTCTGATACCCGTGAAAGATTTTTCCCTTACACCGTCCCCGGCGAGGATCGAACTCAGACTGCTGCCGTGCGCGCAACTTACGCGGTGCAGACCATTGGCCTGGATGCAAACAGTTGGCGCAATGAACTGAAGGGTCAGCCGCCAATTTTTAGTACGGCATTCGGCGTGACGGAAGCACGCCCCATGCAATTGGCTACCGCCGACTTGTCGCTGGGCGACATCGTGGTGTTGGAAGCTGAAACCGGCAGCGGCAAAACCGAAGCAGCGTTGTGGCGCTTTGTTCAATTGTTTGAAGCGGACCAAGTCGATAGCCTGTACTTTGCGCTACCTACCCGCGTTGCGGCAACGCAGCTCTACCAGCGCGTGTTGGCATTGGTGACGCGCTTATGGCCAACAGATGCACCTGTGGTGGTGCGTGCTTTGCCAGGCTATGAAGCTGCGGACGATCAGGCAAAAATCAGCCTGCCGGATTTCAAAGTTCAGTGGCCTGATCATCCCGCCGATGAGAAAGCGCATCAGCGTTGGGTGGCTGAATCACCCAAACGCTTTCTTGCGGCCACCATTGCGGTCGGCACCATCGATCAGGCCTTGCTGGGGGCGCTCAAAGTGCGACACGCCCACATGCGCCACGCCCTGCTGGCCCGCAGCCTGCTGGTGGTGGATGAGGTACATGCGTCGGATACCTATATGACCGTGTTACTGGAGAAATTGCTTCAGGCGCACCTCAAAGCAGGCGGTCAAGCCATGCTGCTCTCCGCCACGCTGGGTGCCACGGCGCGCACACGCTATCTCAGCATTGGGCAATCAAAGAAGCTCGCGCCACCCTCTCTGGCCGATGCCTGCGCCGCTCCCTACCCAGCGCTCAGCTTTCGCAATGCATCCGGCATTCACCTGCAACCCGTGGCTGGCAACCCGCAACACAAAACCGTGTACTGGGAAACGCTGGATGCCATGGACGACCCCGTGCGCATTGCCACGCTCGCCGCGCAGGCAGCAGTACCTGGTGCGCGGGTGCTGGTTGTGCGCAACACCGTCCCTGCCGCTGTCGCCACACTCAAAGCACTAGAGCAACTGACCTTGGCGCAAGGCGGTGACTGGTTGTTCAAGGTCAGTGGTGTCAGCACAGTCCACCACAGCCGTTACAGCCGCCAAGATCGCCCCTTGCTCGACCAGGAGGTGGAAGCGCAGCTAGGCAAAACACGGCAAGGCACAAAGGGGCGCGTCATCATCGGCACGCAAACGCTGGAGCAAAGCCTGGACATCGATGCCGACCTGCTCATCACCGACCTGTGCCCTATGGACGTGTTGCTCCAGCGCCTGGGTCGTTTGCACCGACATACCCGACCCGAGGCAGAGCGGCCTGAGGGCTACCGCCTGCCGCGTGCTTGGGTACTCACCCCCGCTGGCAATGACCTTACTCCCATGCTAAAGCGTGCTCGCCATGGCCTGGGTCGGTTCCACGATGGCGGCGGTGTGTACCCCGACTTGCGCATGGTTGAAGCCACCAAACGATTGATTCAGGCGCAGCCCAGCCGCCAGATACCGGCAGACAACCGCATGCTGGTTGAACACGCTACGCACACAGAAGCCCTGCAAGAGATTGAGAGGGAGCTGGGTGCGGATTGGCAGAAGCTGGGGCAAGCCATTGAGGGCGACACCAGTGCACGCACAGGCATCGGACACCTCCACACCCTGCCTTATGACGATGCGTTTGGCGATGTACTTTTCCCAGACAGCGATCAAAAAATTGCGACCCGTCTTGGCGCAGCAGATCGCTTGGTGATTTTTGACCCGCCCCAGCCCGGCCCATTTCAGCAAGACGTGAAGCATTTGGCGCTGCGTCATCATCAAATTCCACAAGGAGTCAGCCCTGACGCATTGCCAGCGAACATCAGCATATTGCCAGAA
>QYPX01000197.1 GCA_007280205.1 Comamonadaceae bacterium
CTGTTGTCATTGCGGACTTGATCCGCAATCCAGTGGTTGCGTGGCACTGGATCCCGGGTCAAGCCCGGGATGACAGCTTTCCAAGACCCGGGATGACAGCTGAGGCGCCCGGGATGACAACTTCTCGTCATTGCGGACTTGATCCGCAATCCAGTGTTCGTGTGGCACTGGATCCCGGGTCAAGCCCGGGATGACAACTGGAAGCGGGATGACAACTCTTCGCCCCGCTACGTCGGAGCGGACTTGGTAATTTGCACGGCCACGCAAAGCTGGTAGCCGCTTCCCCGGATGGCTTTGATGGTGGGCGCGGGGGCGCCGGCTTGTTCGAGCTTTTTGCGCAGGCGCCCGATCTGAACCTCCAGCGCTGCCTTGCTCTGTTCTTCCATGGCGCTGCCCGAGAGCTCCATCAGTTGCCAACTCTCCAGACGATGGTCTTTGGCTTTGCTCAAGGCCAGCAGGAGCGTGCTTTCATGGTCAGGTAGGCCGCGAGCCCGGTGTCCAGAAAATACAGCTTGGGTGTCTTGACCAGGCGCTTGGTCAGATTGCGGTGGTAGGGCTGCAGCAAATAAACCAGGCCCGATGTTTCAAGAATCGACAACCAGGATTTGGCCGTCTTGTTGTCCACCTCCACATCGCGCGCCAGACTGGCGAAGTTGAGCAGTTGGCCGGTTCTTGCCGCCACCGCAACCAGGAAACGGTTGAAGGCCATCTGGTCGGACACCTTGAGTACGTCCTGCACGTCGCGCTGGATGTAGGTCTGGATGTAGGAGCGGTAAAACAAATCTCGCGCCTGGGCGCCCTGTGCAATCAGCCGCGGGTAGGAGCCAAGCCAGATCTGCTGGTAGATTTCTTTCAACCCATGCGATGGGGCCGAATCCTGCGCGCTTTGCCTGGCGTGCGCAAGCCACTGGGGCGTAGGAATGAAAGGGCGCGAGGCAGCGGCGCGGCCAGTCAACTCTGCTTGCGCCAGCCCCAGTAAATCCACAATAGCAACCCGACCTGCCAGGCTTTCGGTGATGCCACGCATCAGGTGAAACTTCTGCGAACCGGTCAGCCAGAACAGGCCGTTTGGCTTTTCACGATCGACGATGATCTTGATGGCGCTGAACAGTTGCGGGGCGTACTGAATCTCATCGATGGTCACCGGTGGCGGCCATGTCTGCAAATGACGCCACGGATGGTCTGCTGAAGGGTACGCTGGTACATGATGCGTTTATATTGGAATCTCACTCCAATGTAAACGACTTCAGGGTAAATCCCTCAGAATCAGTAGTGCGGCGGCAACTCGTCGCGCAGGTTGCGGCTCGCGCCCACAGCGCCGTCGGTGCTGGATTGCCGCAGGTGGGCGATTTCGCGAATCAACTGGTCAATTTGCTGCTGCTGGCGCACCACGGTCTGGTTCAGCTCATCAAGCAAGTCCTCCTGGAAGCTGGCCTTGATCTCGAGATCGGTCAGGCGCTGCCCGGTGTTGTTTGCGTTTTCCATACCGCATTCTGCCAAGTAATTTGTTGTACCGATAATCGGGTATGACAACAAAGTTCGATTCGCTGGCCCTGAACCCGGCCACACTGGCCAATCTGGTGCAACTGGGCTACCTGGAAATGACGCCGATCCAGGCCGCCAGCCTGCCCCCCGCCCTGCTTGGCAAGGACCTGATTGCCCAAGCCAAGACCGGCAGCGGCAAGACCGCCGCCTTTGCGCTGGCGCTGCTGGACAAGCTCAACCCGCGCCGCTTTGCCGTGCAAGCCCTGGTGCTGTGCCCGACGCGCGAACTGGCAGATCAGGTGAGCGTCGAGATCCGGCGTCTGGCGCGCGCCGAAGAAAACATCAAGGTGGTCACGCTGTGCGGCGGCGTGGCGCTGCGCGGCCAGCGCGCTTCGCTGGAGCACGGTGCCCACATCGTGGTCGGCACGCCGGGGCGCGTGATGGACCACCTTGAGCGCGGCTACCTGACGCTCGATGCCCTCAGCACCCTGGTGCTCGATGAAGCCGATCGCATGCTCGACATGGGATTTTTTGACGACATTGCCACGGTGGCAAAACAATGCCCGCCGGATCGGCAAACCCTGCTTTTTTCTGCCACCTACCCCGAAGGCATCGAGAAACTGGCAACGCAGTTCATGCGCGAGCCGCAGACCATCCAGGTCGAAGCGCAGCACGCCAAGAGTCTGATCGAACAGCGTTTTTATGAAGTCACGCGCGCCAACCGACTCGAAGCGGTAGCGCTGCTGCTGAACCACTTCCGGCCCGCCAGCACGCTGGCGTTTTGCAATACCAAGCTGCGCTGCAAGGAACTCGTTTCCTACCTGCAGGCGCAGGGCTTCAGCGCCCTGGCGCTGTATGGCGAACTGGAGCAACGCGAGCGCGATCAGGTCCTGGCGCAGTTTTCGAATCGCAGTTGCTCGGTGCTGGTGGCCACCGACGTGGCTTCACGCGGTCTGGACATCACGCAGCTCCAGGCCGTGATCAACGTTGACATCACGCCCGACCCCGAGGTGCACATCCACCGCATCGGGCGCACCGGACGCGCTGGTGAGTCGGGCCTGGCCCTGAGTCTGGCCAGCATGAGCGAGATGGGCTCGGTCGGCAAGATCGAGCTTTACCAGAACCACGAGTCGGTCTGGCACCAACTCGATGAACTGACGCCCGCCGGAGGCGGGCCGCTGCTGCCACCGATGGTGACACTGCAGATTCTGGGTGGGCGCAAAGAGAAGATCCGCCCCGGCGATGTGCTGGGCGCGCTGACCGCCGATTGCGGCTACAGCCGCGAGCAGATCGGCAAGATCGTGGTCACCGAATTCACCACCTTTGTGGCGGTGCAACGCGACATTGCCCTGGCGGCGATGCAAAAACTCAACGCCGGCAAGGTCAAAGGCAAGAGCGTGAAGGTGCGGCTTACTTCTTGACTGTGATGGTGGCGTCTTCAATCAGCAGCGGGTAGGAATAACCGCTGCCGAAGTCGCGATCCAGCACCACAGTGCCTGAAATGCTGACCTTGTCACCAACGGCGGCGGTTTGCTTGCTGGTGACAACCAGGTTGTTGGTGCTGGCCTTGGCGTCGCCGGTGCCGTCTTGCACATGGACAAAGTTGCGCCCCATGATGCCGTTATTGACCTTGACCACTTTGCCCTGGGCACTGACGGGCTTGCCTGCCAAGGCGGCCTTGTCCTTGTAGATCACGGCCACCGTCTTGGCAGGCGCATCGGCAGCCGTGGCGTTGAACGAAACCAGACCGGCGCCGGCAATCAGTGCGGCCAGCGCAATAGACAACAACTTCATAAAAACTCCTGTGAATGGTTGCGCCAAGTATATCGGCAGCGCCAGTTGTCATCCCGTACGCGGCAGATGTCATCCCGGACCAAAGTGCTGTCGTCCCGGACCAAAGCGCTGTCATCCCGGACCAAAGTGCTGTCATCCCGGACCAAAGTGCTGTCATCCCGGACCAAAGTGCTATCATCCCGGACTCGATCCGGGATCCAGTGCCACACCGCTACTGGATTGCGGATCGGGCCTGCCCCGGACTCCGATCCGGGGTCCGCAATGACAAGACGGGAGGGCAATGACAAGACGGGAGGGCAATGACAAGACGGGAGGGCAAGGACAAGGCGGGAGGGCAAGGACTATACCGCCCGCAATGACAATGTCGCAGCCGCGCGCAGCTTGTCTTTCTTGTTCGGGCGCTTGCCCTTGACGCCGCCACCGGCTGCTGCCGCGGGGCTGCTCGATTGCGTCGGCTCAAAGCCGGCGATCTGCTCCAGAGTCAGACTCAGACGCTGGCGCTTTTCTATCAAGTGAAAATGCGCCTGGCTCTCGGCGCTGACAAAGCTGATGGCCACACCGCTTTCGCCGGCGCGCCCGGTGCGGCCAATGCGGTGCGTGTAATCGAGCGCCGAACGCGGCAGGTCGTAATTCACCACCACCGGCAGCAGCGCAATATCGAGCCCGCGCGCCGCTACGTCGGTGGCAATCACCACCTTGACGCGTGAGGCCTTGAAGTCCGCCAGCACCTGGCTGCGCTTGCCCTGGCTCAACTGGCCATGAAAGGGCTCGGCATTGATGCGCGCCTTGCGCAGCTTGTCGGCAATCATTTCCGCGCCGTGGCTGGTTGCCACAAAAACCAGTACCTGTCTCCAGTGGTTTTGCTGGATCAGATGGCGCAGGAGTTGCGTCCGGTTCGACGCATCGACGGCAATGGCACGCTGCGCAATATCGGGCTCGGTCAGCGGTTCGGAGCGCAGCATGATGCGATACGGGTCGCGCAACAGCGTTTGCGCCAGTGCCTGCAGCGCTGGCGGGAAGGTGGCCGAGAAAAACAGGTTCTGCCGCACGGCTGGCAGCAGCGCCAGGATGCGAGTCAGTTCTTCGGTAAAACCCAAGTCCAGCAGGCGATCGGCCTCATCGAGCACCAGCATCTCGACCAACGAGAGGTCGAGTGCGTTGTGCGCCACCAGATCGAGCAAACGCCCCGGCGTGGCGACCACGATGTCGGTGCCGCCACGCAAACGCAGCAGTTGCGGGTTGATGGAGACACCGCCAAACACGATGGAAACTTTCAGCGCAGGCGACAGATGCGCGCCCAGACTGCGGATGACCTCGCCAACCTGCGTGCTGAGTTCGCGCGTCGGCACCAGAACCAGCGCGCGCGCTCGCCTGGCTTGGCCGGGCGCGGCTTTTTCGAGTTGCTGCAGCAAAGGCAGGGCAAAGGCCAGCGTCTTGCCGGAGCCGGTTTGCGCCGAGCCGAGCACGTCGCGCCCCTCTAAGGCGGCCGGAATGGCGGCCTGCTGGATCGGAGTGGGGGTCAGGCAGGCTTTGTCACTCAAAGCGAGCAAAAGAGCCGGTGACAGGCCGAGGGAAGAAAATGACATCAGGGTCGAGTTTAGTCGCCTGCCACAGCGGCTTGCCAAGACCGAGGATAATCACGCCTTTTCCACCCATTAATCGGAGTTAGTTTCATGGCCAAAGAGTTCCGTACCGAAGCCGAGCGCAAGGCAACCCCCCGTCCCGTGCCGCCCAGAGGCGTCTGCTTCACCGCACCGAAGGGACAACTGCGCAGTCTGGAGCGCGGTACCGCCACCAACAACAAGAAGAACCCGGGCAAGCGCTGCAAAAAGGGCGGTTGACCCAACTGGCGCCCTTGCGAGGCACATTGCGTCATTGCAAGGCCCATTGCGTCATTGCGTCCCCGGATCAGGTCCGGGGTGAAAGCACCCGCAATCCAGGGTCGCATGCCACTGGATGCCGGGTCGAGCCGGGCATGACAGCCTGGAAAGCGTCGCAGTAAACGCAATGGACTCTGCGTCGCAATGACGCAGGTCTGCACTTACATATTGCGCCGGTACTGCCCACCGACCTCAAACAAGGCATTGGTGATCTGACCCAGTGAGCAGACGCGTACGGCGTCCATCAGTACTTCAAACACGTTCTTGTTTTCAATCACCGCCTGTTGCAGGCGCTTGAGCTGCGCCGGCGCTGCGGCCGCATGCAGCGCATGAAAGTCGGCCAGGCGTTTGAGCTGGCTCTGCTTTTCATCGTCAGTGGAGCGCGCCAGCTCCAGCTTGTCGAGCACGGCATCGCCATGCGGGTTGCGGAAGGTGTTGACGCCAATGATGGGCAACTCGCCGGTGTGCTTGAGCATCTCGTAGTGCATGGACTCGTCCTGAATCCGGCCGCGCTGGTAGCCGGTTTCCATGGCACCCAGCACACCGCCGCGCTCGGCAATGCGCTCGAATTCGAGCAAGACGGCTTCTTCCAGCAACTCGGTCAGCTCTTCGATGATGAAAGCACCCTGGTTCGGGTTCTCGTTCTTGGCCAGACCCCATTCACGGTTGATGATGAGCTGGATCGCCATCGCGCGGCGCACCGAGTCTTCGGTCGGCGTCGTGATGGCTTCGTCAAACGCGTTGGTGTGCAGGCTGTTGCAGTTGTCGTAAATCGCGATCAGTGCCTGCAGCGTGGTGCGGATGTCGTTGAACTGGATTTCCTGCGCGTGCAGGCTGCGGCCACTGGTCTGGATGTGGTATTTGAGTTTCTGGCTGCGCTCGTTGGCGCCGTACTTCTCTTTCATCGCCACCGCCCAGATGCGCCGCGCCACGCGGCCCAGCACGGTGTACTCGGGGTCCATGCCGTTGGAGAAGAAGAAGCTCAGGTTCGGCGCAAAGTCGTCAATGTGCATGCCGCGCGCCAGATAGGCCTCGACCAGCGTGAAGCCGTTGGAGAGCGTGAACGCCAGTTGGCTGATCGGATTCGCACCGGCTTCGGCAATGTGGTAGCCGCTGATCGAAACCGAGTAGAAATTGCGCACCCGGTTGTGCACAAAATACTCGGCAATGTCACCCATCACTTTCAGCGAAAACTCGGTCGAGAAAATGCAGGTGTTCTGACCCTGGTCTTCTTTCAGGATGTCGGCCTGCACCGTGCCGCGCACGTTCTCCTGTACCCACTCCCGGATCTTGGCCAGTTCGGTGTCGGTCGGCTCGCGGCCGTTCTCGGCCTTGAATTTGTCAATGTTCTGGTCAATCGCGGTGTTCATGAACATCGCCAGAATGCTGGGCGCCGGGCCGTTGATCGTCATCGAGACCGAGGTCGTCGGGCTGCACAGGTCAAAACCGCTGTAGAGCACCTTGAGGTCATCAATCGTGGCAATGCTGACGCCGCTGTTGCCGACCTTGCCGTAGATGTCGGGGCGCGGATCGGGGTCGTTGCCGTACAGCGTGACCGAGTCAAAAGCGGTGGACAGGCGCTTGGCCGCCATGCCGGAGCTGAGCAGCTTGAAGCGCGTGTTGGTACGAAACGCGTCGCCCTCGCCAGCGAACATGCGCGTCGGGTCTTCGCCTTCGCGCTTGAAGGCAAAAGTGCCAGCCGTGTAGGGGTAGCTGCCGGGCACGTTGTCCAGCGTCAACCACTTCAGAATCTCGCCGTGATCCTCGTACTGGGGCAGCGCCACCTTGCGGATGGTGGTGCCGCTCAAGGACTTGCTGGTCAGCGCCGTGCGCAGTTCCTTGTCGCGAATCTTGACCACGTACTCGTCGCCTGCATAGGCGCTCTGCATGGTCGGCCACTGCGCCAGCAGCTTGCGCTCTGCACTACCCAGCAGTTCCTCGCGCTGCACTGCGAGCTTGGTCAGCGCATCGCAGGCATCGCCCTTGTTGGCGTCAGCGAGTTTGAGCATGCGGCCGCTTTCGCGCAACTGCTGGACCTCGCGCGCCAGTTTGGCCTGCGAGCGGGCGCGCTTCTTGTAGCCGCGCACGGTGTCGCTGATTTCTGCCAGATAGCGGGTGCGCCCGGCTGGCACCACCGGCGTCTGATTGGTGCTGTGGCGCACAGCAACCGTTGGCAACAGACTACTGGACGAGAGTTTCAGACCCAGTTCGGAAAGCCGTGGTTTGAGCGCCTGGTACAGCGCCGTTACGCCGTCGTCATTGAAGCGCGCCGCCATGGTGCCAAAGACCGGCATCTGCTCCGCCGGTGTGGTGAAGGCTTCGCGGTTGCGCTGCACCTGCTTGGCCACATCGCGCAGCGCGTCGAGCGCGCCCTTGCGGTCAAACTTGTTGATGGCAACGAACTCGGCAAAGTCGAGCATGTCGATTTTTTCGAGCTGGCTGGCCGCGCCAAATTCAGGCGTCATCACGTACATGGGTACATCGACATGCGGCACGATGGCCGCATCGCCCTGACCAATGCCCGAGGTCTCGACCAGCACCAGATCAAAGCCCGCCACCTTGCAGGCTGCAATCACGTCCGGCAGGGCCGGACTGATTTCGGAACCGTAGTCACGCGTGGCCAGACTGCGCATGAAAACACGCTGCCCGGAATCAACGACCCCGACGCCGCCGGGCCGCCCCAAGGCGGCGGACGCCCCGCCGGGGGGCAGCGCAGCACGCGCAGCGGCAAGCGTGGGGGCCCAAGGACTGATCGCGTTCATGCGGATCCTGTCACCCAGCAGGGCGCCACCAGTCTTGCGGCGTGATGGGTCGATGCTGATCAGGGCGATGCGCAGGCTGTCGTTCTGGTCGAGCCGCAGACGGCGGATCAACTCATCGGTGAGCGAAGACTTGCCGGCGCCACCGGTGCCGGTGATACCCAGCACGGGTACCTTCTTGCCGACGGCCGTCTTGCGTATCTGTTCAACCAGAGCGCTGACTGAGGCGCTGGTGGCGCCCTTGCCCTGACCGTCGGCCTTTTCGTTTTCCAGTGCCGTGATCAGTTGCGCCAGCGCGCGCCAGGCCATCTCGCCGTGGCCCTGGATGGCGGCCAGTGCTTTGGGCGCATAGCTGGTGAGGTCCTTGTCGCAGCGCATCACCATCTCGCCGATCATGCCGGCCAGCCCCATGCGCTGTCCGTCTTCCGGGCTGTAGATGCGCGAGACGCCATAGGCCTGCAACTCGCGGATTTCCGGCGGCACGATGACACCGCCGCCGCCGCCGAAGACCTGAATGTGCGAGCCGCCGCGTTCCTTGAGCAGGTCGACCATGTACTTGAAATACTCTACGTGCCCGCCCTGGTAAGAACTGATGGCGATGCCCTGCGCGTCTTCCTGCAGGGCCGCCGTCACCACCTCTTCCACACTGCGGTTGTGCCCGAGGTGGATCACCTCGGCGCCCATGCTCATCAGGATGCGGCGCATGATGTTGATGGCCGCATCGTGCCCGTCAAACAGGCTGGCGGCCGTCACAAAACGCACCTTGTTGACAGGGCGGTAACTGGCGAGTGCCTTGAAATCGGCGGACAGATCGGTCATGGTTAAACTCCGGGACTTGACGTTTACGTAAACGTCAATCTTAGCGGTTTTCCGGCCAGCACTGCGCTATGGACCGAAACTTTGCATTACATTTCCTTGGAAAGTCATTTTCAGTCGGCCAAGGCGCGGGTGTCGATCAAAAAGAGGCTCGACGCGCTGCCAGAAGGCGCTGAACCAGCAGATGCTGCACCTTGCGTTCGGTACCAATCGCGAAGAAGTTCTCTTCTACCTCATCGCAAGGCCCGAGAGTCCTTACCCCATCGCGCGCCAGCAAGTCTTCGCGAACCCATTCCACTGCCGGAAAGACACCCATGCCGCCGGCGCCAAAGGTCTTGAGCAGCGCACTGTCCTCGAACTCGCCAACAACGCGTGGCCGGATGCCGCGCTGTTCAAACCAGTGGTCGATCCGGGCACGAACGTCGTTGTGGCTGGTGGGCAGCAGGACCGGCACCTCCGCGAGGGAATGCGGAAAGTCCTTGTTTGCTGATTCGTAAAGCCCGGCACTTGCGAACCAGGCAATGGGCGAAGAACCCATGGAGTGCGAGTAGAGTTTGATGTTCGGATTGGCAGGGGCAGGACGATCGGCCAAAACGATGTCCAGGCGGTGCAGGGCCAAATCTCCCAATAGATCATCGAACTCGCCCTCGTTGCACAACAGGCGCAAATGGGGCTCCATCAGGATGGGGTGCAGCAAGCCATGCACGACCAACTTGGGCAGCGCATCCGCTATGCCCACAGCCAGCCTGACGGCAGGAGTGCTCATGGCATCTCGCACGACGGTAGGCAAGTTCTCACCGAGTTGAAATATCAGATCAGCCTGCTGCATGGCTGCTACACCGGCGTCGGTCAGCACCAAGCCCCTGCCTGCTGGCTTGAGCAAAGTGTAGCCCAGCGAACGCTCGAGTTCCCTCACTTGCGCACTGATAGTCTGCACCGCCATATCGAGTTTGTTTGCGGCACGGGAAATGCCTCCCTCTTTGGCCACAACCCAGAAATAGTAGAGATGCTTGTAATTGAAGTCGGCGCGCATAGTTCGCTTTTATGGGATTATTAATACGTAATTATCTGCTTTTTAGATCTTGTTCAAGCAACTACTCTTGCCCCTGAAACCTTTCATCAACGGAGACTTCAATGAAACTTCTTCTTTCAATTTTGGCGGTCGTACTGACGCTTGGGCTGTTCCTTGGCGCCGGAGATGCCGAAGCGGCAAAGCGGCTGGGAGGTGGCAAGTCATCGGGGATGCAGCGTCAGTCGGCCCCTGCGAACAAGACGCCAGAGGTCAAGCCAGCGCAAGCGCCCACCGCCCCTGCAGCGGCTGCAGCACAACCGAAACGCTCCTGGATGGGACCGCTGGCGGGCCTGGCCGCCGGTCTTGGCCTCGCTGCCCTGGCTTCCCACTTCGGATTTGGTGAGGAACTGGCATCCATGATGATGATGGGGCTGGCAATCATGGCCGTCCTCGCGGTGGTCGGTTTGATCATGCGCAAGCGCGCCGCTGCCCAGCAACCACTGGCAGCGCGAATCGGCGGCATGCAATACGCGGGTGCCGGCCATGATCGCGCCGACATGGCAGCCAAAAGCTATGACGTCTCCATGCCAGGCTCCAGCATCGGTTCAAAGCTGCTTGCTACCAGCAGCATTCCACCGGAATTTGATGCGGCAGGCTTCGAGCGCAATGCCACGGCTCAGTTCATTCGCTTGCAGGCTGCCAACGACAGCGGAAATCTGGACGACATCGGCGAGTTCACCACGCCCGAGATGCTCGCCGATTTGAAGCTGGACCTGGCGGCGCGCGGTGGTGCTGCGCAGGAAACCGAGGTTGTGAACGTCCAGGCCAAGGTGATTGATGTGCTTGACGAGGGCGATCGCTACGTGGTCAGCGTGCGCTTTACCGGAACGATCCGCGAGAGCAAAGGCTCTGTGCCTGAGTCATTCGACGAGACATGGCACCTGGTCAAGGGCCGTGAAGGCAGGGGTGGCTGGGTTCTCTGCGGAATTCAACAGGTGCAGCCGGCCTGAGAGATATGAAATATGGACATCTTTACCATTGAATTTGCCACCGCACTGGCAGCAATCATTGCCATTGATCTGGTCCTGGCCGGTGACAATGCCATTGTGATTGCACTGGCGGCGCGCAACGTGCCGCGTCACCTCCAGCGCCGGGCCATGATGGTCGGGGCTGCTGGTGCGGTCATTGTCCGCAGTCTGCTGACCCTGGTCGTTGTCTGGCTGCTGCAGTTTCCGGGGTTGCTCTTCGCGGGCGGCGCGATGCTGATCTGGATCGCCTACAAGCTGCTCATACCCGAGCACGAAAATGGGGAAGCAGCACAGATCAAGGGTGCCCCCACGTTCTGGGCCGCCATCCGAACGATTGTGGTGGCAGACATGGTGATGGGAATGGACAACGTCCTGGGCGTCGCCGGCGCAGCCCACGGGAGTTTCCTGCTGGTGATGCTGGGTCTGCTGATCAGCATCCCGATCCTGATTTGGGGCAGCAGCATCCTTTTGAAGTACGTTGAGCGCTACCCCGCACTCGTGTATCTGGGCGCTGGTGTGCTGGCCCTCACGGCAGCCAAGATGATGACCTCGGAGCCCGCCCTCAAGGATGCCCTCGGTACTTACGCCCTGACGGTGCCGATGGTTTACTTTGTCACCGTTTTTGGTGTCTTGTGGCAAGGGTTTGTAGAAAACCACCACCGCCTGGAATCACGAATCAGTGTCAGGTTGGCGGATTTGAAGAGGCAAAGGGTAGCGATATTGGAAACGTCGAATAACTTTGAAGGAGAAAGCGTCATGGAAAAGGTACTTGTTCCGGTAGATGGCTCACGCAACGCCCAGCATGCAGTGCGGCATGTCATCAATGAGTTTCGCAAGAATGGGCTGATGGAGGTTCACTTGTTGAATGTTCAGACCCCTTTCTCAAAGCACGTTGCGCAGTTCGTCAGTCGCAAGACTCGGGAGGGATACCACCGTGACGAAGCGGCCAAGGCGCTCAAGCCGAATCGCCGGATGCTCGATGCCGCCAATGTTGGCCATAGTGTGCACGTCGAAGTAGGACGAAAGGCTGAAGTGATTACTGAAACAGCGCGGCGTCTGGGCTGTGATCACATCGTGATGGCTACAGCGCGCAAAAATTCCCTCACGCGCATGCTCGAGGCTTCGGTCACCAACCGGGTGGTGGAACTGACCACGGTGCCGGTTGAAGTGATCGCGGGTGATGCCGTCTCCAAGGCGGAGCGCTTTGGCATACCGATCGGCATTGCCGGCGCCATTGGCTTGATGTTGTTTGCAGTGGCTGATTAAAACCGTCGTTGGCGGGTTTTCAGGGTAGAAGGCGCCGCGGCGCCTCCTGTCCTATTTGTACAGCGTATGCGGCAGCCACAAACCGATCGCCGGGAACGTATAAAGCAGAACAATGGCCACCACCTGGATCGCCATAAAGGGCAGCATGCCGGCAAAAATCTGGTTCAGCGTGACGTGTGGCGGGCTCACGCCCTTCAAGTAGAACGCAGCCATCGCCACCGGCGGACTCAGGAACGCGGTTTGCAGATTCAGCGCCACGAGCAGGCCAAAGAACAGCGGATCGACGCCAAAGTGCGGCAACAGCGGGATGAAAATCGGCATGAAAATGACGATGATCTCGGTCCACTCCAGCGGCCAGCCCAGCAAAAAGATGACGACTTGCGACAGCACCATGAACTGTATCGGCGTCATGTTGAGCGACAGCACCCACTGGTTGATGATCTCCTGGCCACCGAGCAGGGCAAAAGCGGCCGAGAAAATGCTGGAACCTACAAACAGCCAGCACACCATGGCACTGGTCTTGGCCGTCAGATACACCGATTCGCGGATCATGCCGATATTGAGCCGCCGGTAGGCAGCCGCCAGCACCAGACCACCCGCCGAGCCCATGGCCGCCGCCTCGGTTGGCGTGGCCAGACCGAACACGATGGTGCCCAGCACCGAGATGATCAGCATGGCAAGCGGAAAGAAAGACCCCAGCAGCATCTTGAAAATTTCGAGGCGGGCAAAGTTGAAGAAGCCGTAAGCAATCGCCAAACCCACAACGCAGCTGGCCAGCGCAATCCAGAAGGCCAGCGGCACCGGCTGACGCTCCGGGGGCGGCAGGGGTTTGGCTTCGGCCGGCGTCGCCGGCTTGACCGTGGCTTTTGCTGCCACCACCGCTGATGCCGGTTCGACCGACTTGGCCGTCGCTGCGCTCGCTGCCTCGACTGGTGGTTCCTGCAGGCCAGCTTCCGCCTCAGGCTCCTGCAAGCCACCGGCCTGCGGCTTCTCATCCTCAGCCGAGTTGAGTATGCCGCCACCCATCTCGACCACGCCCTCCGGGGCGCGCTCGATGGGTGCCGTCACGCTCATGTACACGACACCCATGATGGAGGCCACCGTGATGGCCGGCAGCAGCACGATGAACAAATGCGTCAGCAGCGTGCGCATAGGAACCGTTGCGTTGCGTTGTCCCTTGATGGCGCCGATCAGGCCGGGCAGGACGTTGTTGCTGATGGTTTTGGAGATTTCCTGAGCAAATGCAGGCAATGCCACCTTGCGGTCCTCTTCCGACAGCGGTGGCGCCAGACTGGGTTTTAGCTTGGCCAGGACAATCACGTAGCCGACATACAGTGCGGCCAGCATGATGCCGGGGAAGAAGGCGCCGGCATAGAGCTGCACCACCGAGACGCCGGCCGTAGCGCCATAAACAATCAGCAGCACCGAGGGCGGAATCAGGATGCCCAGACAACCGCCGGCGGTGATGGCACCGGCCGACAGCTTGATGTCGTAGCCTGCCTTCAGCATGGCCGGAAAGGCCAGCAGGCCCATCAGCGTTACCACTGCACCCACAATGCCGGTGGCCGTCGCAAACACAGCACAGGTGACGATGGTGGCCACTGCCAGCGAACCCGGAATGCGGGCCGTGGCAAGGTGCAGACTCTTGAACAGTTTCTCGATCAGGTTGGCCCGCTCCACCAGATAGCCCATGAAGACGAACAGGGGAATCGAAATCAGCACATCGTTGGACATCACCGAATAGGCACGCTGCACCATCAGGTCCAGCGTCTGCTGCACCGCCAGCGAGGGGTTCTGACTTCGATAGGCAATCCAGGCAAACATCATGCCCATGCCCATCAGGGTAAAGGCGGTCGGAAAGCCAAGCATGATGGCAACCACAATGAGGGCCAGCATCAACAGACCCAGATGACCGTTGGCCATTTGCGCCGGTGCGGGCAGCAGGACAAAAGCCGCCAGCACGACGGCGGCCATGATGATGAGACCAAACCAGACTTCTTTTCTCATGGCTGGCTCCCCTTGGCATGGACGACATAGGCATCCAACTTGGCGATATCTTCGTCCTTCACGTGCACCATTTCTTTCAGCTTGTCGACGTCGACTTCCTCCACATCATCGACGCGCTTGGGCCACTCGCCGGTCTGCAGGCACATGACACAGCGGATGATTTCAACCACGCCCTGCACCAGCAAAAAGGCACCGGCCAGCGGCAACACGGTCTTGAACGGATAAACCGGCGGACCGTTGGCGGTCACATTCGAATGCTCGTTGATGGCCCACGACTCGGCAGCAAAGTTGTAGCCCGCCCAGGCCAGTGCAAACACGCCAGGGATGAAAAACAGGATGTACAGCGCCAGATCAAGCCCGGCCTGCAGGCGCGGCGGAAAAAAGCCGTAAAGAACATCACCACGCACATGCCCGTTCTTGGACAGGGTGTAGGCGCCGGCCATCATGAACACGCTGCCGTAGAGCATGATCATGACATCAAAAGCCCAGGGGTGCGGGTTGTCCAGCGCGTAGCGCGAGAAGACCTCCCAGGTAATCATCAGGGTCAGTGCCATGATGAGCCAGGAAAACGTCTGACCGACAAAGGTGCTGATCCGGTCGATCGTCAAGAGCAATTTCTGCATAGCGTGAACGCCTAAAAAAACAGCCACCCGAACTGCTGCCCGGATGGCTGACAAACGTCAATAATCCCTCAAGCCTTCTTGGGGGCGGCTTTTTTGGCTCCGAAGAAATGATTCGCCGCCATGCGTCGGCTGATGACCGTGTCCTGCTCCCACTTCACGGCGCGCTCGGCAAACGCCATCTGCGACTCCACGATTTCCTTGAAGAGTGGATTTTCGGCCGACTTTTTCGTCAGAATCGCATCCCACAGGGTGAGTTGATCCTGCAGCACAGCGTCCGGCGTCTTGTAGAACTTGACCTTGTCCTTGGTCTGCAATTCGATGTAGTCCTTGGAATAGCGATCAACCGCCTTCCAGGACATGTCAGCCGACGAGGCTTCGACAGCACCGGCGATGATGGCCTTCATCTTGGCTGGCAGTGCCTCGTACTTGGGTTTGTTGAACATGATCTCGAAGGTCTCGGCGCTCTGATGGTAGCTCTGCAGCATGCAGACCTTGGAGACGTCCGGAAAGCCCAGCACCCGATCGGAAGTCGCGTTGTTGAACTCAGCACCGTCCAACAGACCGCGGTCCATGGCTGGAACAATTTCACCGCCTGGCAGTGCATTGACTGCAGCCCCCATGGCGGTGAACAGATCAATGGCCAGTCCGTTGGTACGGAACTTCAACCCCTTGAAATCCGCCGACTTGGTGATGGGCTTCTTGAACCAGCCCAAGGGTTGCGTCGCCATGGGTCCATACAGGAAGGAGGTCACGTTCATGCCAATGGAGGCGTAGAGCTTGGCCAGCAATTCCTGCCCGCCGCCGTATTTGTGCCAGGAAAGCAGCATATTGGCATCCATGCCGAAGGCCGGGCCAGAATTCCACAGCGCCAACGCGTTCTGCTTGCCATAGTGATAACCCAGCACCCCGTGTCCACCGTCCAATGTACCCTTGGTCACAGCTTCCAGCAAACCAAAGGCGGGCACCACGGCACCGGCTGGCAGTACTTCGATCTTCAGATCGCCACCGGTCATGTCGTTGACCTTCTTGGCGAAATCCAGAGCGTATTCGTGGAAAATATCTTTTGACGGCCAGGTGCTCTGCCAGCGCATCGAAATGGGTCCGGTTTGTCCTTTGGCAATCATGGGGGCCGCCATCGCGCCCGCCGCGACTGCGACACCTTTGAGCAAATTACGACGACGGCTGGTTTTGAGTTCTGTCATAGGGGTCTCCTGTTGGTGGTACATAAAGTCTTCTCTCCCTCGAGATTTTCTTTTGATTTTGTCACTTATTGGTATTTCGGTTAGAGGGTTTCCACTAGGTGGCAACAGCTGACGGCGATTCCTCCTACACTTCGCGCACCCAAATCAGCCCACAAGCCCGAAGTCAGGAAACGATCAAGCCATGTCTGCGCCAGCATCTTCTGAAGACGTCTATCCGGCCCAGGGCTATGCGGGTGATGTCACACCCGCCACCGCGTGCCAGTGGTGGCAAGCGGGCCAGGCCATATTGGTGGATGTGCGGAGCACGGCGGAGCTAGAGTGGGTCGGCTTTGTTCCCGGCTCTGTTCACATCGCCTGGAAGCAGTGGCCGGGAATGGTCGCCAACGCCAACTTTGACAAAGCCATTCTGGAGTCCGTGCCGAAGGACAGGAAAGTCGTCTTGCTATGCCGCAGCGGTGTGCGATCCATTGCCGCTGCCCAACGCGCCACAGAGCTCGGTCTGCAGGCCTACAACATTCTTGAAGGCTTCGAGGGCAACCCGGACGCACTGGCGCAGCGCGGGCATGTGGGTGGCTGGCGCTATCACGGACTGCCCTGGCGCCAGGGCTGAATTACGGCAGTGCAGGCTTGCGCATCAGCACGTCCTGCGCCACCTGTTCGTAAGCGTGTGCGAGTTGCAACAACTCAAAGTCGCCACGCGGCTTGCCTATCAGTTGCATGCCCATCGGCAGACCGCGCTCATCAAAGCCCACCGGCAGACTGATGCAGGGCAGGCCGGCAAAAGTGGCGTAAATCACCACCTCCATCCAGCGGTGGTAGGTATCCATCGCCACACCGTTGATCTGACTCGGCCAGCGCTCGGCCGCGTCAAACGGCCAGACCTGCGACACCGGCAGCGCCAGAAAGTCATGAGTTTCAAACAGCGTCAGCAGGTGCTGGTAGAAAGCGGTTCGCTGCACGCTGGCGCGCAGAAAGTCGGTGCCGCTGAGTTGGGCCGCTTGGTCGAACTCCCACAGCGCTTCGGGCTTGATGAGTTCGCGGTTCTTCGGTTTCAACAGAAACGGCGCAATGCGACTGGCCACCAGCGCACGTCGCCAGACCAGCCAGGCCTGCCAGATGGCATCCGGCGCGGTACCGAACTGCAGGGGCTGCACGGCGCAGCCCAAGGACTCCAGCCGGCGCAAGCCCTGCTCGCAGACGCCCAGAATGCCGCCCTCCATCGGCAGATAGCCGTCAAGGTCTGCCAGCCAGCCAATGCGCAGCTTGCAACAGTCCAACCCCTCCAGCGGCTGCGTGAAGTCAGCACCGTCGACCAGCGACAGCGGCACCCGCGCATCAAAACCGGACTGCACGGCCAGCAACTGCGCTACGTCCTGCGCGGTGCGTCCCATCGGGCCTTCGGTACCCAACTGACTGACCCAGACATCGGTGGCCGGCCACATCGGCACACGTCCCTGACTGGGGCGCAAACCAAAAACATTGTTCCAGCCCGCAGGGTTGCGCAAGCTGCCCATGAAATCCGAGCCATCTGCCACTGGCAGCAGGCGCAGTGCCAGCGCCACGGCAGCGCCGCCACTGCTGCCACCGGCGGAGCGCGTGGCGTCAAAGGCATTGCGGGTGACGCCAAAGACTTCGTTGAAAGTATGCGAGCCCAGGCCAAATTCTGGCGTGTTGCTCTTGCCAACGACGATGCAGCCGGCGCTCTTCATGCGCTGCACCATCAAGCCGTCCTGCTGCGGGACAAAGCTGCACATGAGGGGCGAGCCCAGTGTGGTCGCAATACCCGTGGTATTGGCCAGATCCTTGATCGCCTGCGGCATGCCGTGCATCCAGCCCATGGACTGCCCGCACGCCAGCTGCGCATCACGCGCGTCGGCCTGCTGCAGCAGCGACTCCGGGTCCTGCAGACTCACCAGTGCGTTGTGAACGGGGTTAAGAGCATCGATGCGCGACAAGTAGGCCTGCATCACCTCGTGGCAGGAAATTTCACGCGCGTGAATCGCGCGCGACAGGGCGTGGGCAGTGAGTTCGGTGATGGACATGATTTCGCCATGATAATCACGCCATGAAATTTCTGGCAATCGATGTCGGCAACACCCGGCTGAAATGGGCTCTGTACCAGAACCCTCATGCGAATGCACCGGTGCTGGCGCAAGGCGCGGAGTTTCTCGACAACATCGACAAGCTGGCGGAGGGCGCCTGGTCCGCACTGCCAGCACCGGAGCGCATGCTGGGCTGTGTCGTCGCGGGCGAAGCCGTGCGCAAGCGGGTCGAAGCGCAGATGGAACTCTGGGATGTGGCGGCCCAATGGGTGGTCCCCAGCATCGCCGAAGCCGGTATCCGCAACGGCTACGACTTCCCGACCCGCCTTGGCGCCGACCGCTGGGTCGCGATGATAGGAGCCTGGCATCGCAGCCTGGTGCAGGGGCCGGCGCGCCCCATGGTGGTGGTCATGGTTGGCACGGCGGTGACGGTTGACGCCATCGATGCTGATGGTAAATTTCTCGGCGGGCTGATCATTCCCGGGCACGGCATCATGTTGCGCGCCCTCGAAACCGGCACCGCCGGCCTGCGCGTCCCCACGGGCGATGTGCGCGAGTTCCCGACCAACACCAGCGACGCCCTGACCAGCGGTGGCACCTACGCCATTGCCGGCGCAGTGGAGCGCATGGTGCAGCACGTGCGAAGCCACTGCTGCGTGGAGCCAAAATGCATCATGACGGGCGGCGCCGGCTGGAAGATGGCACCCAGCATGTCGCTGCAATTCGAACTGGTCGACAACCTGATTTTTGATGGCCTGCTGGAGATGGCCGCGCGCCGCTTTGCAGCCTGAGCGTAAGCGCACTACTATGATGGTAACCATGCCGAGAATACGTCGAACCGCCTCCAGTGCGACGCCAACCGCTTTTAGAGCCCTTGAAGCCAAAGGCTTCGATATTCTTTTCCAGGCCCACGCAAAGTCAATCGTTTCAGGCGAGTTCCCACAAGCACTCGCAGAGATTGGTGAAGCGCTTAATGCGGTCAGCTTGCCAATCACAGAGATCATCGGTTCGGGAGGCGGTGAAACCAAGTTCACACAAAGACTGCGCAAGTCACTTTCAGAAATCGGCTGGAAAAAACATGTTTTTGAAATTGGGAAAACGATTGACGGCGTACCAAGAGAGTCGACTTCCCATGAAGTTGATCATGTCAAGCAGTACAAAGGGGTAGGCTCAATAGCCATGGAGATCGAGTGGAACAACAAGGATCCGTTTTTTGATCGCGATCTAGAAAACTTCAAACGACTTCATGCTGAGGGCGCAATCAGTGTCGGGGTGATTGTGACGAGGGGAAGATCACTGCAGGATTCGCTTTGGGGTGCGGTCCATCGTTTCGCAACCGAACGTGACATCGCATCAATGGAGAATCTGGCGGAGAACGGTGTTGTCCCGACGCCAAAACAACGCGCCAACATTTTAAAACGTGCAAACCGGCACAAGGATCCGGTGCCTTTTGCTGACGCTTGGACAGACAACTTTGTGTCGAACAAATTTGGCCAGGCCACCACTCATTGGGAAAAGCTCATTCACCGTCTTGAGCGCGGTGTTGGCAATCCTTGTCCTTTGCTATTGATAGGACTACCGGCATCGATTGTCGTGTTTGACGAAGCCAAAGTTGACCAGCAATCGGAAGAAGATTTGGTTGATGACACGAAAGATGCGTAAGTATCTTTGATGATCAGGCTGACGGTCCACTCAGCTCCGCGGCTGTCCCCCGCCCTTTGGGCTCCTCCTTTATGCCGCTGCGCTGAGCGCCCCATCATCCCGATCTTGCATGCGGTGTTGGTATTCGAAGCACGCGAACCACCGATACACGCCGCCGAGGGTGATGCGGTGGGTGACGCAGCGAAATAAAGGCGGAGGCCGCAGGCCGGGGGACATTCGCGGAGTCACCCATTGCGGCGCCCTCGGTGCCTGCGCCGGCCTGAATAGATTGGTATTAATTAAGCAAGCGCCAATTGCAATTCTGCGTGCGACTGTGAATGATTGGAATAAGTCGGCCAGCTTGGCACGTATTTTTCGTCGGCTTGATTGCCCCAAATCACCCAGTCGTCGCGCTTTCCCCGTGCAAACATTTCAAGATACGGACCGGGACTGCAAGACGAAATGAGATGATACTGTTCGTCTGGTTTACGTGAGTGCTCACGCTTGCGCGTGCACATGATGTTGACCTGGGTTCGTCCCGGTTGAAGTGTTCTGGCGTTCTTGCCACGGGTGCCGAACAACAGGATTTCAGTCACGTTTCGGAAGTAGAAGCCGACACCCCGTCCATCCGGACCGCCGTCCTTTCTAATTTTTTGCCAAACGACATTCGACTTGTATTTGAATCCCCACGCCGCCATGACTGCAAGCCCCTCCGGCAACAGTGCATTGGGTACCCACAGGTACAGATGCGATGTTTCATCAGCTGCACTGGAAACCGGCAGCGATTTGATGTCATCAAGTGTCAGAGTGCCGTACCGATTGAGTCGCTTGTGCTCTGGCGCAATCTTCCCTGTTCTGTTCTGAAATTGCCACGGAGGATCAGCCAAGATGGTCTTGAATTTTCGACCCGCTAAGAAACTCGAAAAATCATCGGCGACTAGTGCATTTGTCATGATCGTATGGTGTTATGAAACTTAAGGGTTCGGCAATAATACTGTACATAGATCCATATGACAACAAAATTCGCGATAAGGCCCGATCAATTGTTCAATCCATCCACCATCTGGAACAAAGCCTGCCGTACCTGACTGATGATTTGTTCTTTCCAGACGTCGGTGTCGGTATAGAAAGCGTCGATCATCTGCGGCTTGAGTCGGCCCGACATGGTTCGTTTTGAATCTCAGCGCCTGTTCTTTGCAGGCGTGTGCCCCATGGCCTGCTCCAACCGCTCGCACAGAGTCGTCAGCACCTCGATGCGTGAAAACATCTTGTCGTCAGAGGCCACCACATGCCAGGGCGCCAGTTCGGTCGAGGTGCGGTCTATCATGTCACCGATGGCGCGCTGGTACTGCGGCCACTTGTCGCGGTTACGCCAATCGTCCTCGGTGATCTTGAAATTCTTGCGCGGCGTGGCCTTGCGCTCATTAAAGCGGCGCAACTGCTCGTCGATCGTGATCGCCATCCAGAACTTGACCACCACCGTGCCGGCTTCGACCAGCTGCTCCTCAAAAGCATTGATCTCGTCAAACGCACGCATCCAGTCGCTCTCGCTGCAGAAGCCCTCGACCCGCTCCACCAGTACGCGGCCGTACCATGAACGATCGAACACCGAAGCGTGTCCATGGTGCGGTAAGTGGCGCCAGAAGCGCCACAGATAGGGCTGTGCGCGCTCTTCTTCGCTCGGCGCAGCAATGGGTATGACGTGGTATTGGCGCGCGTCCAGCGCCTGCGTCACGCGCCGGATGGTACTGCCCTTGCCAGCCGCGTCCATGCCCTCGAACACCAGCACCAACGAGCGCTTGCGCATGGCCGGGTCGCGCATCAGCAGATTCAACCGACCCTGCAAGTCCACCAGACGACGCTGGTAGGTCTTGAGTGGCAGCGCACGCTTGTAGTCAAAGGAACCGAGCAGAGTGCGTTGATCGATGGCCGGTGGTGCCACCGGTGCCGACACCGCCGCAGTCACTGCCTGCCCGGCCAGCCGCTGGCCGAGCGCGTCGAGAAGATACTGACCGGCCGTCAACGCGCGGTAGGCCGGATCGCTGCCTTCAATCACCAGCCATGGCGCCTCTCCGGTGCTGGTCTTGCGCAAAGCCTGCTCGCTGACTTTGACAAAGGCATCGTAATGCTTGAAACGCTGCCAGTCATGAGGCGTCACGCGCCAGGCATTCCTGGGGTCCGATTCCAGTGTCTTGAGTCGCTTGCGGGCTGCCACCTTGGACAGATGAAACCAGAACTTGACCAGCAGCGCCCCCTCGGCCACCAGCATGCGTTCAAACTCGCGGATATTTTCCAGTCGTTGTGTGAAACGCGCGCTCTTCTCGTGCCCCATGACACGCGCCACGATGGGTTCGGTGTACCACGAACCAAAAAGAATGCCGATATGTCCCTTGGCCGGCAGCACCTGCCAGAAGCGCCACATGGCAGGCATCCCGTGCCCGTTCTCGGTCGCCTCACCCAGCGCCTCGGTCCGGATGTGACGCGGATCCATCCACTCGTTGAGCAGATTGACGGTTTCACCTTTGCCGGCGCCGCCCACCCCGTTGACCAAAATGATCACCGGGAATTGGGCGGATTTCAACAAGCTGTATTGCAATCCAAGCAATGCCTCGCGCAACACCGCTTCGCGTTGCTTGTATTCCTTCTTGCCGATCCTGTGACCAATTTCAGCAGATTCGAACATGGTGCATGCTCAGTCACTCAAACCCTGCGCTGCCTGAAACATCGATTGCCGCGCCTGGCTGATGATCTGTTCCTTCCAGACGTCGGTGTCGGTGTAGAACGCATCCATCATCTGCTGCTTGATCTGCTGGGCCAGATCAGCTGGCGCCTCTGGGTGCTTGTTCAGCCAGTGCTCGGCGCGCAGCGCCTGCGTCACTTGCGGGAACGGCAAGGTGCCGTACTCCATGGCCAGACCGGTGTACTCGGCTTGCGGACACTCCTCGTAGGCTGACATCCACATCAAACCTGTCAGGAAGGCCGAAGTGGAAGAGCCATCGTAAATCGAAGTCACCGGCGTCGCGCCGTTGCCACCCCACCATTGGCTGGCACGGGCATACGCTGCCTTGTCATCCTTGCAGGCAAAAATGCGCTCACCCACCCCGCTGGGACCCAGACCGGTGTGCAAATCAATCCAGGCCAGTTTGTGTGCCGTGCGGCCATGCTCACGCAGCACCTGACGAATCGTCAGGTTGCTCCAGGTCGGCCCGGTGCCACCGAAGAACAGGCCGTCAGGAAACTCGTGCTGACCGCTCGACACTGCGGACTGGAAGGCGGCCGCGCCGTTCTTCTCAACAAAAGCAGCAATGGCGGCCGCGTTGTCGGCGCCCGGTGGCCAGTGATCCGGCAGCAGCAGCGGCTGAATCGTCCGGTAACCCTGGTTCACCGGCAGCGGCTGGCTGAAGTCATGGAAGTTGCGATTGAGGTCCACGTTTTCGTGGGTGGCCCGGCGCACATGCGAAAAGCCAAAGGGGTTGAGCGCATGCACATACAGCACCGCGACATTTTTTTCCCGTGCCTGCTGACGCCACGCTTCATCGTGCAGGGCAGCCACCTGCACACCACTGCCGCAGTAGCCTTCAACACCATGGCAGGCGCTGCTGACAATCAGCAGTCGCTCCGCATCTGCGGCACCGTCGAGCACCACGTCCATCGCCAGCGCTTCGCCGTCGCGCCCGGCAAGCGGGTGCGCGTGCGAGGTCACTGGCAGGTTGGCGGCCACCGCCGCGGCAAAAAACTTGCCCCGGGCCTGCGCGTAGCTGGCAGAAAAAGCGTCCGCTACATTCATCATGGCTCGCAATCCTTCAAGCCGCCGTCTTCAGCCATTCCTCGGCCAGGCGCACCCAGTAGGTGGCGCCCAGTGGAATCATGTCGTCGTTGAAGTCATAACTCGGGTTGTGCAACATGCACGGACCTTCGCCGTGCCCGGATTCACGGTGCGTGCCGTCGCCATTGGCAATAAAGCAGTAGCAACCCGGCTTTGCCATCAGCATGTAAGAGAAATCTTCCGCACCCATGACCGGCTCCTGCGGCAGCACGTTGTCGGCGCCGACGATGCTCTGCATCACCTTGCGCGCAAATTCGGCCTCGGCTGCGCTGTTGATGGTGGGCGGGTAATTGCGCACAAACTCGAACTCGCAGCGCATGTCGAAAGCAGCGCAAGTGTGTTCGGCAATGCTCTTCATGCGCTGCTCGATCAGGTCCAGCACTTCCACCGAGAAGGTGCGCACCGTACCCTGCAACTCGCAGTGATCAGGTATCACGTTGGTGGCCTCACCCGCATGAACCATGGTGACCGAAATCACGCCCGCATCGATCGGCTTCATGTTGCGGCTGATGATGGTCTGAAAGGACTGCACCAACTGGCATGCCACCGGCACCGGGTCGAGTCCCGTGTGCGGCGTCGCAGCGTGACCGCCGCGCCCGTAAATCATGATCTTGAACTCGTTGCTCGATGCCATCACCGGGCCAGCGGCGACGGCAAATTTGCCAACCGGGAAGCCCGGCCAGTTGTGCATGCCAAACACCGCGTCCATCGGAAACTTCTCAAACAAACCGTCCTTGATCATCTCGCGCGCACCGCCACCGCCCTCTTCGGCCGGTTGGAAGATCAGGTACACCGTGCCGTCAAAATGGCGTTCCTTGGCGAAGTGCTGCGCTGCTGCGAGCAGCATGGCGGTGTGGCCGTCGTGGCCGCAGGCGTGCATCTTGCCGGCCTGCGTGCTGGCGTGGCCAAAGGTGTTGAACTCCTGCATCGGCAGCGCGTCCATGTCGGCGCGCAGGCCAATCGCGCGCGAAGACGTGCCGTTCTTGATGATGCCGACGACGCCGGTGGTGCCCATGCCCCGATGAATCGGGATGCCCCACTCGGTCAACTTCTGCGCCACCAGATCAGCGGTGCGGGATTCTTCAAAACACAGTTCGGGATGGGCGTGGATGTCGCGGCGAATGGCAGCAATGCCTGCCGCCTGGGTGACGATGGAATCGATGATTTTCATGGGTACTCCTAATATTGCGAGTCTATCGCCAACGGCGGGACGCTGCTTTGTGCGCCAAAATACGCCTGAACACTC
Source organism: Comamonadaceae bacterium (assembly GCA_007280205.1). Lineage (GTDB taxonomy): Bacteria > Pseudomonadota > Gammaproteobacteria > Burkholderiales > Burkholderiaceae_C > Rhodoferax. The sequence goes on from QYPX01000197.1 coordinate 24,628, forward strand.
ACCTTGCAGCCATGAATCCAACATCTACCGCAGTTCCCGACGTCAAGACCAGCCAGATCCTGGGCGCCTGCCCACACGACTGCCCTGACACCTGTTCGCTGCTGACCACGGTAAAGGGCGGCGTCGCCATCAAGGTGGGTGGCAACCCGGAGCATCCACACACCGCTGGCGCGCTGTGCACCAAGGTGTCGCGCTACCCGGAGCGCACTTACCACCCGCAGCGCATCCTGCAGCCGCTCAAGCGCGTCGGCCCCAAGGGCTCAGGCCAGTTTGAGCCGGTCAGTTGGGGCGCGGCGCTCAGTGACATTGCAGCCCGCCTCCAAGCCATAGCTGCGGACGGACCCGACGCTGCGCAGGCCATCCTGCCCTACAGCTACGCCGGCACCATGGGACTGGTGCAGGGCGAGGGCATGGCCGCACGCTTCTTTCACCAACTGGGCGCCTCTTTGCTGGATCGCACGGTCTGCTCCTCAGCCGGCGCCGAGGCGCTGACGCAAACGCTCGGCGGCAAGCTCGGCATGCACCTGAAGTTTTTTGCCGAATCCAGACTGATCCTGATCTGGGGCAGCAACTCGATCACCAGCAACCTGCACTTCTGGCGCTATGCGCAGAAGGCGAAGAACCAGGGCGCCAAACTGATCTGCATCGACCCGCGCAAAAGCGAAACGGCAGACAAGTGCGACGAACACATCGCGCTGTTACCCGGCACCGATGGGGCGCTGGCCTTGTCACTCATGCACGAACTGATTCAGCATGACTGGCTGGACCACGACTACCTGGCTCGCTACACCCTGGGCTGGGACTTGCTGCGCAGCCGCGCCCTGCAGTGGCCACCCGAGCGTGCAGCGCGGGTCTGCGGCATTGGGCCCGAGCAGATTCGTGCGCTGGCCCGGGACTACGGCGCCTGTGCCGCCAGCGGTGAGCCGGCCGCCATCCGCATGAATTACGGCATGCAGCGCGTGCACGGCGGTGGCAACGCGGCGCGCCTGATCGCCTCGCTGCCAGCGCTGATCGGTGCCTGGCGCCATCGTGCGGGTGGTGTGCTGCTGTCAAGTTCCAGCAGCTTCCCGATCCAGCGCGCCGCATTGCAGCGGCCCGACCTGCTTGGTGGCCGAAAACCGCGCACGATCAACATGAGCACCATTGGCGACAACCTGCTGCGAGCGGCCAGCCAGGACTTTGGCCCGGCCGTCAAGGCGCTGATCGTCTACAACAGCAACCCCGTCGCGATTGCCCCGGACTCTGCCAGGGTGGTGCAGGGTTTTGAGCGCGACGATCTGTTCACGGTGGTGCTGGAACACTTCCAGACCGACACCGCCGACTACGCCGATTACATCCTGCCCGCCACCACGCAACTGGAACACTGGGACGTGCACATGAGCTACGGCCACACCGATGTGCTGCTCAATCGGCCGGCGATTGCGCCACTGGGCCAGGCCAAGCCGAACGCGCAGATCTTTCGGGAACTGGCGCAGCACATGGGCTTTGATGACCCCTGCTTTGCCGACGACGACCTGACGCTGTGCCGCATGGCGTACGGCGCGGCGGTCGATTTTGATGAACTGCTGGAGAAGGGTTTCGTTACTCTGAAATTGCCCGATGCACCGTTTGCCCAGGGGGCTTATCCGACGCCCTCGGGAAAATGTGAGTTCTTCAGTGCCCGGCTCGCCGCAATGGGTCTGGACGGACTGCCTGACCATGTGCCGAATCACGAGCCTTTCAACTCGTCGGTCGACTATCCGCTGGCCATGATCTCGCCACCGGCGCGCAACTTTTTGAACTCCAGCTTCGTCAACGTGGAGAGCCTGCGCGCGCTCGAAGGCGAGCCGCTGCTGGAGATGCACGCCGATGACGCTGCCGCGCGCGGCCTGCAAAACGGCGACACGGTGCGCGTCTTCAACCAGCGCGGCGTGTATCGCTGCAAGCTCAAGATCTCCAGGCGGGCGCGCGTTGGCGTGGTCAACGGCCTGGGTGTCTGGTGGCGCAAGCACGGACTCGCTGGCACCAATGTGAACGAGCTCACCAGCCAGGCCCTGACCGACATCGGTCGCGCGCCAACTTTTTACGATTGTCTGGTGCAGGTAGAAGCAGATTCCCGGATCGGTGGAACTCACTGACTCCAAAGTGCGTGCATTGGGATAGCCGAGACGCCGGGTCTTGCTCGTCATCCCGGACCTCGGCGTTGTCAACCCGGACCTCAGCGTTGTCCTCTCGGCCCCCGGCGTTGTCATCCCGGCCCACGGCGTTGTCATCCCGGCCCACGGCGTTGTCATCCCGGCCCACGGCGTTGTCCTCTCGGCCCCCGGCGTTGTCATCCCGGACTCGATCCGGGATCCAGCCCCCCGCAGACACTGGATTGCGGGTCAGGCCCGCAATGACAAAGCGTGGCAAGCAATGACAAAGCGTGGAGCGCAATGACAAAGCGTGGCACGCAATGACAAAGCGTGGCCCGTAATGACCTGAACGGCTCAGCGCACCACTGCGTGCGCCAGCACGAAGGCCGCGATGGCTGCCGTGTCGTCCACGTCGCCCACGTCGCCCACGTCGCCCAGCGTACGGTAAATCACACAAGAGTCCGCTATTTTGTAACCGGCATGTCCGCGATTCTTAACTTACTGAGCTTTCCATAAATCATGACGCGCAGAAAGGAACACACTGTCATGCCGGACTCAGCGCCTGTCATCCCGGACTTCGACGTTGTCATCCCGACCCACGGCGTTGTCATCCCGGACCTCAGCGTTATCCTCTCGGCCCCCGGCGTTGTCATCCCGGACCTCGGCGTTGTCCTCTCGGCCCACGGCGTTGTCATCCCGGACTCGATCCGGGATCCAGCCCCCCGCAGACACTGGATTGCGGGTCAGGCCCGCAATGACAAAGCGTGGCACGTAATGACAAAGCGTGGCACGTAATGACAAAGCGTGGCACGTAATGACAAAGCGTGGCACGTAATGACAAAGCGTGGCAAGCAATGACAAAGCGTGGCCCGTAATGACAAAGCGTGGCAAGCAATGACAAAGCGTGGGACGCAATGACAAAGCGTGGCAAGCAATGACAAAGCGTGGAGCGCAATGACCTGAACGGCTCAGCGCAGCACTGCGTGCGCCAGCACGAAGGCCGCGATGGCTGCGGTATCGGCCAGATCGAGTTGCGTCAGGCCGGGGGTCACGCTGTGCTGCACTTCGGACTTCGGCGGCGTGTCGCTGGCGATGGCCAGAATGCCCGGCCAGTCGGGCCACAGGGTCTTGGTGCCGACTTCAGCGCGCCAGACTTCAATCTTGGGAAAGCTGCCGTGCTTGAAGCCTTCGATCAGCACCAGATCGCAGTCCATCATGCGGTCCAGCAGGTAGTCCAGCGAGGGCTCGCTGGCGCCGCGCAGCTCGTGCATCAGGGCCCAGCGATCGTTGCCCAGCAGCAGCACTTCCTTGCAGCCCGATTCGCGCAGACGGCAAGAGTCCTTGCCGGGGCGGTCGATATCAATGTTCTTGTGGCTGTGCTTGATCAGGGAAACCCGCAGGCCGCGCTTGGTGAGCTCGGGCACCAAGCGCTCCAGCAAGGTCGTCTTGCCCATACCGGAATGTCCGGCGATACCGAAAATTTTCATGCTTGCTTCTCCAACGCAGCTGACTGCTTGCCGCTCAGTGCAGCGCCAGCGTGTCCCCCTGGATGCGCACAAAGCGTTCGGTCAAAGCGCCGAGTTCGCGGTAGAACGCAGACTGAGCGCCGCTGGCCATCGCTGCGGCAAACGGGGCTATCCACGCGCCAAGGTGTTCGGCCAGAAAGCGCTGTTTCAACCATTGCAGGGCGACGGCCTCTTCGCTCTTCCCAGCAGTAGCAGCGTGGTTCTGGTTAAAGGTCAAAAGGTACAGAAATTCCAGTTCCACCGCCACATGGTCGGGCCGCTCCCTGAACTCTTCATCGATCTCGAAGCCGCCCTGGCTGTACAGCTCCAGCACCGCCAGCGGCGGCGTGTCTTGCGTCGGGGCAGATGAACTCAGCCAGGACTCACCATAGGGACTGGCCAGCGCCTGCACCGGCCCGAGAAAGAGCCGTGTGTAGTCCACCAGAAGGGTCTCGATGTCCTGCGCCGTGAAGGCGTCGCCCAAGCGGCGCGCGTGCTCTGCCAGATACGGATCAAGCCGCCTGGCCGCGATCAGCATGTTGTCAAACAATTTCTCCTCGACGAATTCCGCCGCCGGCTCGTAATAGCAGGCGGACAGAAAGCGGCACAGGTCCTCGCGCGCAACCGTCTCGTCGGGGTCATAGTCGGACATCATCTCTCCTGGAACAAAAAAGGGGCCGGTCATCCCGGCCCCCAAAGACACTTGGCGCCGGGCCGCTCAGGCACGGGGGCTGTACTTGCCAATGTAATGCACATTGGGCTTCGTGCCTTTTTCTTCCAGCAAACGGAAAGATTTCTCATTCTTGAGGATCTGCGAAATCTGGCTGGCCGGATCTTCCTGGTCGCCAAAGATGCGCGCCTTGGACGCGCAGACCTCTACGCAAGCCGGTTGCAGACCGTTAAGCACGCGGTGATAGCAGAAAGTGCATTTCTCCACCACGTCGTCGCTGCGCACCGGCTGCAGGTCGCCACCCTTCCACGCATTGAGCATCGGTGGCACCGCGCCTGCCAAGGCTGCCACTTCGGCACCGGACGAAGTGCAACCAGGAATGGCCGAGCTCTTGTCGGCCCAGCGCGGCTGCGTGCTTTCGTCCATGGCGTTAAAGCTGATCACACTGTAGCTGCCGCCGTCCAGGCTCGTCGCATCGAGCTTCTCACGGCTGTACGGGCAATTGGTCTGGCATTCCCGGCAGCCGACGCACAGCGCCGGGTCGTGCAGGGTAATGCCTTCGGGCGTCTTGAACAGCGCCTTGTAGGGGTTGCCCGGGCCGGCTTTCTTCGGGTTGCCAGGGCATTTGGTGACGCAAGGCGCGTCGCTGCAGTGGTTACACAGGACCGGCAATACCATCTGCGTCACGTTCGGGAACGTGCCCTCGGTGCGCATGATGAAGTCGGCCCAGTTGTAGCTCTGCTCATTGCCGCGGTCGCGGGTGTTGTTTTCGGCTTTGCAGGCAAAGGCGCAAGCGCCGCAACCGTTGCATTTTGCGAGGTCGATGACCATTCCAAGTCTAGACATGATGTATTGCTCCTGTAGCTGGTTGTAGGCGGTCAGGCCTTCTGGATCCGGACACCGGTGAAGCCGCCGTTGCGGGCGGTCGAACCACTCAGCCGGTCGTAGTCATCGACCAGGATTTCGTTGTTGTTGCCGCCAAGGGGAATGGCTTTGGCATAGTCTTTGGCCGCCACACGTCCGTAAGCCCAGTGACCCTGGCCGTAGCATTTGGCCACCGTACCCGGGCGTACACCCTCCCACAGTTTGAGCTGACAACTGATCGTTCCGATGGTTGAAGTGATCTTCACGCTGTCACCGCTCTTGAGGCCCAGCCTGGCGCCATCGACCGGATTCATCTTGACCACGTCGCTCCAGGACACATCGCCCGAATCGACCTTCTTGAACTCCTGGTACCAGGGCAGATTGGCAGAGCGGCCCTCGCGGTTCAGCCGCGACTTGTAGTCAATGAAGGTCAATGGGTAATCGGCCAGGCTGCCGTGGCGCTTGACGGTCTCATAGTGCGGCACAAAGGCCTGCTCGCCGCGCGCCATGTAACCACTGACCGTCATGATGTCGTCCACTGTGGTTTGGTACTTCTTGGCGTGTTCGAGCAGTCCCTTCTTCAGGGTCTCGCTGTAGAACTCGAACTTCTTGGTCTCGGTGGCAAACTTGCCGCCCCAGCCCTTTTTGAGCGTGTATTTGGCGCCGCTGAACATGCCTTTTTTCTTGTAGTCGGCCCAGCCATTGATCGGTGTATCGCCCTTCAATGGCTCTTTTGCCATCCAGATCGGAGCACTCTTCATCTTCGTAGCTATCTCGGAGAATTCCATTGCGGTGGTGGGCGCCTTGCCGGTCTCGGGGTCCTTGAACTCTTTTGAGTAGTAATCAAACAGGTTGGCAAAACCCTTGGCCTTGAGCTTTTCAGCCAGCAGCCACATGACCTCGGTTTCTTCCTGCTTGACGTCCCACAGGCGCTTGACCGCGCCTTGCTGGATCGATGCGTAGGCAAAGCCATTGGCCATGTTGGTGACAATCGACCAGCCTTCAGCGGAATTGAAGGTGGACGGGAGCACAATGTCGGCGAACTGCGTCATCTCCGAGGCGTTGGGCACCATGTGCACAAAGAACGGCACCTTGGCCATCACCTTGTCCCAGCGGTCTGCGCCAGTGCAGGAGAAGTTGAAGTTCGCCCATGAGGCAATCAATACCTTCACGGCATTCGGGTCCTTGAGCATGCCGTTGGCCACGTTGTTGGTGACCACGCCGCTGCCCGGCTTGGCATTCATCATCGCGGGCATGTCCTTCGCACCACGGCCATCGAGCTTCTTGCCGGTGCTGCCTTTCTTGGCGATGTCATCGACGTAGGCGTCGGATTTGGGGAATGCAGCCAGCGGTGGGCCACTGGGGCTTTGCCAGACCCCGCCTTCCACATCGACCGAGCCCAGCAAGCCATTGAGCGCATAGACCGCCATGGAGGCGTAGGTGCCGCGCGGCGTCATGGCCACGCCAGGGCCCATGTAGACCACGGTCTTGGGAGCGGCTTTGCCCATGGCGCGGGCCACGCGCACGATTTGTGCGGCTGGAATCAGCGACTCTTTTTCACCCCAGGCGGGTGTCTGGTTTTTGAGTTCCAGGTTCCACCACTTGACCAGACCGTAAGTCTCTTTCTCTGCAAAAGCGGCTTCGTCCACCGTCCTGCCAGCGACAAAAAGATTCTTGCCATCCTTGAAATCACCGACAAACTCGCGGTTCCACAGACCTTCTGTCAACAACACATGGGCAATGGAGCCTGCCAGCGCACCATCGGTGCCAGGGCTGATCGGCAACCACTCGTGTGCCTTGGCTGCGACCGTGGACAAGCGCGGGTCGATGGCGATCACGGTGCCGCGCTTGACGATTCCCGCGAACTGGCTTTGCATATTGGGCACCATGCGGTTCGACGCCAGCGGGTCGCAACCCCAAGCCACCAGGCAATTCGTGTTGGCCAGATCGTAGTCACGATAGCCAAAGAAGCCCTGCGTCAGGCCCGGACCCATTTTTTCGGCTTCGGCGCAAATCGCACTGTGTGAAAAATAGTTGGGAGTGCCAAAGACTTTGGGCAGCGTGCCGTACAGCAGATCGGTGGACGTGGGTGAATAACGACCCCGAATGTAGGTCAATTTTTCCGGCTCGCCGGCCTTGCGCAGCGCAATCATCTTGTCAGCCACTGTATTCATCGCTTCGTCCCAGCTGATGGGGACAAATTTTGGATCGATACCACGGCCCTTCTGCGGATTGGTCCGCTTCATCGGTACCTTGATGCGGTCCGGGTCGTACATCTGCTGCGGAATCATGTGGCCCCGCGGGCAGACATAGCCATGGTTTGATTTGGAAAGCGGATTGCCGCGCACGCGCGTGGCGCGACCACCCTGTACATAAATTTGAATCGCGCACCACTGCGTGCAACCCTGGCAGGTGCTGGCCACCCAGTCGCCAGCGGCCGGGCTGGAAGCTTTGGCATTGCGCGGCAGCAGCGCGCTGTGCACCGGTCCGGCGGGCAAACCGGCGCAACCGGTGACCAGCGACCCGGCAGAAATGCCCGATGCCATGATGAAAATTCGTCTTGTTAGCCTCATAAGAAACTCCTGATTTGATGTTCAATCACTGCACCGCCGAACCCAGGCTGACGCGCCTTGACCACGGTCTGATCAAGTTTGGTGCTGCAACTTTCGCGCCAGCGCCGGGTTTTCGCCGAGGCACAGCGACAGCGTCCGAACCGCCGCAACCAGTCGGTTACCTCAAGGTAACGCCGGGCCGGTAAAATTCATAGCGTTTTCAACAAGGTGGCACGTTTCATGTGGGCCTTGCTCTAACCGGCCTGAACCGACGTTACCGATGGGTAACGCAAATCAGCCGAAACGGCCCGATGTCACCGTTTGGTAACAAGGAAGCACGATGTACCGATTTCTGGGGAAACTGCTTGTCGCAGCCTGGCTGGGCGCGTTTTGTCTGGCGGCGCTCGGTGCCCCCGACACGCGGATCATCCGCTTCGGCATGACGCCAGCCTTTTTGCACGATCAGCATGCCTTGCTGGCCGAGTGGCGCGTCTATCTGGAAAAGCGCATACAGCGCCCAGTGGAGTTTGTGCAACGCGACCGTTATCGCGAGACCATGGACTTGC
>QYPX01000026.1 GCA_007280205.1 Comamonadaceae bacterium
CCTCCCGCAGCGCGCGCCTGGCCTACCCGGTGCGCGACGGCATTCCGGTCCTGCTGGAGAACGAGGCGCGTACCTTGAGCGACGAGGAACTCGGACTTTGAATTTCACAGTCCTGATTCCGGCGCGCCTGGCTTCCACCCGTCTGCCCAACAAACCCCTGGCAGATATTGCCGGTCTGCCGATGGTGGTGCGGGTCGCGCAGCGCGTCGACTCGCTGGCCCACATGGGCCGCAGAGTCCGTGTTGTGGTGGCCGCGGACAACAGCGAAATCATGGACGCCTGCCGCTTGCATCAGGTCGAAGCAGTTTTGACGCACGCTGAGCACGCTTCAGGCAGCGATCGTCTGGCCGAAGCGTGTCAGTTGCTGAGTTTGGGCGACGAAGAAATCGTGATCAACGTGCAAGGTGACGAGCCGCTGATAGCGCCAGCGCTGGTAGAGGCGGTGGCCCGTTTGCTGAGCGAACAGCCCACCGCCAGCATGAGCACGGCGGCACATGCCATTGATAACGTGGCCGATTTCAGCAACCCCAACGTCGTCAAAGTGGTGCTGGACGCCAACGCCATGGCGCTCTATTTCAGTCGAGCTCCTATCCCTCACTCGCGCGATCGGCCAGCTTGCCTGCCCAGCCCCGCGCCGCTGCGTCACATTGGCATCTATGGCTATCGGGTCGGCTTCCTTCGCAGATTTCCAACTCTGTCCCAGGCACCGATGGAACTGGCTGAATCGCTGGAACAACTGCGCGCCTTGTGGCACGGCCACCGGATTGCAGTTCACGTCACGCAGGAGGCCCCCGGCGCTGGCGTTGATACACCGGAAGATCTGGAGCGGGTGCGCCGCCTTTTCCGGGCTTGAGCGACGTGCTATTCTTCGAAGCAACAAGGCATTGTGATCGGTCTGGAAGTACGCTGAACAATGCGGCCTGATTTTCAATTGTTCGAAAGATCGTCATGAAACTTATCCTGTTGGGCGCGCCCGGCGCTGGCAAAGGTACGCAAGCCACCTTCATCTGCCAAAAATACGGGATTCCGCAAATCTCCACCGGCGACATGCTGCGCGCTGCCGTCAAGGCCGGCACGGCACTGGGCATCGAGGCAAAGCAAATAATGGATGCGGGGGACTGGTGAGCGACGAACTGATCATCAATCTGGTGAAAGAGCGCATTACCCAGCCAGACTGCGCCGGCGGCTTCCTGTTTGACGGGTTTCCACGCACCATCCCCCAAGCCGACGCCATGAAGGCAGCCGGCGTCAAACTCGATTACGTACTGGAAATTGATGTGCCTTTTGACGCCATCATCGAGCGCATGAGCGGGCGACGCTCGCACGCACCGTCGGGGCGCACCTACCACGTCAAGTTCAATCCGCCAAAGGTCGCCGGCTTGGACGACATCACGGGTGAAGCCCTGATTCAGCGTGCCGATGACAAGGAAGAAACAGTCAAGAAGCGCCTTGCGGTCTACAGCGCTCAAACCCGTCCTCTGGTGGACTACTACGCCAGTTGGGCCAAGGCAGAGCCCGCTGCAGCCCCCAAATACCGCGCCATCAGCGGCACGGGTGACGTCAACGAAATTTCGGCGCGTGCCTTCGCAGCACTGGTGAGCTGATCACCGCAAGCGGGCCAGCAGCGGCCCTTGGTAAATATTTTTCGCGATTGCTTGCATTCTTTTCAAAACTGGTTAAAAATACAGTTACTGGATATCAAACCAGTGTGTATAGACCAACAGCAAGCCCCGCCCAAATACCAAGGAGTCGCCATGCTTGAAAGCCCCAAACTGACAGCCCGTCAGCAGCAGATTCTGGACCTCATACAGAGCGCCATCGCGCGCACCGGCGCCCCGCCAACGCGGGCCGAAATCGCCACTGAACTGGGGTTCAAGTCGGCCAATGCGGCCGAAGAGCATCTGCAGGCGCTGGCACGCAAAGGCGTGATTGAACTGGTCAGTGGCACTTCGCGCGGCATCCGCCTCAAGAGCGAAGCATTGCGCTCAATCAATGAATCGCGCAACAAGCAGTACTCCTTCCAACTCCCGAGTCTGGCCCAACTGGCCTTGCCACTGATTGGACGCGTGGCCGCCGGTTCTCCGATTCTGGCGCAAGAGCACATCGATCAAACCTATTACCTGGAGAGCAGTCTGTTTCAGCGCAAGCCTGACTATCTGCTCAAGGTGCGGGGCATGTCGATGCGCGATGCCGGCATCATGGACGGTGACCTGCTGGCGGTGCAGTCCACCAAGGACGCAAAGAATGGGCAGATCGTCGTGGCGCGACTGGGCGACGAAGTGACGGTCAAGCGCTTCAGGCGCAACAAGAACCTGATTGAACTGCACCCGGAAAACCCGGATTACCAGACCATTGTGGTGGAGCCCGGCGAGCCCTTCGAAATTGAGGGTCTGGCTGTTGGCCTCATCCGCAACACCATGCTGATGTAAGCACACCAACTGTTTTCGACGGAATAATTCAAATGAGTCTTGCCCTGTTTGCCATTCCCGGCGTCCTGTCTCCATTGCACACCTGGTGGCGCGGTTTGCGGCCCAGTCCGGCGCCCAGACCCGCAGCGCGGCATCGGGTCGCCGCTGCACAGCTGAAGCTCGCCCCCTCGGTTCACAAACCACTTCGAGTCGTACGCATTCTCGAAGCCGGTCAGGCGCCAACGCATGTTGGTCGCATGACCATCTCGGGCCGCATGGCCGATGTCTGCGCGGAACTGGATCGGCTCGCAGCGCTGCACTGATTCTTCTTTCGGAGTGGCGCCAGCAGGGTGCCAAGGAAATGCCAAGGCACAATATCAACTTATGAATATTGTGATTCTTGACGATTACCAGGATGCAGTTCGCAAGCTCGAATGCGCCGCCAAGCTAGAACCCTACCCGGCCAAGGTTTATACGAACACCGTGAAAGGACTGGGTCAGTTGTCATTTCGACTCAAGGATGCTGACGTCATTGTTCTGACACGCGAGCGGACACACATGCCGCGCCCGCTGATCGAGAAACTGCCCAAGCTCAAACTGATTGTACAAACCGGACGGGTCGGCTCGCACATTGACGTGAACGCCTGCACCGAGCGTGGCATTGCGGTCGCCGAAGGTACTGGTTCACCGGTGGCTCCGGCCGAGTTGGCCTGGGCGCTCATCATGGCGGCCATGCGCCGCCTGCCGCAGTACATAGGCAATCTCAAGCACGGCGCGTGGCAACAATCCGGACTCAAGGCTGGCTCCATGCCGGCGAATTTCGGCCTGGGCGTCGTCCTCAAAGGCAAGACGCTTGGCATCTGGGGTTACGGAAAGGTCGGCCAACTGGTGGCGCAATACGGCAAGGCGTTTGGCATGCACGTTGTCATCTGGGGGCAGACGCCGTCACGCGAAAAAGCGGTACTCGACGGGTTTGCGGCGGCCGCCAGCCGCGACGATTTTTTCTCTCAATGCGACGTGCTCTCCCTGCATCTTCGACTGGTCGATGAGACCCGCGGCCTGGTTCGCCTGGACGATCTGGCGCGCATGAAAGCAACGGCACTGCTGGTCAACACCTCGCGCGCCGAGTTGATCGAACCCGAAGCCCTGATCAGCGCACTCAATCGGGGACGCCCCGGTATGGCGGCAGTCGATGTATTCGAAACCGAACCGATTTTGCAGGGTCATGCCTTGTTGCGCATCGAGAACTGCATTTGTACGCCGCACATCGGCTACGTTGAGCAAAACAGTTACGAAATGTACTTTGGCGCGGCCTTTGACAACGTCATCAATTTCATCAAGGGCACACCTACCAACATCGTCAATCCGGGTGCCCTGCAGGTTCGGCGCTGAAACGGGTGGCCACTATTTTTTCGATGCATTGAGCTTCATCAATAGCTCGGTGTTGGCTTTGCGATCAGTGTTGACTTTGCGCACACTCGCGCGCTCATTCATCGCTCGCAAGTAATCTTTCAGCGGCAAGCCTGCCAGCACGTCCTGGCCGTAGATCAGCTTGCTGACGCTGGCCACCAGCGGCAGATGCGCAACGGCGGCGCAGTCGGCCAACGTCAATTGCGAGCCTGCAATATAGGGTGCGAACCGAGTCAACCTGGAAAAACTGGCCACGCCTTTGACGAGCTGCTTGTAAGTCCGTTCCTTGGTGCTGTCACTGACTTTGCCTCCAAAAAATGCCTCTGGATAAAGTTGGCGCGCCACCAACTCAAGATGCAGTTCGCTGTAGATGATCAACTCGCGCACCTTGGCCGCTGCATAAGGGTCCGACGGCAGCAAGGGGTTCTGGGGAAACGCGGCTTCGATGTATTCGGCGCATGCCATGGATTCCGAAATCGGACCCTCCGGCGTTTCCAGGAAAGGGACTTTTCCTAGCGGGGAGCGCTGCAGCAGAGCCGCCTCAGAATTGCCGACCCAAACCAGTTCTTCCTCAAACGGAACTTCCTTCTCCAGCAACTGGAGTTTGATCTTGTTGTAGTAGTTACTGGCCGAGAAACCGCATAGCTTGAGGGTCATGGAATTTTCAAATCAAGGGTTGGAACTGCACACCCGCAGCGCAAGGGAATCAGGCAACAGCTCATTGTGTCACAGCAGATTCAAGCATGGAATGACCAGCCTGGCAGCGAGTCATAATTGAGCGCATGAAACCAATATTTTCCAATCTCGGCATCGTCGGTGCCGGCGCCATGGGTCGCGGCATTGCCCAGATTGCAGTGCAAGCCGGCAGCAGCGTCAAGCTGTTCGATATGCAATCCGGTACAGCACAAGCTGCCCAGGCGGCAGTTTTCGCCCAATGGGACAAGCTTTGCGAGAAGGGTCGCCTCAACCCGGAGCAGACCGCCCAGTACAAGGCGCGTCTTCAATGCGCCGGCACGCTCGCTGAACTCTCCTCAAGCGACTTGATTGTCGAAGCGGTGGTCGAGCGCCTGGATGTCAAGACCAAACTGTTCGCCGAGCTTGAGAGCATCGTTGAACCGAGCGCGGTGTTGGTCACCAACACCTCGTCCCTGTCGGTCACTGCGATTGCCGCCCAACTGAAGCGCCCGCAGCAGTTTGCCGGCTATCACTTCTTCAACCCGGTGCCACTGATGAAGGTGGTCGAGGTCATCGCCGGGCTCAAGACCAGCGCCAACGTCTGCACCGATCTGGCGGCCTACGCCAGGCAAATGGGGCACACGCCGGTGCAGGCCAATGACAGCCCGGGCTTCATCGTCAACCATGCCGGTCGTGGCTACGGCACCGAGGCGCTGCGCATCGTCAGCGAAGGTGTGGCCGATTTCGCCACCATTGACCGCATTCTGAAAGACCAGATCGGTTTCAAGCTCGGCCCCTTTGAATTGATGGACCTGACCGCGCTTGACGTTTCGCATCCGGTAATGGAATCGATTTATCACCAGTATTTTGAAGAGCCACGCTATCGCCCCAGCATCATCACGGCGCAGCGCTTGGCCGGTGGTGTGGTCGGAAAAAAGGTGGGCGAAGGCTTTTACAAATACGTGGGTGGTGCGGCACAAATCAGTGCGGAGCCAGCCGTGCCGCAGGTCGACGAAATGCCGCCGGTCTGGCTGTCGCCCCGGGCGGCGCGGCGCGCCGAACTGCTGTTGTTACTCAAGAATCTGGGCGCCCGGATCGAAACCGGTGCTGCGCCTTCCGCACAAGCCCTGACCTTGGTCGCACCCCTAGGGTTTGATATCACCACTGTGGCCGTGGTCGAGCGCCTCGACCCGGCGCGCACCATCGGTATCGACATGCTGGTGGACGATGCCACTACCAAACGCCGGGTGCTGGCGACCAACCCTGCCACCCGTGCTGACATGCGCCGCGCGGCCCACGCCCTGATGGCACGCGACGGCAAGGCGGTCAGCGTGATTCGCGATAGCGGCGGCTTCGTCAGCCAACGCGTGGTGGCGACCATCGTCAACATCGCCAGCGACATGTGCCAGCAAAGCGTCTGCTCGCCGGCCGATCTTGAAACCGCCGTCACCCTCGGTCTGGGCTACCCGATCGGTCCGCTGGCCATGGGTAACCTGTACGGACCCACCAACGTGCTCGAAGTCCTGTTCAACATGCAGACCGTCTATGGCGACCCGCGCTATCGTCCCAGCCCCTGGCTGCGCCGGCGCGGTGCCATTGGGCTGAGCCTGTTGCACGAAGAGGAATGAGAAGAAATCAGACCTCGATATAGCGACTCATGCGTATGGTATTGACACCCATGTGGTGAAGGTACTCGACGCGATCGCAGGCTTTGCGAATAATCATCAAACCAAAGCCCCCTTCCGGGAAGATGTCGAAGTTGGTTTCGACAAGTTCGTCGGGAGGCACAAATGCCTCCCCTAGATGGATCACCTCCAGGATGAATTCCTGGCCCGAGGAGTGAGCCACCAGTTCGACCGACGCTCCCGGCAGCAATCCTCTGGCGTGGCGAACGATGTTGGTAAAAATCTCGACGCTGGCGACTTCAATGATCGCCGCCTCCGTATCTGTCATCCCGGATCGCATGGCCTGCTGCCTTACAAACGCGCGCAACGCACGCAAGGACGTCATGTCAATAAGCAGTTCGCACCGGACCCTGCCGCTGTTCGCGGGTGCCTGCATCACCAGGAGTAGCGAGACATCATCATTGATACTGACCTCGCTCGGCAGCAGGTCGCGACGCAGGCAGTGCAATACCGCCCCGGGTGTCGGGTGTTCCCGCACCAGCTTGCGCACCGTCTGGTTAATCGACTCCCGTCCTATCCTCTCTCCGTTGGGCAAAATGGCGTCAGCCAAGCCGTCAGAGCACAAGAACAAGGCGTCGCCAGCGGCCAGTGGCACCTGGTCTTGATTGAGCTCAAGCTGATCCAGCACTCCCAAGGGAGGATGCTGGTTGGGCAACAACAGCGTTTGGCCATCCGCATGAATCACAAGCGATTCCTCGTGACCACAGCCGACCCAGGTAATGACCTTGCGGACCCGATCAATCCTGACGTAAGACAGTGTGACGAAGGCGTCCAGTGCCTGCAGATGCGGTGTCATCGCCTGATGCACCAAAGACACGATGGCGATCGGTTGTGGCGCTTCCTGCCCTGACTTCTGCGTGGCCAGCAGTTCTGCCATGGACCGACTGAACTGCAATTTGGTGGCGGCGCCCATCAACGCCGCCGGCACCCCCTTGCCCATGACATCGCCTGCAATGATGTCCACGCAATCTTCACCGACTTGAATCACCTCAACAAAGTCGCCATCAATTCCTTTGGAAGCCTGATTGAAACTGCTCATCCAGAGGTCGCTCAACTGCCGCAAAGGACTCGGCGCCAACAGCGACTGCTGGATTCGGGTACCAATCTCCAGTTCCCTCTCACTGGCTTGCGCCAGGGCGATTTCAGCCTGACGCAACAAAGAGATATCGGTTTGTATGGTGATGTACTGCCGGATGCTGCCGTCCTGGTTCGGCACCGGAACGGTGGTACTGGAAACCCAGTACTTACCGCCATCACGTCGGCGCAGCGACAACTCCCCGTGCCAGATCGACCCGAGCGCCTGGGCAGAACGCATTTCAGCATATGCCACCGGATTCAGGTGCTCGCGAAACTCGAAGTACTTCCTGCCTAGCAGTTCTTCTCTGGCAAATCCGGAAATCTGAACCAGTTTGTCGTTCGCATAGATGATGGTTCCTTCAACGTCCTCGATACCGACGATCGCGTGCTCGTCAAGGGCCATCTTCTGGCGCTCCAGGTCGGTGGTCAGTTCCCGATACTTCAGTAACAGATCGGCCTTTTCTCTCTCGTTATCCTTCTTTTCGCTGATGTCACGTACTGAAACGGTAAAGAACAGTTGCCCATGAACCTGCAGCGACACAATCGTCAGCTCGATCGGAAAAACACTTTCATCGGCACGCATGCCCACGGTTTCGATGCGCCTGCTCAGGCGCTCAAGCACCGGGCCGTCGCCGCTCCTGAGAAAACGTTCCAGACCGTCCTGGTGATGCTGCCGCAAGTGCGTGGGCACCATGAACTCATGCAGCAGTTTGCCGACGAGTTCCGCATCCGCTCTCCCGAAAATGCTCTGCGCAGCCGGATTGACGGCCACAATGCGACCAACGGAGTCCACCGTCAAGATACCGTCGATGGACGACTCGAACATCGCGCGCTGACGCGCTTCGCTGGCATAAACCGCCTGATGCAACTCCTCGTTGATGGCCTGGTGACGCTTCAGGCTGCGCGTGGTAAGCAGGGTCAATGCCATGATCACAAGCAAGGCCGTCGCGGCCAGACCCAGGGTCCATCTCTCAACCCGCACCACATCACGCATGACGTCATGAAGGGAGGACTCAACGATCAGAGCCATCGGCCACTGTGGCAATACAGAAAATGCCGTTGCGGCGTTTTCCTCATCGAACCCTGCACCAACATAGCTGCCCCACTCCCGGCTTGGCAGGAATTCGCTAAACAGCCGCAGCGCACGCAATGAACTGCCGATGGGGCGTACCGTATTGCGGGTCGCCACCAACAGTTCACCATCGTAGCCGACCAGCGCGACCCGCACGGTTGGATCGTTGGCTGAAGCCTCATAAACGGAGCTGAAATAGTCGGCATTGATCAGCGCCACCAGTGTCTGCCCCTGACCCGCCGCAGTACTCAGTCGAATCAGCATCGGCCATACAGTCAACCTGGAGACGCCGGGTGCTCTGCGCGCAAGGTCTGCCAGGTCTCGACCCTCCAGCATCTGACCCATCACCACCTTGGAGGCGTCAAGGGGAGCAACACCAAACAAAGCCAGTTGGACCGAAAGGCCGACATTCGCACGTGAACTGCTTGCCAGAACAAGGCCTTCTTCGTTGATGACAGACAGGCTTCTCAATTGGGGGTAACTGCGCACCACACTTTCGATCAGCGGGTCGAGTTGACCGGGCTGGCGCGGGTTACGTAAGTCACGATCCGTCGAAGCCAGCACCATCAGCATCGACTCCACGGCGCTGATGTCAGTGGCTGACTGGCGAGCCATCAGCTTGGCCAGTTGTTGCAATTGCAGGAGATTTTCCGAGCGCTTGTCGCTTCTCGCCCGGTCAATGAAGGCCATGCTCAGGGCGATCACCAGTACCGACAACAAACAGGCAATGCCAATCAGATGGGCACTGGTCAACCAGACCTGCAGGGGCGATGCCATCGGCGCTGCGTGATCTGACACGATGACCTTATCTTGCCACAACAATTTCACTCAGGCCGTACTTCCTGGCCGCTCTTTCAAGGCGTCCATCGCTCTTGATGCGAGCGACAAACTGATCGATCTGTGCCAGCCACTCCGGGTCACCCGGTTTGACAGCATAGGCATACGGAATGATGTTGAACGGCTTGGGCGGCGACACCAGACGAACCCAGTCGGCACTGGCCATCAGACGCCGACTGTAGGGGTAATCCGTCATGAAAACATCGACACGACCCGATTCAAGCTCCTGCTCACGCGTCAAGGGAGGACGAATCACGACCAGTTTGGCCTGCTTGAGGGCGGCCGTCATCACGGGCTCCATGAACGTTCCGGCCTGAACTGCAACCTGAATCCCCGGTTTGTCGATATCGTCCCAACTGCTGATGCTGCGGCTACCACGGGTCGTCACGCCATAGATGTCACTCTGCAAGTAGGGCTGGGTAAATTTCAGCGATTGCTGACGCTGCGCCGTGATACCAACCGCAAACATCGCCACATCACAACGATCATCAAGCAGATCAACGATCAGCCTGGAAAACGAAGTCTCTACATACTCGAGTCGAGCCCCCACATCCCTGGCCAACTCGGTGGACAGATCAATATCGATGCCGTCGAGTTGGTGATTGCGGGGATTGCGAAAGGTAATGCCGTAGTATTCAGGCCAGATGCAGACGCGCAGCACCTTGGCCGCCTTGACCCGATCGGATACCGGTCCCGCCACGGCCGGCGGGACACAGGACTGGCCAAAGCAGACCAGCAGAGCCAACACCCATGGCCGCCCCCAGACGTTCGCAGAAAGCCGCATCATGTTTGCCAGACCGGGATCCAGAGCCGCCAAAGTCTTGGGTCAGGCAAAAGACCTGACTGCCTCGTCGCGCGTATTGTGGATAGCGAAAACCCGGTCGATGCGCATCAGTTCAAACAGCGCGCGCACCGGCTTGGACATGGCGCAGAGCTTGAAATCGCCTTCTCTGCCATTGAGCAAACGCAGACAGGAAATCAATGCGCCCAGACCGGAGCTGTCGACAAACCTGACACCTGCCATGTCCAGCACAACCCGCGTCCGATCGCGCATCATGAGTTGTATGGCGTCCCTGAACTCACGCGCATTGCTGGCATCCAGGTTATCTTCGTTCAGCTCGATCAACAGCACATTGTTGTCTTCACCAACTTCCTTGAGTTTCATGCTATTTCCCCATGCAGAGTATGTCGAATGCCCAGTCCCGGTCGGGCTCCTTGCCCCTGCGCAGCGGTCGCGATGCTCGGTACTTTCAGCTTGATTGTGACAAGTTTAATGCTTATCTTCTTTCTGCGTGACTGCCGTAGCGGCCTGCTGCCAGACACGCAGGTGACAAGTCGGTCAGCGCGCAGTCGTCACCAGCGCGACAATGGATCTGTTTTCAGTCACCCACAAGACAGGCTATGGACGACCCTATTCTTACCATCGAAGAACGCGAGGCAATCAATGCCGGTCGCTGGTTTTCGGCTCTTTCACCTTCACTACGGCACGATATTCTGCGATGCGCCTATGTCAAACGCTACAAGGACGGCGAGCTCATCACGGCTCGGGGCGAGCAGCCGCAGGAGTGGATTGCCTGCGCCCGCGGTGCCGTACGGGTCAGCTCGACCTCGATTTCGGGCAAGCAGATCACGCTGACCTATGTCGAGCCGGGCATCTGGTTTGGCGATGTGGCGATCTTCGACGGCGACCGGCGCACGCACGATGCCTATGCGCATGGCGACAGCACCATTTTGTGCGTGGCCAGAGCGGACTTCAAGAAGATACTGGCGCTGCACGCCGAGTTGTACGAGGCGCTGCTGCGGCTGCACGCCAGGCGCATACGCCAGCTCTACGGTCTGGTGGAAGACCTCAACACCCTGCCGCTGCGAGCACGCCTGGCCAAGCAACTGCTGCACCTGCTGCGCAGCTACGGCATCCCGTCGCTGAGCAACAGCACCGAGATGCGCATCGGCTTGCAGTTGGCGCAGGAGGAATTGGCCCAGTTGCTGGGCGCCTCGAGACAACGCGTCAATCAGGAGCTCAAGTCGATGGAGCGCGAAGAGGCGATCCGGATCGAGCCCGGTGGTCTGGTCATTCGCAACCGCGAAGCCCTGATGCGCATCATTGAAGCGGACACCTGAACCTACCGGATGATGACTACACCATGAGCGAATTTGATCATTTCGTTGGCACGCGCCCGGTCTCCGCAGGCCAGACCTTTGACGTCGCTGCACTTTCAGCCTGGCTGGAGCAGCATCTGCCCGGGTTTAGCGGTCCCCTGAGCGTCGAATCTTTCAAGGGTGGCCAGTCCAATCCGACCTACAAACTGAGCACGCCAACGCAGCACTACGTGATGCGCGCCAAACCCGGGCCGGTTGCCAAGCTGTTGCCCTCGGCGCACGCCATAGAGCGCGAATTCGCGGTCATGAGTGGTCTTTATGGCACCGACGTGCCGGTACCACGGATGTACTGCCTGTGCGAAGACGAGGCGGTGATTGGACGCGCCTTCTACATCATGGAGTTCATGCCGGGGCGCGTGCTATGGGACCAGAGCCTGCCGGGCATGAGCACACAGGAGCGCGCGGACATCTACCAGGAAATGAACCGGGTCATCGCCGCGCTGCACAGCGTCAAGTTTGCCGAGCGCGGACTCGCCGGCTATGGCAAGCCGGGCAACTACTTTGAACGCCAGATAGGGCGCTGGAGCAAGCAGTATGCGGCCTCGGCGGACGGCGCAGGTCCGATGTCACAACCAACGCGCGAGATGGACCAGCTGGTGCAATGGTTGCCGCAGCACATCCCGCAGATGGCTCGCGCCACCGAACTGGTCAGCATCGTGCACGGTGACTTTCGACTGGACAACCTGATGTTTCACCCAACCGAGCCGCGCATTGTGGCCGTGCTGGACTGGGAACTCTCCACGCTCGGTCACCCGCTGGCGGACTTCAGCTACCACTGCATGGCCTGGCATATTCCACCGGGCTCGTTTCGCGGCATTGGCGGGCTCGACGTTGCCAGTCTTGGTATCCCGACGGAAGACGAATACATACGGCTGTACTGCGAACGCACCGGTCTGACCACACCGCAGGCGCTCAAGGCCGACTGGAATTTCTACATGGCCTACAACCTGTTTCGCATCGCCGCCATCCTGCAGGGCATCGCCAAGCGCGTTGAAGCCGGTACCGCCGCCAGCGCGCAGGCCGTCAGTTCTGCCGCTGGCGTCAAGCCGCTGGCGCAGATGGCCTGGAAATTCGCTGAGCAAAGCTAAACCCCTTTTTACCGACACCACCGGAGACATCATGGATTTTGACTATTCACCCAAGACCAAAGACCTGCAAGCCAGGCTGCAGGCTTTCATGGAAGACAACGTCTACCCCGCTGAGGGCGCCTACCACGCGGAGATTGCCGCCAACACCGCAGCCGGCAAACGCTGGACGCCGCTGCAGACGATTGAGAGTCTGAAGCCGAAGGCACAGGCCGCGGGCTTGTGGAACCTGTTTCTGCCGGTCGACAGCGCGGCGGCTTCCGGCTACGACGGCGCCGGCCTGACAAACCAGGAATACGCACCGCTGGCTGAAATCATGGGCCGCGTGATGTGGTCCAGCGAAGTCTTCAATTGCTCGGCACCCGACACCGGCAATATGGAGACCATTGCGCGCTACGGCTCCGAATCCAACAAGGCGCGCTGGCTCAAGCCCCTGCTGGAGGGCAAGATCCGCTCTGCCTTTGCCATGACCGAGCCCGACGTCGCGTCAAGCGACGCCACCAACATCCAGACCCGCATCGAGCGCCAGGGCGACGACTACGTGATCAACGGCCGCAAGTGGTGGACCTCAGGCGCCGGCGACCCGCGCTGCGCCGTCTACATCACCATGGGCAAGACCAATCCGGATGCACCTCGCCACTCGCAGCAAAGCATGATCATCGTGCCCGCCGGCACACCTGGCCTGACGGTGGTACGCGCGCTCAACGTGATGGGCTACGACGATGCGCCGCATGGCCACATGGAAGTGCTGTTTGAAAACGTGCGGGTACCGGCCGGCAACATCATGCTCGGCGAGGGCCGTGGCTTCGAGATCGCCCAGGGACGCCTTGGCCCGGGACGCATTCACCACTGCATGCGCCTGATCGGCCTGGCCGAGCGGGCACTGGAACTGATGTGCAAGCGAGCCTCCCTGCGGGTTGCCTTTGGCAAGCCGATTGCCGCGCAAACCGTCACGCAGGAACGCATCGCCGAGGCGCGTTGCAAGATTGACATGGCGCGCCTGCTCACACTCAAGGCGGCATGGATGATGGACATCGCCGGCAACAAATTTGCCAAGAACGAGATTGCCATGATCAAGGTCGTAGCACCCAGCATGGCCTGCCAGGTCATCGACTGGGCCATGCAGGCGCACGGTGGCGGCGGCATGTGCGACGACTTTCCGCTGGCCTACAGCTACGCCAACGCCCGCACGCTGCGCTTTGCTGATGGTCCGGACGAGGTGCACCGCAATTCGATTGCCAAGGCCGAGCTTGGCAAATACATGGTCAAGGCCAAACCGGCCTGAGTCAGGTCGGCGCTCGGGTCGGAGCCGCGTCAGTGCAGATGACGCGGCTTGCGCCCGCCACCATGGCCGATACCGCCATGACCGCCGCTGGAGCCGCGCGGCGGCTTGCCCAGTTGCAGGGAGTTGACCAGTTCGTCAAAACGCTGACCGAACAGTTTGTCGATCTCCGTCACCACACCGCCGAGTTCGGCCCCGTCAAAGTGACGCTCCATCAGATTGACCACGTCCTGCACCAGCAGGTCGCGCTGGACCTGCATGATGGCCGCCGGATCCGGCCCGACGAAAAGCATGATGAAATCATCGCGTGACTCGGTCTCGGACTCGGACTCGTCCTCGTCGTCCTCGAATTCGGTGTCGTAAAAAGTGACTTCAATGGCGGCGCCGGTTTGCGCCAGTTCATTGAGGTTCATGCACATTTCGTCCAGCACCTGGCGAAAATCATCATCGCCCTCCACCGTCCAGCAGATTTGCAGCAAATGGCCCTGGGGATCAAACTTGATGCCAGGTTCGTCTTCGTAGGAACTCTCTGCAGCGTCCGCCAAGGAGCGGGCTCCGGCGTATTTCCAGAGCGGTTTGAGGGCGTCCTGCAATTGCCCAAACACCACTTCGGCGCGCAAGGTCACCTGGCCATGGACATGAATCTCTAGGGGGTGGTTATAGCTTGACATGGGATAAGTGTAATGGGATCGCCTGGTGCCGAGACCGGAATCGAATCTCTGGCTGTAACCCGCATGGATGCTAGGTTTCGTGATTTTGCTTTTGAAAAGTACCTTCAAAAGTACCGTCATTTGTGAAAGTGTCCCCCACTGTTGGGCTTTTGACACATGGTGATTGATTGTGCCACGCCATGAGACTAAAGAACCCGCACGCGGCGGGTCTGTCGAACAGTCGGGCTACTCTTTGGTAAACCATTCAAAGATGCGAGCACCAACAATCAGGGCGAAGCCACCTAGGAAATAGAACGACATCATCATGGCCTGATTGCTGGTGCCCGTCTTGTCGAACACCGTATTGCATGACACTATCCCCATAATCAGCAGCACAGCCCCAACAAGTTGAACGAGCCGGGCCACCTTCAAAGAACTTTTCATATTGACTCCCTGTTGTTGGTGTTCAGGGTATCGCACCAGTCAGCGCCGCTGTCAATCGTTATCGTCAAGGTATCTTGCCAAACCAACGAACGGCAGTGCCCGGCCACGCATTGCCCTGACGTGCTTTTCCAGTCGGTTGATAAAGTCTTGCGCCGACTCATGCGCCAGCCGTGGCACGTCGTTCAAGCCGTACACGCCCACAAGGTCGCCGGGGTCACGATAGGCGGCATGAACAATCACCAGCGCGTCTTGTTGCTTCGGTTGCACGAGCATTGCGCGTTCAAGGCGCATCACCCTGCATCCCAACGCGTCGGAGGTCATGGCTTACCACCAGACGCCACCAGCGCGGCTTGTTGTCCTTTCGCCATCGCACACCAGTCGTCAACGTCCAGTATTTGACGAACCACAATGCAGCCGCCAGCATCATCCCGGCCTAGGCGCTTTAGGCCATCGGGCAAGGTCTCGCCAGTCATCAGGGAGATGACGTTGCAGCCTGAGTGATGGTGCAACCGTTGTTCAAGCTCTGCCACGCGCCGTTCAAGTGCTTTCATTCTGTTGTCTCCAATGCTTCAATGCGGCGCTCAAGGTCGCCAGCTTCAATGCAGCGGTTCAGAATCTGCAACACGTTCGCCAGCCGGGACACGTCGGCAATGTCGCGCTGACCGGATTTGCCTTCACGGTAGATGCGCCCGAGTTCGCGGCGCACGTCATCAGCCGTCACCAGCTTTAGGCGCAATCTACCGGGGGGGTCTGTCGCATCGCTTGATTTGGCGCGGGTTTGCTTGGTTTTCATATTGCCTTTCAGTGCCCGATAGGGAGGTCTGTTGTGTCAATCAAGGGCACGAATGGCACGCTTGATGGCGTCCGGCGCTTCCAGAATGGTGATTCGCACCATGCCTTGCGGCGCTTGTTTCGACCATCCATATTCGAGTTTTCGCGCATAGGGCAAACTGTTGGTGATGTAGATGGTCTGACCGGCCCGGAACTTTCGCAAGAAAGCATTGCCCAGC
Organism: Comamonadaceae bacterium; assembly: GCA_007280205.1. GTDB lineage: Bacteria > Pseudomonadota > Gammaproteobacteria > Burkholderiales > Burkholderiaceae_C > Rhodoferax. The sequence goes on from QYPX01000026.1 coordinate 15,796, forward strand.
GCGAGAGGGTTCACATTGGGCAGCGCGTCTATCGCCACGTTGACGTTATCGGCCCCGACACGCCAGTTCGCCCGAAAGCGCCCGGTGTCAACGGGGGATTTCATCACCACTGAATGCAACAGTTCGAAAGCAACTTTGCCGGGTACGGCGTTCACCTTGGCCTGTATTGCCGCAATGCGTTTGGCGAAAGCGGCCTTAAATGCTGAGTTATCGGACATGGTGTTTCCAGTTCGTTAAATGGCCCCTACAGCGCGTTTTCAGGCTGTAGGGGTGCATTGGGTCAGGCGAAGGCTTGCGCAGGAGTTAGGAGCCTCTGTGACAGGCCCCGGCGCGTGTCGGCAACTTCACGAACACCGAAGCCAAAGACACCATACCCGGCCTGAACCTGCGGATTGGCACAAGCGACGATGACGTTCAGCAGTCGCTGTCCGGTCCAGAGACTCGAATCAAGGGATGACCTGAAAGCAGCGCCGATTTGCAGCAAGCCACGTTCTGCCCACTCGCAGGTTTCCAGTCCTGCGGTGATACTTGCGTCTTGGTCAGGGCTTGCGGCTCGCCGGGCGCGTTCCCATGATGCAGTGATGACCTTCAAATCAAGGTCAGCCACGGCGACCGGGCTACGCAACAAGGCCAGTTCAATCCGGCCAAAGTCGGCACCATCTTCAATCTTCGCCAGAACGTTGACGCGCTCTGCAATACTGAGAGAGCGATACCACGTCCGAATTTCGAGGTCAATCGAAGCGCTCACGGCATCGCTGGGCAACAGTTGGGGCACTGCTACCAGCGCGGCAAAGCTCTTTTCACATTGCGCCTTGAATGACTGGACGCTGCCATAACAGTTCGCCAGTTGGATAGTGGTGTTGGTAATCGACGGGTCAAGAGTCTGACGCTGACCGATGGTAGAAAGCAGGACGTTTGCCCCAACTTTTCTGGCCTCAAGATGGAATGATTCCAGCGCGGCGACGGCGGTATCGAACGCGACACCTGCAACAGATTTGCGGTCGATTTCTGAAATAGGCCGTTGACGCACGATATTGCGCCCGATGCTAATTTCAATCGTGCCGTCATTGGTGATTGTTTCGGTTTTCATGGTTTTCACTTTCAAGGTTTGGGCGGTTGCCCGGTTGGTAAATCAGGGGTTGAAATAGGAGTGAGAGATTTGCAGCGCTTGCGACTTGGACAGCCCGGCGTTACGCAACAGTTTTTCAAGGCGGCGCTTGTCGAGAGTGCGCTGTGATAGCTGGCGCTTCTTTGGCGGGAACAGCCAGCCGCACAATCTGGTGAATGCTTTCCTCATGGTGTTGTGTCCTCAAGGTCAGCACAAAACTCGTCGGCAATGTCGGCGGTCGCTATGGCGTAGGTTGTTTCATAGCTCAGGTCGGCGTGCCGATGGTCGCTATGGTTTGCCAACCAGTTGGACAAAAAGCCGATACGGTCACGCAATAACAGCAGTCGGCGGGTGAGCATGGCGATGGTCTTTTTTGCCGTTGGGTCTGTCGGCGCTTCAATTTGGGCGGTCATGTCGTTGTCCTTCAATGTTGGGTTGGCGTTGCAGTAGATGGCTTCTCTAGATGGTGACCGTGAGACGGTCTAGGAGAAGTGGGTAAAAGGGTCTTGATAGGACCGTGAGACGGTCTAGGCGGCGGTGTCCCTTGACCGTGAGACGGTCCTATCAGCGGCCTCTCTAGACCGTGAGACGGTCTAAGGTATGCGCCACGCTGGAAACAGTCAGCAGCGCCAGCGTCGTAACCCGGCAGCTTGTCCAATGCTCGCCACGTCACGGCGTACCAGCTTGCCTTGTTCGGTCGGTGCCCCATGACTGTTTCAAAAATGAATCTGCTTTCCAACAGTTCACGCTTTGCACGAACAATCACGTCACGACTTCGCCAGCCCCGCTTTGACAGGTACGCAAAGGACGCCAGCAAGCGCCCGTTGTTGTCCCTGACGAACTGGCGAGCAAGCTCGAACAGCAAAGCTCGCGCAGGATGGCTCAGGAGGGCATAGGCAGGACAATCAAGCACTGACCACGGCAGGGCTACAAACCCGCCACCGTCGCGGCTCGCATCGTGGCCGGTGCGCTTTGGATTACGAGCGTTCGCCATTGGTTGCCTTGCGACCGGCCATCCAGCGATAAAGCTTGCGGCGGTCACTCAGGGGGAAGCTGTACACGCCCGGCTTGCACAGTCGACCATCACGGTCCACAAAGTTGATGCGCTGACATGGCACATCAAGCCCACGGCGGCGAAGCTCTGCCACCAGTTCGGGCGCGTTCGAGCATCCAACAATGTCATCAAGCTGTGCCCGTGGAGTTGGGCGACGCAGCAGCGCGGCAATGGCCCTCAACTGGCGCGGATTTGAAGTGCCTTCAAATTTGGCAGGCTTGATATACTTGCGGTGTGAGTTTTCCTGAGCCGTTTCGGATGTGTCCAGCATCCGGGCGGCTTTTCCATTTGGCCCTTTCATGACGCTAGCCCTTTGGCTTGGTCGTCGAGGAATTTCCGGATGTCACCAACACGCCAAGCGGTGACACGTTCGGACAGTTTTACGGGCTTTGGGAAGTCACCAGATTTGCACTTTCGCCAGAGTGTTGCTGAACTGAACGGCACCACGTCAGGTATTAGCTGCGCTTGGCGCATGTAGCCCGTATCGGGTAGGGTGTCGAAGTTTGACAGGGTCGCCTGAATGATTGACATGGCAACAAGCCTCAAGTTAGTTTTAAAACTTGCGTGTTGCCAAAAAAAAGACGGCAACAAGCACTTGCTTGCGCCGTCCCATCCGGAACTACTCGGTGTCCAACTTACGGGAGGGCATCCACCCTATCCGCAACCAACTACACCTAGGCTCAATAGAAATTGCATCAACCATTCGCAGTAGGCATCCACCCGAAGCATCCGCTTCCTTTTCCTGCGCTTGTCAGTGCGTCTCACTGAATCGCACTATAGTGCAATTATCGAAAACGTGTTTTCTATACCCTTCACTTTTGCTCTGATTTAGATAGCACTGATACCAATCAGATACTACATTTCGAGCGTGTTTTACTCTGGCGTCTTGCCTGTAGCGGCAATCATTTTCAGGTCTGCCAAGACTTGCGCCCGGTCATCCGCTGGTACTTGCGCCAGTAGCGCGGCAAACTGTTGTTCGTTCTGTTGACTGTTCAAACTGTTGTCAGAATCCATGATTTCCCTTTCGACTGTTGCCTTGAAAAAAGCGCGTCAAGGCTTCGCGTTATTTCATGCGACTTCGCGAATTGGGATGATGTCCGCACCGACACGCAACTTGTCGAGGTAGTCGGACCACGTTTGCATCATCACGCGCCGCGCAGGTAGGTGCGAAGTGCGGTTATATGCCTGACCATTGGTGTCCTTCACCGCGTGAGCCAGTTGATGTTCGATTAAGTCAACTCGCTGATTCAGAACTTCATCCATGATGGTGCGTGCCATTGCCCGGAACCCGTGGGCGCTGTGCACTTCCTCTGCGTAGCCCATGCCGCGCAAGGCGGCATTGATGGTGTTCTCGCTCATGGGGCGCTCGCCCGTGCGGACACTGGGGAACACATAGCGACCATGCCCGGTGATAGGGTGCACGCCGCGCAGTATCGCCACCGCTTGTGTTGACAGTGGCACCAGATGGTCAGCCTTCATTTTCATCTTGCTGCCGGGTATGCGCCACTCTGCCGCGTCTAGGTCAATCTCTGCCCACTCTGCCGTGCGTAGTTCACCCGGTCGCACAAACACCAGCGGCGACAACTTGAGCGCCGCCACGGTGTAGGGGTGTCCGGTGTAGCTGAATATCGAGCGCAGCAAGTTGCCCACCTGCTTTGGCTCAGTGATGGCCGCAAAGTGTCCCGCTTTTGGCTTGGCCAATGCGCCCTTCAAGTCTTGCGTCACGTCGCGCTCGGCGCTGCCGATGGCCACCGCGTATCGGAATACCTGACCGCAAATCTGCTTGACGCGCTGCACGCTGTCCAATGCGCCCCGGCCTTCCATGTGGCGCAATGCGCTCAACACGTCACGCGGACCGATGCTGGATATGGGCTTCTTGCCAATAAAGGGGAAAACGTCTTTTTCTAGCCAAGTGGTCACCTTGCCGTGCGTGCTGGCCATGCGCTCCGACGCCGACTTCGACAGCCATTCACGGGCCACCATTTCAAAGGTGTTCGCCGCTGCTGCTGCTTTGGTCTGCTTTTCTACCTGCTTGACTACAGTGGGGTCGGTGCCTTTGGCAAGCAGTTTTCGTGCCTTGTCGCGCCGCGCTCTGGCGTCAGCAAGAGAGACCGCCGGGTAAACGCCCAGCGCCAAGGTCTTTTGCTTGCCGTTGAACCGATAGCTCATGCGCCAATACTTCCCAGCGTCTTTGACGTGCAGGTAAAGCCCTTGCCCATCGGTGTGCTTTTCGCCGGCCATAGTGCCGACTGGCTTGATGTTCTTCACGAAGGTGTCTGTCAGCGCCATGATTTACCCCGCTTTGTTGGTATCTCGTTTTCCTGAATTTTGAAGTACCAACAAAAGTACCGTCTTTTTGTTGGTATGTCATGATACGCCGTGAAATCGCGTAAGGCAAAGAAAAACCCGCTGTAGCTATGAACCACGCGGGTTTTGAGGTGTTTTGAGACTGTCTGAAACCATCAAATGGTGCCCGAGACCGGAATCGAACCGGTACGCCCCAATTACGGAAGCGGCGGATTTTAAGTCCGATGTGTCTACCAATTTCACCACTCGGGCACAGACCGGCTTGACTGGAGGCGCGACCCAGAGTCGAACTGGGCTAGACGGATTTGCAA
>QYPX01000075.1 GCA_007280205.1 Comamonadaceae bacterium
CGCCATTCACTGGTATGGGCTGACTTATCTGGCGGCCTTCGGGCTGTTCATGTTGCTGGGTCGGCGCCGCCTGCTGCATGAACCCTTCGCTTCCATCCGGGCAGCGGGCGCCTGGAGCGGCAAGGATGTGGAAGACATTCTTTTCATGGGGGTGATGGGGGTCGTGCTGGGTGGGCGACTGGGCTACTGCCTGTTCTACAAGCCGCTCTACTATCTTGGGCATCCACTTGAAATCCTTGCCGTGTGGCAAGGGGGCATGAGTTTTCACGGCGGCATGCTGGGGGTCGTCGTGGCGATGGTCTGGTTTGCCCGCTCACGCAGCAGGCCCTGGCTGCAGGTAGCGGATTTTGTGGCTCCCTGCGTACCCACCGGATTGGCGGCGGGGCGGATTGGCAACTTCATCAATGGCGAACTGTGGGGTCGGGTCTGTAGCCCCGACCTGCCATGGGGCATGGTGTTTCGCGGCGCCGGCGATATGCCGCGCCATCCATCGCAGCTCTATCAGTTTTTGGGGGAGGGCGTTCTGCTGTTCGTGCTGCTGTGGCTGTACGCGCGCGCGCAGCGGCACGAGGGGCAGGTGGCGGCTGTTTTCCTGATCGGCTATGGGGTGTTGCGCTTCTGCGCCGAGTTCTTTCGCGAACCCGATGCCCATCTGGGTATTCTGTCCTTGGGCATGAGCATGGGCCAGTGGCTGTGCTTGCCGATGATTCTTGGTGGCATCGGTCTGTGGCGCTGGGCGCAGTCCCGGGCGCGAAGCTGACCTTCCTGGCCATCGATGAATACCTCTGACTGGATTAGTCGCAAGGTTTCGAAGTTGTTGCCCGCCTCGGGGGCCACACGGCGGGGTGCGGCCCGTGATGCAGGCGCGGCTTCGGTTGGGCCCAAAGCTGCAGAAGTGACAGACGCCATGCATGGCCTGGTGGAGTCAAAGCGCAGCGAAGTCGGGGCGGCCGGATCAAGTGCTGCTGCGCGTGGACCGGTGGCTTCGCGCTCAACCGGCGAGCGTCTGGTTGGCACCTTGCGGCGCAAGGGTGAAGCGATGTCGCCACGCGTCCTGCGTCACGCGCTGGCCGAATTGCGTGCGGTAGTGGATGGTCGTGTCAGCGAGGTCGAGGGCGGGCGCCGCGCCAGCGTATTCGCGCAGTGGTATGCAGCGGCAACCGTGCCAGAGCGGCGTGATTGCTGGCTGTTGATGAGCGAGCAGTTCGTGGCCGATCCCCAGGTCATCAAACTTGCACAGACGCGCTTTGCGGCCGCGGTAGGGACACCCGACGAGGCGCTTGCCGAAGTGCAGTATCGCCGCGCCACCGTGTCGCCGCGCCGGCGTTTGCTGCAGCGCTTCAGTGCATTCCCGCAAGGCATACGCTTCCTGGTCGACCTGCGCGCCGAGATGTTGCCGGCTCTCAGGACGGACCCGCAGTTGCAGGCACTCGATGTCGAGATGGAATACATGTTCTCCACCTGGTTTGACGTCGGATTCCTGGACCTGCGACGCATCAGTTGGGATTCGCCGGCCTCCCTGATTGAAAAACTGATCAAGTACGAGGCCGTCCACGACATCAAAAGCTGGGCTGACGTCAAGAATCGACTGGACTCGGATCGGCGTTGCTACGGCTTTTTTCATCCACGCTTGCCTGAAGATCCGCTGATCTTTGTCGAAGTGGCCCTGCTGCATGAAATCGCTGCCGGCATCACGCCACTGCTCGACGAATCGGCCGCGGTGGAAGACTTGAACAAAGCTACAACCGCCATCTTCTACTCGATCAGCAACACCCAGGTCGGCTTGCGCGGTGTCAGCTTCGGCGACTCGCTGATCAAACGCGTGGTGGAAACGCTCAAGCTAGAGTTTCCCCGGCTGAAGACTTTTGCCACACTTTCGCCTATTCCGGGTTTTCGCAGCTGGCTGGGCAAGAACGCCGCTTCGATGCTGGACCAGCTCGACGACAAGGCGCGTGCCGAACTGACCGGGGAGATAGGCCCTGAGGGTGTTACTGCCGCACAGTTGTTGCTTGGCGCGGACAGGGCGCTGGAACTCGATCTCAAATCGCCGCTGCGGCGCATGCTTCTGCGCTGTGCCGCCTACTACCTCAGCCGAGCACTGGTAGATGGCAAACCGGTTGATCCGGTGGCAAGGTTCCACTTGGGGAACGGCGCACGGATCGAGCGACTGAACTGGGCTGGAGACCCATCGTCCAAGGGAATGAAGCAGTCCTGCGGAATGATGGTGAACTACCTGTACGACCTGAAACGGCTGGATCGCTACCGGGCCAATCTGTTGCAGGGGAAAGTTCCCGCTTCCGCTGACATAGAAGAATTTCTAAAATAGCCTGACAACAAGACTCGGCCATAACCCAGGAGACAAAGAATGACCTTATCCCGACGAAACTCCATTCATGGCGCCGGCGCTGTCGATGCAGCGGCGATGGCACCATCAGCCTGGCCTCAGAGTGGCGCTGCGGGATTGAAAATCTCGCACCAGTTTCCGGGGGGCACCCTGACCGACGGCGATTTCAGGGACCGCCTGTGCCGGCGCTGGCACTGATTGCGACGATCTACGGGGTATGGCGACCCCGGGATGTCGCTCCCATTCTGACAGCGACACTGCGCGAATCGACCATGATGATGATGATCATCGGCATGTCGCTGCTGTTCTCCTACGTCATGAGCTTCCTGCACTTCAGTCAGTCCACCGCCGAGTGGGTGGTCGGCCTGCATCTGTCCAAGTGGGTCTTGTTGGCGGCCATCTTGCTGATGTTTCTGGCGGTGTTGTTGATCTGCATTTTTCCGGGTATTGCCACCGGCCTCCCGGATGGGGTGATGGGTATGGCAAGCGTCAGATGATTTTCATGAAAACTCAAACTGTTTCACCCCCAGGCAACGGCAATCTTTATGAGGCGTTGCGCGCAGCCTTTCCGAGCACCCTCGACGCCATTGCGGTGGAGACCGAAGATGGCTTGTGCTACAGCTGGCATGACCTGGAGCGTGCCAGCGCCATGCTGGCCAATTTGCTGCAATCGTTGAACTTGCCGGCAGGTGCGCGGATTGCGGTACAGGTTGACAAGTCGGTGGAGGCGATGCTGCTGTACCTGGCAACCTTGCGCGCGGGCTTTGTCTATCTGCCGCTCAACGTGGCCTACCAAAGCACGGAGATTGAGTACTTTATCGGCAATGCGGAGCCCGCTGTCGTTGTGTGTACCGGCAAGAATTTTGGCTGGGTCAGCAGGATTGCGTTCAGTGCTGGCACACAGAGCGTCTTTACGCTCAATAGTGACCGCACCGGCTCCCTGCTGGAGCGCGCCGCCCATTGTTCAGACCAGCATAGGCCGGCGAAGCGCCAGGCCGATGACCTGGCGGCGATCATCTACACCAGCGGTACGACTGGTCGCTCCAAGGGCGCCATGCTGACGCACGGCAACCTGCTGAGCAATGCGCAGGTGCTGCAGGATTACTGGGGCTGGCGCAGCCAGGGGGAGGGCGCTGATGTATTGATTCATGCTTTGCCGATCTTTCATGTGCACGGTCTGTTTGTCGCCATTCATGGTGCACTTCTAAGTGGCAGCAAGATGCTCTGGCTGAGCAAATTTGATCCAAAGTGGGTGATCGAGCGCTTGCCACGCGCCACCGTTTTCATGGGCGTGCCTACGCTCTATGTTCGAATGCTGGCCGAACCGGAGCTGAACCGGGCGACGACGCGCAAGATGCGACTTTTCATCGCCGGCTCAGCCCCCTTGCTGATCGAAACGTTCAGTCAATGGCAGCACCGGACCGGCCACACGATTCTGGAGCGCTATGGCATGAGCGAGACCGTCATGCTCACTTCCAATCCGTATTTCGGCGATCCTGCGCTGCGCCGTGGCGGCACCGTCGGTCTGCCCCTGCCTGGGGTGAGTCTGCGCGTGCGCGATGAGCAAGGTCAGGCGCTGCCCGTGGGTCAAATTGGCGGGATTGAGGTCAAGGGTGCCAACGTGTTCAAGGGCTACTGGCGCATGCCGGAGAAGACCGCGGAGGATTTCACGGCCGATGGCTATTTCCGGACCGGGGATGTAGGGAGGATCGACGAACAAGGCTACGTGAGCATTGTCGGGCGCAGCAAGGATCTCATCATCAGCGGTGGCTACAACGTGTATCCGGCCGAGATTGAGGGCTACATCAATGAAATGCCCGGCGTAGCGGAGAGTGCCGTGGTCGGTGTGGCAGATGCGGACTTCGGCGAGGTTGGCGTGGCCGTGGTGATTGCCAGGCCGGGGGCCGTGTTGAGCCCGGCTGCCATCATTGCCGGCCTGAAGTCCATGCTGGCCAACTTCAAGATACCCAAGCGTTGCTACGTGGTCGAGGAACTACCACGCAACGCGATGGGCAAGGTGCAAAAAAACGTGCTGCGTGCGCAATACAGCAGCGACCCGGCGCCCTGGCGCCAATAGCGACTAGCGCAGCACCAGCACAGGTACGTGTGAGTGCGTCAGCACCTGCTGGGTCTCACTGCCCAGGAGTAATCGCTTGATGCCTCGTCGACCGTGTGAAGCCATGACGATCAGGTCGCATTTGTGCTTCTTCGCGGCAGCGATGACGGCGTCCGATATGAGGTCGGACCTGACCGTGAGAGCCTTGGTTTTGACGCCTTTGGCGAGTGCTGCTTTTTGGACTGCCTCGACGATCGCCAGCCCATCCTCGGCCCATTGCTTCTCGACTCGGCTGACTTCGGCAGCCTGCAAGGCCAGTCCGCCCTCAAAATAGCTCTGCGGGTAACGCGGAACAACCTTTAATGCGACCAGTTCTGCACCGGTCAGTGCAGCCAGCGCGATGGCACTGGTCACCGCCTTCTTGGACAGCGGCGAGCCGTCGGTGGCGACAAGGATCTTCTGGTACATAACATTCTCCTGTTGAGTTGTGCTTTGCAGCTTACTCCGATCGCCGGCAAATTGCTTGATATTGGTCAGTTAAACTGAAGGCATACCCGCGCACACTTGGATCCTATGTCAACTGCAAGTCCTGGCGCCACTTCGGCGGCACCCAAAATCAGCGACATTGCGCTAACCACCTATGCGTTCGAGGCGGCTGCCCCAGGTCCCACGGGGGATCTGTATTCGCTGCTGGACGATCCACAGGAATGGTCGGCCTTCAGTCGACCGGATGCGAGCCGTGAGCATTGTTGGGAGTCCAACCTGCTGATCGAGGGTATGCATTGTGCGGCCTGTGCGCTGACCATTGAGGCCGCGTTGCTGAGTGTGCCGGGCGTGCTGCAGGCCAATGTGAGCGCAGGCAGTCACCGGGCCAGGATTGTCTGGTCAGCGGACTCCATTCAACCTTCTGCCTGGATGCGAGCCGTGCAGCGCGCCGGCTACCGCGCCGTGCCGGCCAACGACGCCTTTGCCCGTGAGCAGCGACGAGACGAAGGCCGCAAGGCTCTGTGGCGCCTGGCGGTGGCTGGCCTGTGCATGATGCAGGTGATGATGTACGCCTATCCGGCCTATGTCGCCGCGCCAGGTGATTTGACCGCCGAGATGGAGCAGTTGCTGCGTTGGGCGTCCTGGGTCTTGACGCTGCCGGTGATCCTGTTTTCCTGCGGTCCTTTTTTTCGCAATGCCATGGCTGATGTGCTGCGACGTCGCGTCAGCATGGATTTGCCGGTGGCGTTGGGGATGCTGATCACCTTTGTCGTCAGCACTGCGGGCACCTTTGATCCACAGGGACACTTTGGCCGGGAAGTCTATTTTGACTCGCTGACCATGTTTGTCTTCTTCCTGCTCTCGGGGCGCTGGCTCGAACTGCGACTGCGTGATCGAACCGCCGGGGCACTCGAGGCGCTGATGAATCGGCTGCCTGACAGTGTGCTGCGCCAGAGCGCCGATGGCAGTTACGAACGCGTGCCGGTGCGTCGCCTGCAAGTGGCAGACCTGATTCGCATCCTGCCCGGCGAGACGTTTCCGGCGGATGGTCTGGTGTTGCAGGGCCAGACCATGGTCGATGAGGCCTTGTTGACGGGTGAATCACGGCCTGTTGCTCGTGGCATCGGCAGTAGCGTGATTGCCGGCTCTCACAACCTCTCCAGCGCGGTTCAGGTCGAAGTCAAGCAGACGGCCGAGCAGACCCGTTTTGCGCAGATTGTCGCCCTGATGCAGACGGCGTCCACCAGCAAGCCGGCGCTGGCGCGACTGGCCGACCGGATCGCCAAGCCCTTCCTGATTGCGGTTCTGCTGGCCGCCACCTCGGCCTGCGCATTCTGGTGGGGACGCGATCCGGGGCATGCTTTGATGGTCGCTGTCGCGGTGCTGGTGGTTACCTGTCCCTGTGCCTTGTCGCTGGCAACCCCTGCGGCCATGCTGGCGGCGGCCGGTGCGCTGGCGCGCCGGGGTGTGCTGGTGCGCAGGCTGGAAGCCTTTGAGGCATTGGCGGGCATAGACACGGTGCTGTTTGACAAGACCGGTACCTTGACTCGCGATGCCATGGTGCTGGCCTCGACCCGGGTGCGCGAGGGTGTGGCCCAGGCGCAGGTGTTGGCGATGGCGGCGGCGCTATCGCAGTATTCACTGCATCCCGTGTCCAGGGCCTTGCTGGCGGCGGCGCAGCAGGGTTCAGCAGTCGGCTGGACGGCGCGAGCGGTGCAGGAAGTTGCCGGCGCTGGCCTGCGGGGCTGGGTCTTGAGTAGCCAGGGCGTGCCGGGCGAAGTAGAAATACGCTTGGGTTCAGCAGAGTTTTGTGGCATGGGGGCGGCTCGATCCGACTTTTTACAGGCCCATCTGAGTGACGAACAAGGATGGCTGGCAACGTTTGAACTGCACGAGGACCTGCGCCCGGACGCCAGGCAGGCTGTTGCTGCGCTGCAGCGCGATGGCATCCGGGTTTGTTTGCTATCGGGCGATGGAGCACAGGCTGCAGGACGCGTCGCTGCCCAGGTTGGCATCACGGAATTTCAGGGTCTTTGCTCGCCCTTGGACAAACTCGAGTTCCTGCGGCTTGCCCAGCAGCGCGGCCAGCGGGTGGCGGTAGTGGGAGATGGACTCAACGACGGGCCGGTACTTGCTGGCGCCCATGTTTCCTTCGCCTTTGGGCGGGCTGCTCCCCTGGCGCAGGCGCAAGCCGATTTCGTCGTGCTGGGCGAGCAGATCGGTGCCGTTGCGAGCAGCTTTCAAGTGGCGCGCCGAACCCTTCGAGTGGTGCGACAGAATCTTTGGTGGGCTGCCGCTTACAACGCGGTTTGCGTGCCCCTGGCGGTACTCGGTTGGCTGCCTGCCTGGCTGGCTGGCTTGGGTATGGCCCTGAGTTCCTTGCTGGTGGTGCTCAATGCGCTGCGGCTGTCTACCATCACTACCTAGCAGAAGGATCATCGTGGACATTCTCTATTTGCTGATTCCCTTGTCGGTTGTTCTTGTCTTTTTTATACTCGCCGGGCTCTGGTGGGCCATCCACCGGGGTCAGTTCGACGACATTGAGGCAGAGGGTGAGCGAATTCTTAAGGATTCATGAAAAAACCTCAGAAATTTGACGTGAATCACTTGGAATTCCCGTTTGCCGTGCGAAACTTTGGCCGATCCAACTAAGAAGAGGTGTAAATGATATTTCCCAATTCACTAGCAACAAGCTACAACGACAAGGTCGTCAGGCAGTTTGCCATCATGACGGTGGTCTGGGGCGTGGTCGGCATGCTGGTCGGCGTCATCATCGCTGCCCAGTTGACCTGGCCCGAACTCAACTTCGGCATTCCTTGGCTCACTTATGGCCGGCTGCGCCCTCTGCATACCAATGCGGTGATTTTTGCGTTCGGTGGTTGCGGCCTGTTTGCCACCGCCTACTACGTCGCCCAGCGCACCTGTCATGTACGCTTGTTCAGCGACAAACTGGCTGCCTTTACCTTCTGGGGTTGGCAACTTGTCATCCTGTCGGCCGCAATCTCGCTGCCGCTGGGTTTCACTTCCGGTAAGGAATACGCTGAACTGGAGTGGCCAATTGACATACTGATCACCCTGGTCTGGGTATCTTTTGCCGTCGTCTTCTTTGGCACCATCGGTACCCGTAAAGTTCGTCACATTTATGTAGCGAACTGGTTTTTTGGCGCCATGATCATTGCGGTGGCTTTGCTGCACCTGGTCAACAGTGCAGCGATTCCGGCGGGCTTCATGAAGTCCTACTCGGTTTACGCCGGTGTGCAGGATGCCATGATTCAGTGGTGGTACGGTCACAACGCGGTCGGCTTCTTCCTGACGGCGGGCTTTCTTGGCATGATGTACTACTTTGTTCCCAAGCAGGCTGAGCGTCCCGTCTACTCGTATCGGCTGTCTATCGTCCACTTCTGGGCGCTGATCTTTACCTACATGTGGGCGGGCCCGCACCATCTGCATTACACCGCGTTGCCGGACTGGACGCAGTCTGTCGGCATGGTGTTTTCGCTGATCCTGTTGGCGCCAAGCTGGGGCGGCATGATCAACGGCGTCATTACCCTGTCAGGTGCCTGGCACAAGCTGCGTGACGATCCGATTCTGCGCTTCCTGATCGTCTCGCTGTCTTTTTACGGCATGTCCACCTTTGAGGGTCCGATGATGTCGATCAAGACGGTTAATGCCTTGTCGCACTACACCGACTGGACGGTGGGTCACGTGCACTCAGGCGCCCTGGGCTGGGTGGGTCTGGTCACCATGGGTTGTATGTACTACCTGATTCCGCGCCTGTTTGGTCAGAAGCAGATGTACAGCATGAAGGCCGTTGAGGTGCATTTCTGGACCGCAACGATCGGTATCGTGATTTACATCGCTGCCATGTGGATTGCCGGTGTGATGCAGGGCTTGATGTGGCGCGCTGTCAATACCGACGGTACGCTGACCTATACCTTTGTGGAGTCGGTCAAGGCCACCTTCCCGTTCTATGTGCTGCGCCTCGGTGGTGGTCTTCTGTACTTGGCTGGCATGTTGATCATGCTCTGGAACGTACTCAAGACAGCGACCACCGGCCGCTCCGTCAACGTGACCATTCCGGCCGCTGTTGCCCACGCCTGAAAAGGAAAAATACCATGGCAAATAACAATACAAGCGGCGGACTGTCGCACGAAAAGATTGAAACCAGCAACTTCCTGATGATCGTTTTGATTCTGGTGGTGCTGCTGTTTGGTGGCTTGGTGGAAATTGTTCCGCTGTTCTTCCAGAAGTCCACAACCGAGCCGGTCAAGGGCCTGCAACCCTACACGGCGCTGCAGCTGGCGGGTCGCGACATCTACACCCGAGAAGGTTGCTACAACTGCCATTCGCAGATGATTCGCCCCTTCCGGGCCGAAACATTGCGCTATGGGCACTATTCAGTGGCTGGCGAGTTTGTCTATGACCATCCGTTTCAGTGGGGCAGCCAGCGCACCGGCCCGGATCTGCAACGCGTCGGTGGCAAGTACAGTGACCAGTGGCACCGTGATCACATGAACAATCCGCGTGACGTGGTGCCTGAGTCCAATATGCCGGCTTATCCCTGGCTGCTCAAGGACGATGTGGATGCTGCCTCGATGCCGGCTCACATGAAGGCATTGCGTACCGCAGGCGTGCCTTACAGCGACGACCAGATTGCCAAGTCTGTGGCGGAGCTCAACGGCAAGAAGGAAATTGAAGCGGTTATTGCCTACCTCCAGGTATTGGGAACCTTGGTGAAGTAAAAGGGGTTACCTTCATGGAATTTGATATCAACTCCCTGCGTTCACTAGCGACCGTCGTTAGCTTCGTCGTGTTTATCGGCATTCTTGTCTGGACTTTTTCTGGCCGCAAGGCAGCGGATTTTGAACAGGCAGCCAAACTCCCGTTCGAGCAAGACTGACCCAGCGCAATCTAAGGAAATAATATGAGCGACTTTACAAGTAACTTTTGGTCGGTGTACGTTGCCGGCATCACCTTGGTGAGTATTTTGGCTTGTCTGCTGCTATTGTGGGTCACTGGCAAAGCCAAGGCCATGACGGCAAGCGACAACACCACCGGACACGTCTGGGATGGTGACTTGCGTGAAATGAACAATCCCTTGCCACGCTGGTGGGCCTGGTTGTTTGTCATCACCATCGTTTTTTCGCTGGTTTACCTTGCGATGTACCCAGGTCTTGGCGCCTACAACGGCAAACTGGGATGGACTTCGACTGGGCAGCACCAGTCTGAAGTCGATAAGGGAAATGCCGAAACAGCGCCTCTGTACGCCAAATTTTCTGCGATGAAGCCAGAAGACGTGGCGAAGGACGCCAAGGCCGTGGCCATAGGTGAGCGTTTGTTCATGAACAACTGCGCCCAGTGCCATGGTTCTGATGCGCGCGGCAACAAGGGGATTCCTAACCTGACCGACAATTTCTGGCTCGGTGGTGGTACTCCCGAGAACATCAAGAACAACATCGTCAAGGGTCGTGTCGGCATGATGCCTCCGATGGCAGCGGCCGTCGGTACGGCAGATGATGTGAAGAACGTCGCGCAGTACGTGTTGAGCCTGTCCGGCAGTCCGCACGATTCTGTGCGCGCTGCTCTTGGTAAAGAAAAATTTGTGGTTTGCGCAGCCTGCCACGCTCCGGATGGCAAGGGGATGCAGGCGATCGGCTCCGGTAACCTGACCAATCAGAGCGTCTGGCTGCACGGTAGCGGTGAAGCGAATATCATTGCCATGATCAACAATGGCAAGACAAACCAGATGCCGGCCCACGGCGACAAATTTACCGAGGCGCAAATTCATGTGTTGGCCTCCTATGTTTGGGGACTTTCCAACAAGGGTGGAGTTACAGCCCAGTAGTCTGCGCCGGCCAGTCATTGCTGATCGCAGGAAACATCACTTTTGAACAGCAAGGACACCGGTTCGCGCAAGATCATCCCCATCCAGGCCGAAGACGCTGATGGGGAACTGATATCGCTGTACGCC
>QYPX01000096.1 GCA_007280205.1 Comamonadaceae bacterium
CACCACTCTTCTGTACTTCGCTGGAAAAACCAAGTGGTACATCAGCACCGTCACGTTGTGGCTCTTGTGTATGTATTCGCTCATCTCCCAAGAATACCGTTACGCCCCAAGGGGCGGGGAATTTACCCACAGTGATTCAATGGCGGCACCTTTGTTACCGGACTTGATGGTGTGGCCATTGCTTCGGTCCCGTCTGCTGTCGGGCGAGCCCGTGTCAGCTACAGCGACAGGGACTACATCGTTGAAGCGATCGGTCGGGGCAAACCGACCATCGGCCGACCGGTCATCGGCAAGAAACTGCAAGCCCCCATCATTGGAATGGCAGCACCCGTTCGGGACGCTCAGGGCCAGGTCATCGGGACCCTCGCGGGAATTACCAACCTGGGACAGGAAAACTTTCTGGAAGAATTGCTGGAAATCGGTTACGGAAAGACCGGCGGCTATACCTTGTTCGCGCCGCAACACCGGGTGATCGTCGCCGCCACCGACAAAAGTCGCACCATGGAGTCCATGCCGGCCCCTGGAGTCGACCCGATGATGGATCATTTTCTTGCGGGCGATACCAGGACAGTCGTTGGCACCAACCCCCAGGGCGTCGAGGTCTTGACTTCGGCCGCACGAATCGGGGCGGCGGGCTGGCTTTTGGTGGTCTCGCTGCCCACGCAGGAGGCCTTCGCCCCGATACGCTCGATACAGCGCCGCGTCCTGTTGGCCGCTTTGTTGCTGACCCTGTTCGCTGGTGGCCTGACATGGTGGCTGGTCCAACGCCTGCTTGCGCCCATCGTTGCGGCATCGAAAAGCCTGACTGCCGCAGCGGACCAGGATCAGGCATGGCAGCCCTTGCCCATCGCCAGGCAAGACGAAGTCGGTCTATTGATAGGGGGCTTCAATAGTCTCGTCGAGGAACTCGCGCAACGCCAGGAAGGGTTGAAGCAGAGCGAGGAACGCTACCGCACGCTGACTGAGTGGACACCCGAGTCGCTGGTTGTTCACGATGGCAAGAAACTCCTTTTCGTCAATCCGGCCGCAATCCATATGTTTGGGGCCAAGTCGGCCGAGGAACTGATGGCGCAACCCTTGTTTGATCTGGTCCACCCGGATTTCAGGGAAATTGCCCGGGCGCGCGTCAGCACCAGCGTTGAGCAAGGGACGGCCTTGCCGATGATTGAGGGGAAATTTCTCAAACTGGATGGAACAACCATCATCGTTGAGCTGCGCAGCACGTCCATTGTCTACGATGGTGCAGTGGCTATTCAGGTTGCGTTGCGCGACATTACCGTGCGCAAGCAGTTTGAGGATGCACTGCAGGAGAGTCAGGAAAGAATCAATCTGATACTGAACTCCACCGGCGAGGCGATCTACGGCATCGACATGGACGGCAAGTGCACCTTCAGCAACAAAGCCTGCCTCAGTATGCTTGGATACAAGGATGCGGATGAGCTTCTTGGCAAGAATGTGCATTGGCAGATTCACGCAAAGCAATCGGATGGGACACGCTTGCCGATTGAAGACTACCGCATCTTTGAGGCCATCAAACATGGACAGGGAACCCACGTCGACGATGAAGAGGTCTGGCGCAGCGACGGCAGCTCATTTCCGGCTGAGTACTGGTCGTATCCACAATTGCACAAGGGGACCGTGGTGGGCGCTGTCGTTACCTTTGTCGACATCACGCAGCGCAGAAAGGACGAGGAAGTCGTGCGCCAATTGGCCTACTACGATGCGCTGACCGGTCTGGCCAACCGGTTGCTGCTGAAGGACCGCCTGATCCAGGCCATGTTGACTGGCAAGCGCAAGGGTAGATACAGTGCCGTGCTGTTCATGGACCTGGACAACTTCAAGCCGGTCAATGATCAGTACGGGCATGGAGCGGGTGATCTGCTGCTGGTTGAAGCGGCAAGACGACTCAAGAGCTGTGTGCGGGAAATTGACACGGTGGCAAGATTTGGCGGGGACGAGTTTGTGGTGCTGCTCGATGACCTGTCTCCGGAGAAGGCGCAAGCCCGAGGGCAAGCCAGCCTGTTGGCGCAGAAGATTCGCAGCCTGCTGGCGGATCCCTATGTCATCACCCTGAACTCTGATGCGACACGCCCGCAACAAACGATTGAGCACCGCTGCACGGCAAGCATCGGCATTACGCTGTTCCTTGGCATGGAGAACACGGAGGACGAGGTCCTCAAGCGCGCCGATGTTGCGATGTACGAGGCCAAAGAGGCCGGGCGCAACTCGGTTCGCTTCTATGAGGACCAAGCGCAGGGGTTTTCACAGGGGTGACCGCTATAATCGCGGCCATTTCAACGCCCAGAAACCAGAGAACTCCATGAGCGACAACCACCACGCCCCTGTTGACGATGAGGACGACACCGGCCCCATCAAAAACCCCAGGCAGTTGATGCTTGCCGTTTTCTGCGCTTTTGTGATTCCGATATTCGTGATTGTCGGCATAGTGCAGTATGTGACATCGGGTGACACATCCACCAACAGCGCGCTGTACTCGGAAACAGCCGTCATGGCCCGCATTCAAAAGGTAGGGCGCATCGAGTTGGGCGGCGGCAGCCGCACACTCAAGAGCGGCGAAGAGGTCTTCAAGGCCCAGTGCACGACCTGCCACACCGCCGGTCTGATCGGTGCGCCCAAGTTTGGCGACGTCGCCGCCTGGGCACCGCGCCTCAAGACCGGCTTTGAGGCCTTGCTGAACTCGGCCCTCAAGGGCAAGAATGCCATGGCTCCTCAGGCAGGCGGCGCTTTTGACGCACTGGAGATTGGCCGCGCTGTTGCGTACATGGCCAACGCGGCTGGCGCCAGGTTTGAAGAGCCCCAGGCGCCCGCTGCTGCGGCAGCGGCGCCAGCGGCATCGGCCGTCAAGTAGCTTTCAGTTGCCGGGCCTGCGGGCTGAGCAGGTAGCCAAAGCGCGCCGGCAAACCGGCGCACAGCGCCTCCTCGGGTAACCACAGGCCTCGTTCGACGGCATTTGCCGCGTGACCCATGTCCATGCTGTGCACGAGTCCGAAGCCGATGTCGGTCTGCAGGTACAGGCGACCCTGTTCGTCCAGCAGCGCACCCTGCGCCTGAGCCGCCTGACCGGTGTGACTTTGCAGCGTCAAGTCAGCATCAAGGTGCCAGATGAAGGGCGTTGTTTCGAGTTCCACATAGACCCGCTGCGGACCGTTCTGGAAAAACCACTGACCGCAGGCATCATGCTCGTAGTTGCGACCGATGAATTCGATCAGCCGGCTGTGTTCAAGGCGCTCGCCCTTGCTCTGCGCCAATCCAGCAGAAAACGGCCCCTGCGCCTGAACATGGTCGTCGCGCAGGTACCAGTTGCCGCGCGCATCGAGGCCGAGCCAGCCGTAACAGGCAGGTACCCTGGGCCATTTGGTCAGCGCCTGTTTGACGATTTCATCCATGCCTTTGACACCGGTTTGCCCTAGTGCAGAACGTGCGGCAGCGGCATGATTTCCTGCGCCTCCTGATCGGTAGCCGGACTGGCATGGTGCGCCACCAGGCGCCAGCCCTGCGCCGTCTTGTGATAAACGTTGGTGGCAACCACATAGACCTGGCGCGGGCCTTCTTCGGTCAGTACTTCGATGCGTTCGCGCAGATTGTGCACACTGCTGACGAGCGACTCGACCTTGCGCAGCGCCTCCGGCCAGGCACGGATGCTGCCCTTGGAAAACATGGCTTCAAAAGCGGAACGTATGGCCGCCACGCCGATCAGGCGCGGGCCGCTCGGATGCACGCAAACCAGATCGTCTTCGTCGGCCCAGCAGGCCATGAGTTTTTCCAGGTCGGCGTTCTGCAGCGCTTCATAGAACGCAGCTTCGATATCGTCGGCCGATCCACCCAAGGTCGCGGCGTGCTTTTTTGTTTTTGACATGGCCCGATTTTGCCGTGATTTGAGTACGGCTTGTTGCGCCGGGCACTTTTCTGATGGGGCTAGCCGCTGCCGCCTGGTTTGTGCTACTGTTACGGCTCACTTACGGGAGTTCTTCTTATGACACGCTGGTTCCTGATCCTGCTCAGCGCTGCCGCCCTGACGGGCTGCGGCTACAACGATTTTCAGCGCCTGGACGAACAGACCACCTCGGCCTGGAGCGAAGTTCTCAACCAGTACCAGCGCCGCGCCGACCTGGTTCCCAATATCGTGGCTACCGTCAAGGGCGAAGCTGCCTTCGAGCAGGAGACCCTGACCAAGGTGGTGGAGGCGCGCGCCAAGGCAACTTCGATTCAGGTGACGCCAGAAACGCTGAACAACCCGCAGGCCTTCCAGAAATTCCAGGCCGCCCAGGGTGAGTTGGGGTCCGCTTTGAGCCGTTTGATGGTGGTGTCGGAGCGTTACCCGAGCCTGAGGGCCAACGAGGGTTTCAAGGATTTGCGGGTGCAACTTGAGGGCACGGAAAACCGCGTGACGGTGGCGCGCAACCGCTACATCCAGGCGGTGCAGGCCTACAACGTGCTGGCACGCAGTTTCCCCAGCAATCTGACCGCCATGGTGTTCAGCTACCAGCCCAAACCGAGCTTCACGGTTCAGAACGAGGCTGCCATTTCAACTTCTCCGGTGGTTGATTTCAACAAAAAATGACAGCGCCAAAAGGCCAGTCCGTTGGGTTGGTGAAGTGGAGCAGGATGCTGTTGGCCTTGTGCGCTGGCCTCTTGCTCTCGCTGGCGCAGGCGCAACAGGCAGTACCGGCGCTCACAGCTCATGTGGTTGACCACTCAGCGACGCTGGACGCGGCGCAGCTGGCGCAACTTGAGGCCAAGCTCGCTGCATTTGAACAAAGCCACGGTGCGCAAATTGTCCTGCTGCTGGTGTCCACCACCCAGCCGGAGGACATTGCCAGTTACGCCCAGCGCGTGGCTGATAGCTGGAAGATTGGCCGCAAGGGCGTTGGCGACGGGCTGCTGCTGGTCGTCGCCAAAAACGACCGCAAGGTCCGCATTGAAGTGGCCAAGACGCTGGAGGGCGCCATACCCGACCTGGCCTCCAGGCGCATCATTGACGAGGCGATCACGCCACGTTTCAGGCAGGGCGACTTTGCCGGTGGATTGGATGCGGCCAGTGAACAGATCATGACGCTGATCCGTGCCGAGGCCCTGCCAGAGCCGGCCAAGGCCTCGGTGTTCAACAACGTCAAGGTCGGATTTGACTGGATCGATCTGGCGGTCTTCATCTTCTTCGCCGTTCCGGTGGTGGCTGGCCTGGCGCGCCGGGTCATGGGCACCCGGCTGGGCTCGCTGGTGACGGGCGGTGCCGTCGGGGTGATTGCGCTGTTGATCACCTCGAGCCTTCTCGTTGCGGGTCTGGCGGCGCTGGCGGCCATGTTGTTTGCACTGCTTTCGAGTGCTGCGCGCGGCCTTTCAGGCGTCGCATGGGGTTCCGGGCATCATACCGGTTGGGGCGGTGGCGGTGGCTTCGGCTCAGGTTCTGGTGGCGGCTTCAGCTCCGGTGGTGGTGGTGATTTTGGCGGCGGTGGCGCCTCGGGAGACTGGTGATGAACAGCCGTTTTCGACGCTTTGTCAAGCATCTCTGGCTCGACCAGGCCGATACCCGTCGTGCCATCGGCCCGGCCGCGCTGCAGCGCCTGAGAGACGCGGTGACCGTGAGTGAGCGGCGACACTCGGGTGAAATCCGGATTTTTGTCGAGGCCGGACTGCCTCTGGCCTATGTTCTGCGCAAGTCACCAAGCTCCCAACTTGTGCGCCAGCGCGCGCTTGCCCTGTTTGGTGAGCTGCGGGTCTGGGACACGGCCGGCAACAATGGTGTGCTGATTTACCTCCTGCTGGCCGAGCGAAAGATCGAGATTGTGGCTGATCGAGGGCTCAACGACCTGGTCGATGCACAGACCTGGCAGTCCCTGGTAGCGCGCATGAGTGGCGCTTTTGCGACGGGTCGGTTTGAAGAGGGCCTGGCCCAGGCGCTGGCCGAGGTTTCGTCGCTGCTGGAGCAACACTTTGCGCTGGCCAGCGCTCAGAGCAACCGCAACGAGCTGCCCGATACACCGATGCTTGGCTGAGCCTACTTCTTCTGACGGTATTTGCGCAGTGCCGCAATCTGCGCCAGCATGATGGAGAGTTCGGAGGTGGCTTTGGCCAGATCGATGTCGGTCTTGGCGTTCTTGATGGATTCTTCAGCCGCGGCCTTGGCCTCATTGGCCTTCTCGTCATCCAGATCCTTGCCGCGGATGGCGGTGTCAGACAGCACGGTAACGCAATGCGGCTGCACTTCAAGAATGCCGCCGGCGACGAAGATGAACTCCTCGCTGCCATCGGCCTGTTCAATGCGCACGGAGCCAGCCTTGATGCGCGTGATCAAGGGCGTGTGGCGCGGGTAAATGCCAAGCTCACCCGCTTCGCCGGGCAAGGCAACAAAACGCGCCTCACCGGAGAAGATGGACTCTTCGGCACTGACCACATCGACGTGGATGGTGTTCATATATTCCTAGCCAGTTGGGGACAGCGCTAAAGGTCTGTCCCTCAAGGTTATTACATTTTCTTCGCCTTCTCGAAGGCTTCGTCGATCGTGCCAACCATGTAGAAGGCCTGCTCCGGCAAATGATCACATTCACCCGCCACGATCATCTTGAAGCCGCGAATCGTCTCGGCCAGGCTGACGTACTTGCCGGGCGTTCCGGTAAACACTTCAGCAACGTGAAAAGGTTGCGACAGGAAACGCTGGATCTTGCGGGCACGTGCCACGGCCAGTTTGTCTTCAGGTGCCAACTCGTCCATGCCGAGAATGGCGATGATGTCGCGCAGTTCCTTGTAACGCTGCAAGGTGCCCTGCACGGCGCGGGCCGTTTCATAGTGGTCGGCGCCGACCACCAGGGGGTCAAGCTGGCGGCTGGTGGAGTCGAGCGGATCGACCGCCGGGTAAATGCCCAGCGAAGCGATGTCACGGCTCAGCACCACGGTGGAGTCCAGGTGGGCAAAGGTGGTGGCGGGGCTTGGGTCGGTCAAGTCATCGGCCGGCACGTAAACGGCCTGGATCGAAGTGATGGAGCCGACTTTGGTAGAGGTGATTCGCTCTTGCAGGCGACCCATTTCCTCGGCCAGCGTAGGCTGATAGCCCACCGCCGAAGGCATACGACCCAAGAGGGCCGACACCTCGGTACCGGCCAGGGTGAAACGATAGATGTTGTCAACGAAGAACAGCACGTCCTTGCCTTCATCGCGGAAGGACTCGGCAATGGTCAGACCGGTCAAAGCCACGCGCAGACGGTTGCCCGGGGGCTCGTTCATCTGGCCGTAAACCATGGACACTTTGGATTCACCCAGGTTCTTGCTGTTGACCACGCCCGAGTCCATCATCTCGTGGTAGAAGTCATTGCCCTCGCGGGTCCGCTCGCCGACGCCGGCAAACACCGACAAGCCGCTGTGCGCCTTGGCGATGTTGTTGATCAGCTCCATCATGTTGACGGTCTTGCCGACACCGGCGCCACCGAACAGACCGACCTTGCCGCCCTTGGCAAACGGGCACACCAGGTCAATCACCTTGATGCCGGTTTCCAGCAACTCCTGCGACGGGCTGAGCTCATCGTAGGTTGGGGCCTTGCGGTGAATTGACATCTGTTTCTCAGCATTGACCGGGCCACGCTCGTCAATCGGCGTACCGAGCACGTCCATGATGCGGCCCAAAGTGGCCTTGCCCACCGGGATCATGATCGGGTTGCCGGTGTTGGACACCATCAGACCGCGGCGCAAACCGTCGGATGTACCGAGCGCAATGGTGCGCACGATACCGTCGCCAAGTTGCTGCTGTACTTCCAGTGTCAATGCCGAGCCCTCAAGTTTGAGGGCGTCATAGATTTTGGGCATCCGGTCACGTGGAAATTCCACGTCCACCACCGCACCAATACACTGAACAATCTTGCCTTGGACCTGAGCCATTTTTTGCTCCAAAAATAAATACGTTTAAACCGCTGCCGCACCGGCAACAATTTCTGAAAGTTCTTTCGTGATCGCAGCCTGACGTGTCTTGTTGTAGACCAGTTTGAGTTCTGCAATCACGCTCACCGCGTTGTCGGTGGCCGACTTCATGGCCACCATGCGCGACGATTGCTCGGACGCCATGTTCTCTGCCAGCGCCTGGTACACCAGCGCCTCCACATAGCGCACCAACAACTCGTCAATCACGGCCTGCGGGTCGGGCTCGTAGATGTAATCCCAGGCGTGCTTGACGCCGGCTTTGGCTTCGCTGGCGTCGGTCTCGATTTGCATCGCGCTGGCCGACAGGGGCAACAACGGCTGCACCACGGGCTCTTGCTTCATGGTGTTGATGAACCTGGTGTAGCACAGGTAGACCGCGTTCACCTCACCTCTGGCATAGGCGTCAAGAAGGACCTTGACGGGTCCGATCAGCTTGTCCAGGTGTGGCGTGTCGCCAAGATGCGTGGCGTGCGAGACCACTTTGGCACCGATGCGATTCAAGAAACCAAGGCCCTTGTTGCCAAT
Organism: Comamonadaceae bacterium; assembly: GCA_007280205.1. Classification (GTDB taxonomy): domain Bacteria; phylum Pseudomonadota; class Gammaproteobacteria; order Burkholderiales; family Burkholderiaceae_C; genus Rhodoferax. The sequence continues at coordinate 8,452 of QYPX01000096.1, forward strand.
GGCGACGGCCTGCGCCGACATTCCAGCAGCCTGCAATTCCCGCAACTTGTTGGTGACGCCACGCAGCACGTTGGTGTTCATGCCGCCGCACAGCCCCTTGTCCGTGCTCACCACAATCAGGCCTGCCGACTTGGCGTCGTTAGGCTTCATGAAAGCGTGCACATATTCCGGATTGGCGCGACCCAGGTTGCTTGCAATATTGCGGATTTTTTCGGCATACGGACGAGCCGCACGCATGCGATCCTGCGCCTTGCGCATCTTGCTGGCCGCCACCATTTCCATCGCCTTGGTGATCTTCTTGGTGTTCTCCACCGAGCTGATCTTGCCGCGTATTTCCTTACCTGCTGCCATGTTGGCTCCTGTTTAGGTAGGGAAACTCAAGCAAACGACTTCTTGAACGCGGTGACTGCGGCTGTCAACTCAGCCTCGGCATCCTTGTCCATGGCCTTGTCGGCTTCGAGTTTGGCGAGCAGGGCTGCGTGCTTGTCCTTGAGGTAAGCATGCAGGCCGTGTTCGAGCGAAAGAACCTTCTTGACCTCGACGTCGTCCATGAAGCCCTTGTTCACAGCGAACAGCGTCGCCGCCATCAGCGAAATCGGCAGCGGACTGTATTGCGCCTGCTTGAGCAACTCCGTGACGCGCGCACCGCGATCGAGTTGCTTGCGGGTCGCCTCATCCAGATCGGAGGCAAACTGGGCAAAAGCTGCGAGTTCGCGGTACTGGGCCAGATCGGTACGGATACCGCCGGACTGACTCTTGATCAACTTGGTTTGAGCTGCACCACCGACGCGCGAGACCGAAATACCGGCGTTGATGGCAGGGCGAACACCGGCGTTGAAGAGCGAGGTTTCCAGGAAGATCTGGCCATCGGTGATCGAAATCACGTTGGTCGGCACGAAGGCCGAAACGTCACCGGCCTGTGTTTCAATGATGGGCAGCGCGGTCAGGGAACCGGTCTTGCCCTTGACGGCACCCTTGGTGAAGTCTTCCACGTATTTTTCGTTGACGCGGGCAGCGCGCTCGAGCAGACGGCTGTGTAGATAGAACACGTCGCCGGGGTAGGCTTCGCGGCCTGGCGGACGGCGCAGCAGCAAAGAGACCTGGCGATAGGCGACCGCCTGCTTGCTCAGATCGTCATAAACAATCATGGCGTCTTCGCCGCGATCGCGGAAGTATTCGCCCATCGTGCAACCAGAGTAGGCGCTGACATACTGCATGGCAGCCGACTCGGAAGCCGTGGCGGCAACGACAATGGTGTAGGCCATGGCGCCGGCTTGTTCCAGGGCGCGCACCACGTTCTTGACGCTCGAGGCCTTCTGGCCAATGGCGACATAAACGCAGGTCATGCTCTGACCCTTCTGGTTGATGATGGCGTCAATCGCGACAGCGGTCTTGCCGGTCTGACGATCGCCAATGATCAGTTCGCGCTGGCCGCGACCCACTGGCACCATCGAGTCGATCGACTTCAAGCCGGTCTGCATGGGCTGGCTCACCGATTGGCGTGCAATCACGCCCGGTGCCACTTTTTCAATCACGTCCGTCATCTTGGCGTTGATCGGGCCCTTGCCGTCAATCGGCTGACCCAGCGCGTTGACAACGCGGCCCTTGAGCTCCGGGCCCACCGGCACTTCCAGAATCCGGCCCGTGCACTTGACGGTATCGCCTTCGGAAATATGTTCGTAAGCACCCAAAATCACGGCGCCCACCGAGTCACGCTCCAGATTGAGCGCCAGGCCGTAGCTCGGCTGACCCTCGGCGTCGGCCGGGAATTCGAGCATTTCGCCCTGCATCACGTCCGACAGGCCGTGAATGCGGCAAATACCATCGGTCACTGACACAACGGTTCCCTGATTGCGGATGTTGGCGCTGTCAGACAGGCCTTCAATACGACTCTTGATCAGTTCAGAAATCTCTGCGGGATTGAGTTGCATGACTCTTTCCTTCTTTCGTTAAGGGGGCCTGCGCCAACCTGGGGCTTGCGCCTCAAGCGGTTAAGGCCATTTTCATTTGTTCCAGCGAGGCCTTGACGGAAGAGTCAAGAACCTCATCACCCACCACCACCCGAATACCACCGATCAGTTCGGGCTCCAGTTGCACGCTGACGTTGAGTTTGCGCTCAAAGCGCTTCTCCAGCGTTGCCGTCAATTCCACCAGTGCCGCACTGTCGATATCGAAAGCGCTGTAAACGATGGCATCGGAAGAACCGCTTTGCGCATTCTTCAGGACCCGGAACTGCTCGGCAATTTCAGGCAAGGCACTCAGACGTCCGTTCTCGATCACGGTGCGCAAAAAGTTCTTCGCCATCTCCGGCAGCGCCACCTTGGCCACGCCGGTAATGACATCGAACACCTGCGAATGGGTGACATTGGGGTTGTCAGCGAATTGCTGCAATTGCGCATTCTTCGCAATTTCCTGCAAGGCCTCAACCCAGACCGCAGCGCCATTCAAATCGGCGCAGCTCGCCTTGAACAATGCTTCAGCGTAGGGTCGGGCAATGGTGGCAAGTTCGGCCATGGTTGTCCTCTTAGAGCTCGGCCTTCAAGCGACCAAGCAAATCAGCATGGACGCCGGCGTTGACTTCTTTGCGAAGAATCTGCTCGGCACCCTTGACAGCCAGTACCGCAACCTGCTCGCGCAGGCTTTCGCGTGCGCGCAGCGCCTGCTGCTGGGCTTCAACTTTGGCTGCGGCAACAATCTTGTTGCCCTCCTCGGTTGCCTTGGCTTTGGCTTCTTCCACGATGGCTTGACCGCGTCGCTCGGCGTCTGCCAGACGGGCTGTGGTCTCGGCGCGCGACTTGGCCAATTCGGCTTCGACGCGCTTGTTCGCGGTCGACAGCTCGGCTTTGGCTTTGTCGGCGGCTGACAGGCCGTCGGCAATCTTGCTGGCACGCGCGTCCAGTGCAGCCGCGATAGGCGGCCACACGAACTTCATCGTGAACAGCACCAGCAATGCGAAGACGATAGCCTGAGCTACCAGAGTTCCATTAATGTTCACTGTGTTTCTCCCTCAACAAGGTGTTGCAGGCAGTGCTTACTTGACCAGACGGGCGATTTGAGCGAGGAACGGATTGGCAGTGGCAAACCACAGCGCAATACCGGTACCGATAATGAACGCAGCGTCAATCAGACCGGCCAGCACGAACATCTTGGTCTGCAGTTCACCCATCAGTTCGGGTTGACGCGCAGCTGCTTCAAGGTACTTGCTGCCCATGATGCCGATACCGATACAGGCACCGAGCGCGCCCAAACCAATGATCAGACCAGCAGCCAGAGCAGCAAAACTAATAACTTCCATGATTGACTCCTAAATTAACGAAAAACAAAGCAAAACGAAACCAAAATTAATGCGCGTCATGCGCCTGCCCGATGTAAACCAAGGTCAACATCATGAACACGAAAGCCTGCAACAGAATGATGATGATGTGGAACACCGCCCACGCCCGCCCTGCTATCACGAGCAGTGCCAAAAGCATCAAATCGCCAGGCGCTGCCGAGAAGGCCCAGGAACCACCGAGCAGGGCGATCAGCATGAAGACCAGCTCACCCGCGTACATATTGCCAAACAGCCGCATGCCGTGCGACACGGTCTTGGCGGTAAACGAGATCAGCTGCTCGGCAATATTCACCAACGCCAGAATGACGAAGAAAACCGGGTTCTTGCTGGTACCAAAGGGCGCCGACACCAACTCATGGGCCCAACCGCCGATGCCCTTGATCTTGATGTTGTAGAACAGACAAATGAACAGGACCGAGACCGACAGACCCATGGTGACGGACAGGTCGGCGG
>QYPX01000073.1 GCA_007280205.1 Comamonadaceae bacterium
GTGACATCCCTCAACACCGAGACTGACTTCGCCACACAAGGTAATTTCCTGTGGCACCTGGCTGAGTCTGCGACCAATCAGACGCGGATTGATCTGGTGGGCCTGGCCGCGACGGGGCTGGTGTATACGGTGTAGCCCAGCCCAGAGCGCATCCTCACCACAGCGCCAGATAGAGTGTCAATAGCGGGTCGCCACTGGCCTGAAAACCGTACTTTTGGTAAAACCGGACTGCCTTGTTGTCCTTGGCATCCACAAACAGCCCCGCGCTGCCGACTTGTTGAGCTGCATTTCTGGCGCGCGCTATGGCATCAAGCAACAACAATTCCCCCAAGCCCTGAGCCTGCATGTCGGTGCGCACAGCCAAACGGCCCAAGCGCGTCACCGGAATCTGGCGTGGGTAGCGCTTGGCCACTGCCTCGGGCAATTGCTCGAACGTAACAAAGGCCGAAGCCAGGGCGTAATACCCCAAAATGCTGGCCTCGTTGACATCCTGGTAGCCCGACTGGGCGCATGCCTGAACCGCATTCTGGTCAGCCGGCACGGCGACAAAGGTTCTTGAAATTCCCTTGTCTTGATGCTGTAGTGCGGTTTGCTTCAGCCAGGCATTGAGCGCCGCGGCGCCGCAGTCAAACGCGCTTCGCTTGTGGCGCCCAGTCAAGGGTTCCAGTTTGATCATGACTGCTGCTCTGGTAGTTGCGGAGTGCTGCCTTCAGCTTTTTGTTGGGAGGCAGCGGATGCTCAAGCGCCTTCAGAAAAGCTGCTGCGTCCCGCGCCGAGAGCTTGATGACGCGTTCTTGCTCAATGATGCGCTCGGCCTCCCGCAAGGCGGTCTGAACCACGAACTGGTTGACGGTGGCGCCAATCATGTCTGCCGCCATGGCCAGCGTCTCCTGCACCTGAAGAGGCACCCGGGCGGTAATGCGGCCCCTATCAAGGGTAGTACTGGTCATGGGTATTTCCTGTTTTCAACACGCGAAGTCTAGCAGATTGGTGCCAATTTGACACCATGTAGCACCGCTTTCTCGAAAAGTCAAATTCACCCTTGATTTTCTAGACAAGATGGCTAATATATAGATGTTAGCTAACATGATGAGATGTAACCATGAAAACCTTGTCCTCGGCCGAAGTACAAAACAAGTTCGGCAGCATCGCCAACATCGTCAAGGGCGGCGAGCCGGTTGCCGTGACCCAGTACGGCACCCCGACCATGATGATCCTGCCTTACGGCTTGGCGACCGACGCATTGCGTGAGTACAACGCCAGGCGCTTGACGCAGTTCATGGACGCCATGCCAGCCGCGAACGTCGATGCTCCCGAGCTTACGCTGGAGCAAATAAATGAGCTCGTGCATGAACTCCGCCCGTAAGCGCATCGTCTTTGATACCAGTGCGCTGATTCCGATCTGCCTTCACCCCGAGCGCGAACCGGCGCAGATCTTCCGGCAGGCCATTCTCTATCACGACGTTTTTGCCTCCCAGGAGGCGCTTGTCGAATTACTAACGGTCTTGTCGCGGCCCAAGTTTGATGCGTGGCGCCCGCTTGGCCAGCGCCTGGCATGGGCAACGCTCTACCAATCAGCGGTGAAGGTGGTTGAAGTTATAGAGAGAGTGCAGGATTGTCGCGACGCAAAGGACAACAAGTTTCTTGAACTGGCGCTGACCGCGAAAGCCGATATCCTGGTGTCGAGCGACATTCACCTACTGGAACTCAATCCGTACCGGACCATTGGGATTGTGGGATTGCAGGAGTTGAAGCGGTGGGTATGACGACGAATGCAGGTGGCAACCGGTCACACAGGCCAAGATGAGCGTATCCCCCATTTTCCGGATATCTGTCGGCACACTTACTTGCTAACCAACGTGAACGGCGTAGCGCCAGATGCAACAACACTGACCAATGCCGTGACATCCCTCAACACCGAGACTGACTTCGCCACACAAGGTAATTTCCTGTGGCACCTGGCTGAGTCTGCGACCAATCAGACGCGGATTGATCTGGTGGGGTTGGCAACGACGGGGTTGGCGTATGGCGTGTAGAAAGATGCGAGGAAGTCTTTCTGTTCTGCATCTTGATTAGGAACCATCATGCAAGTTTTCTTGAGCCACACATCAACCGATAAAGACGCAGTCGAAGCTATCGGCTCCTTTCTAACCTCTCGCGGCCTCACGGTATGGATCGATTCTTGGCGCATGACGGTAGGTGACTCGTTAGTGCAGAGAATTGGTGAAGGAATCGAGTCTTCAGATCGGTTAGTTGTTTGTCTTACTCCTGCTTCGGTCGAGTCGAACTGGGTGAAAAAAGAGGTCGCAACGGGACTTGTTATGGAACTGGCAGAGGACAAAGGTCTGGGTGATAAGTTCGTTGTTCCGGCTCTTTTCATCCCGTGCAAAGTTCCAGTCATGCTTCGCGATAAGCTGTACGCGAACTTCACCAATAAGGCATTTCAGGCTGGTTGCGAAGAGCTTCTTGCGGGGGTCACAGCCTCTCCCCGAGGGGCAAGGGATGCGCGGCTCAAAAATGGAATTGTGCGAACGTATGAGGTTTCCAGCAAGACACCAGGAAATGCTGCGTTGGTGGTCGAGTTCGCCGTTCGCATTTCGCCGACAGACGGGTTGCACGTCGGCATGGATGTTGGAGCGATGTATAAATCTGTCACGGAGTGGTTTGGACCACCCAACAACCCTTTGCCACCCGCCAATATTTGTGGCGCTTACACCAGCAGTTCAGAGCGGCACGAGCCGCCGATATTTGCACGAAAATTCTCAACACCGAACGTGACTTCAACCAAAAGCTATTACCTGTTATTTGAAAGTACGCAGCCGTTCTTTCTTAAACCAGTGCAATATTTGGACTACTTTGATCGAGAGCCCTAGCTCTATAAGTCGGGATCTTCGCAATGAAATTTGAGTGGGATTCACCCAAAGCCAAAACCAATATCGGCAAGCATGGCGTCTCGTTTGACGAAGGTGCGACGGTATTCCTTGACCAGCTCGCCTTGTCCGGCCCCGATCCAGATCACTCTTTGGCAGAATCCCGTTACATTACCTTTGGCCTGTCGAGTCTTGGACGTTTGCTCGCGGTGTCGCATACTTATCGTCCCGGCGGCATCCGCCTTATCAGCGCAAGGCGCGTTACTCGTGCAGAAAGGAAGCTTTATGAAGAGGGCCAATGATGAAATGCGAACCGAGTACAAACGGGCGGATTTCGTAAGTTTGGAGCGAGGCAAATTTCACAAAGAAGCAGCCGAGGGCACTGCTGTCGCTCTGCTTGATCCAGCTATTGCAAAAGCCTTTCCAACTTCCAAAGCGGTGAACGAAGCGCTCCTAGGTTTGCTGGCGCTGACGGAGCAAACAGTACGCATAACCGGTCGCGCGGGTCGGACTAAGTCAAAGCGCGCAGCCGTTTAGGTCTGTCGGTGTCAGTGCGTCACATAGCCCATGCTCTGCGGCAGCCACAGCACAATCTGCGGGAACAGCGTCAGCAGCAGCAGCGCCAGCATCAGCAGCACGGTGAACGGCCAGCCCTCGCGCACCATGTCCTTGAGCGGGATGCCGGTCAGCGCGTTGGTCACGAACAGCAGCATGCCAAAGGGCGGTGTCACCAGGCCGATCATCATGTTGACGACCACCACGACACCGAAGTGAACCAGATCGACGCCCAGCAGCTTGGCGGTCGGGATCAGCATGGGAACAAACACCAGCAGCATCACCGAGACATCCAGAAAGCAGCCCAGTACCAGAAACACGGCGTTGACCAGCAACAGGAACTGCAACTGACTTAACTGCAGGCCGCTGACCCACAGCGCCAGCTGGTTTGGAATGCCTTCGGTGGCAAAAGCATAGTTGAGCAGGTAGGCGCTGGCAATGATCATGGTGATGACGGCGCTGGAGCGCAGCGACTCCAGCGTCACCGCATACAGCGCGCGAGGCGAAAACGCGCGGTAGACACCACCGGCCAGCACCAGTGCGTGCAGCGCAGCCACCGCAGCAGCCTCGGTCGGCGTGAAGGCGCCGCTGTAAATGCCAGTCAACAAAACCGCCGGCAGCGTCAGGGGCAGCAAGCCGCGCAACAGGATGCCGGGCAGGGCGCTGCGCGGTACGGGATCGTCCTTGGGCATGTTGCGACGGCTCGCAATGATCTGCACACCCAGCATCAGCAGTGCTGCCATCAGCAGGCCCGGCAACACGCCGCCCAGAAAGAGGGCGCCAACCGAAGTGCCGGATACCAGGGCGTAGATCACCATCGGAATTGACGGCGGGATGATGGGGCCTATGGTGGCGCTGGCCACCACCACGGCGCCGGCAAAGCCCGGGCTGTATTCGGGCTTCTTCAGCATCTGCTTGATTGTCACCAGTCCCGGGCCGGCGGCGTCGGCAATGGCGCTGCCGCTCATGCCGGAGAAAATCACACTGACCAGAATGTCGACCTGGGCCAGGCCGCCGCGCATGCGCCCCACCAGCACGCGCGAGAAGTCGAACAAGCGCTCGCTGATGGTGCCGGCATTCATCAGGTTGGCGGCAAACACGAACAGTGGCACGGCCAGCAGCACGTAACCGTTGTACAGGCCGTTCAGGATTTGTTCTGCGGCCAGCCCCAGGTCGTGCCCCTTGACAATCAGGTAGGCAATGCCGCTGACCAGCATGGCAAAAGCGATCGGTGCTCGCAGCAGCATGCCTGCCACCAACACGACCAGGAGCGTGATCAGGGCGTTGCTCACAAGTGGTCCCGCCAGTGGCGTCCCAGCAGTCGGTAAATGCGCCAGGCAGAACGCAGCGCCAGGGCGAGCAGCAAGATCCCGAAGGGCGCAAAGACCCAGTGAAAGGGCAGCCCCAGCACCGGCGTTCTTTCGCGTTGCATGAAGTGGATGTAGTCAAGGGACCCCGGCAAGGCCCAGGCCGCCAGCACGCCGATCAGGGCGCAGGCGGCGAGCGCCATGCCACGTTGCATGGGCGGTGTTGCCTTCTGGTAGAGCAGGTCAAAGGCGACGTTTTCCTTGTCGCTGCAGACCAGCGCGGCACCCCACAGAATCGCCCACAAATACAGGATGACCGCTGCTTCGTCGGTCCAGGCCAGCGGCATATTGAAGACAAAACGCGCGACCACCTGCACCACGAACACCAGGAACAGCAGGGCAAACAGTCCGACGCCGATGGCATTGGCCGCGCCGCGCAAGTGCTTCAACATCGGCTGTTACTTGGTGGCGTTGATACGTTCCAGCAGACCTTTGGGCCAGAGCTTGGCGTATTCGGATTGCAGGTAGGTGGCTTGCACCGACTTGCGGAAGGCGTCCAGGTCAGGCGTGGTGACGCTCAGGCCCTGGCCCTTGAAGTAGCCTATCAACTCTTTCTCGTCGGCAATGCGCTTCTCGTTGTTGTAATTGGCCGCGGCTTGAGCGGCGCTCTTGAGCTTGCCCTTTTGATCCGTGTTCAGGCTGTCCCACAGCTTGTTGGAAACCCCGATAAAAAGCACGTCCACCAGGTGACTGGTCAGGGTGATCTGCTTCGTGACTTCGTAAAACTTGGCACTTTTCACCGTGGGCAACGGATTGTCCTGCGCATCGATGGTGCCGGTACGCAGACCCAGATAGACCTCGCCAAAGGCCAGCGGCGTAGCCGTGGCACCCAGCGCTTCGCCCAGAAACAGCCACTCCTTGCTGCCGGGCATGCGCAGCTTGACGCCCTTGAGGTCCGCCGGCGTGTTGAGCTTGCGCACATCACGCAGATTGAGCTGGCGCGTGCCGTAGTAAATCGGTGCCAGCACCGTGATGTCCATTTTCTGGCTGACCAGCTTGAACAGTTCTTCGCCGATGGGACCATTGAACACCTTCATCAGGTGCGCCGGGTCACGGATGATGTAGCCGGCCGTGAAGATCGAAAACTCGTTCACCAGTTTGGCGATGTCGAAGGCCGAAACAGTCGTCATCTCCAGATTCCCGCGCGCCATCGCGACCGGCTCCGCGCCCTGCTTGAAGAGCGAGGCGTTCAGGCTGATCTGCACATCAAACTGACCCGGCAGACTCTGGTCGAGCTGGTCTTTGAACACCGTCCACATCCGTGCGTGCCAGTCATCGGGCACCGCTGGCGTGGAGATGCGCAGTGCTCGGCGCCCCTGCGCCAGACCTGGCTGGCCGGCCAGACAGAGTGTGGCGAACAGGGTCAAGCAGTGGCGTCGCCGGATTGCCGATGTAATGCAAGAGGTGCTGGAAATGGCTGGCATGGCTTGTCTTTGGGCTGAAATTTTGATAACCACAGGATCGACTATCGTATAGTGAGACGTGGCATGATACGCGCCACAATTGGCAAACTTCCAATGAATACCGAAAGCACGCTCTCCACCTTTGTTGCCGTTGATGGTGACAATCTTGCCATTCAGGACTGGCCGCTGGACGACGACCAGCCGATGCGTGGCGTTGTTCTGCTGGTGCATGGTCTGGGCGAACACGCCGGGCGCTATGACCACGTGGCGCGCCGGCTCAACAGCTGGGGTTTTGCGGTGCGCGGCCCCGACCAGTACGGTCACGGCGAGTCCGGTGGTGCACGCGGTGGCTTGCCCACAGCGCATCGCCTGCTTGACGATCTGGCCGACATCGTCGACAGCACCCGATTGCGCATGAGCTCGAAGATGCCCTTGATCCTGCTCGGACACAGCCTGGGTGGCCTGGTGGCGGCGCGTTTCGTTTCGCTGGCCATGCGGCCAGTCGAGGCGCTGGTGCTGTCGTCGCCAGCGCTGGACCCGGGTTTGAGTGCTTTCCAGAAATTCCTGGTCTCGGTGCTGCCGAAAATTGCGCCCGATCTGCGGGTTGGCAATGGCCTGGACCCCTCCATGATCTCGCATGACCCGGAGGTGGTTGCGGCCTACCGCGCTGACAAGCTGGTGCACGACCGCATCTCGGCCCGACTGGCACGCTTTATTGCCGATGAGGGTCCGGCCACGGTGGCGCTGGCGCCGAGCTGGAGGGTGCCAACCCTGTTGCTCTACGCCGGAGCCGACAAGCTGGTCAAGCCGCAGGGCAGCCGTGACTTTGCGGCGGCAGCGCCCAAAGAGGTCGTGACCGCGCACTGCTTCGAGACGCTGTACCACGAGATCTTCAACGAGCTTGACCCCGAGCCGGTTTTTGCCGA
>QYPX01000109.1 GCA_007280205.1 Comamonadaceae bacterium
AACGGTACGCTGGCGGATGTGAGTAAAGCAGTGCCGCTGCGCACTGATGCCATATCCTCCCCCGTGCCCTTGACCCGGCCGATCAAGTCCGGTTCGATGGCCACGAGATCGGGGCTGAGGATGGTGTCAATCCAGTCTTTGGCGAGGTTCTTGTAAATGATTTCAGAGTTGTGCATGGCGTAGTTCCTTCAGGTAAAAAGTGGTGCAAAGTTTGAGAGAGTTGACGCGCGGTTGAGGGAGCCCCCTCGGGGGGCGGACGGGCAACCGGCGCGCGGGGGCCAATGCCGCGCAGCGGCGAGGCCCCGGTGGGTGGGCGAGGGCACACAGGTGATGACTGGCCGCAGGCCACTGACCAAACAAAGCGCGTAGCGCCTGACCAATGCCACGGCGACAGCAGACCGCAGCCACCAGCGCAGGGACTTTGCATAGGGTGGGTTTTGTAAACCCGTGAGGGCGCGGCAGCGGTAGGCGACACCAAACGGAGCTTTAGCGCAGTGACTGGCGGCTACTTCACAAAACAGCACCCTATGTAAACCCGAAGGGCCACGCAGTGGGTGCCCGTAGCGTGCGTGTGCCCCTACTGCCACGAATACCACGGCTGTGTTGCCAGCACGATGCGCCAGCGAGCCGACACCATGGGGCGTGGCATGGCGGTACCCCGCCTTGCCACCTGACTTGAGATACAGCCTGCCAGAAGAAGTAAAGCGGTGATGTCGGGCAGGATGAACACTGCGTAGCAAGCGCAGCGCAGCGTGGCAGTGGGCAGCATGCACGACATGACCGCGCTGGTGGAGGCAGGCATGCTGTCGCGCACGCCCCGGGTTCGTCATGCTACGGCGCCTGCGCGACGGTTGGCTAAGCCCTTGCGAAGCACTGTTGGTCCAGGTAGTGCGCCTTCTGCTGCAACTGTTTGATCCGCCAAGAACCGCATGTGTATTGGCTTGGTCCAACTGGTCCCACTGGACCGGGATATTCCGACAAGTCAGTAACGCGTGCTGCTGGTGAGGCTGGGGGCTCTGTTGGAACCCTTTCAATACTATTTTTACTAATTCAATAAAAAGGTTGGACCAGCTGGACCACTTGGACCCAGCAAGCACTGGTGCGGCTGTGCGCGGTCCAGGGTCGGACTCAGCCTGGGGGTTTGGTTGGTCCAACTGGACCACGTTGCAATCAATCATCTGCATCACCTTCGATGCGAATACCAGTGGCACGCTCGAATGCTTGTCGCAGTTCTGACAGCGGCGGCAGAATGATCGTGCGCCCCCTCGCAGCTGTGTTGCGCGGTCTGCGCACGCTGATTCCGGTGGCGCCGACCCAGCTTTTCAATTTGCGCATGGCGCTGGACCAGTCGCCAGTCTGTGCCCGGGGTGCAGCGGCTTTGAAGGACTCGTGCAGGTCGCTCTTGTTGACCTCGGTCGTTGTGTCTTCCGATAGGGCAACGCTCAGCAGCCCGTACCGGGTTGAAATGGTGCCTTCGGTCAGCACCGTGTGCCACCAGGCGGCGGCAGGGTCGCGCAAGGCAGTTTGCTCGACCTGGCGGCGCAGCGCGTCGCCTTTGGGGATGACACGGGGATTGAAGTCGCACAAGTCGAGGTTTTGCAGTTGATATAGAAGCGCCGCCGGGCCGTCGCCTTCCAACCATTCATAGTATTTCTGCCAGAACGCGCGGTCGTTGACGAGTTCGACACCAGCCTCAACGACAACAGCACGGCGCTCGTCCACAGTGGCCTGCCAGACATGGGCGTGATTGGACAGACTGACATAGGCGCACCGGTTGACACCTTGCACCGGGTCGCGGCCCTTGGCCTCGTAGGTCATGCTGGTGGCGGTAACGCGCGACTTGATGCGGTCGGCCTGCTGGCTGTTACCGGTGAACAGGGCTTCATCGAGGACCGCGAAGGCCACTGTTTGCAGGTGCCCTGTAAAACGCCCCGCGATCTGTTCGGCGTCGTCGAAGACACGCCCATGAGGGCCGAAGATGCGAACGAAGGGCTCAAACACGCTGTTCTTTCCAATCCCTTTACCACCCATGATCAGCAGGATAGTGCCCGGCACAGCGCCCGGATGCTGAATCTTCCAAGCCAGCCAGCGCAGTACATAGCGCCGGACGGCCCTGTTTGGTACGACGCAACACAGCACGCGCAACCATAGGGAGATATCGCCATCGACCGGCTCGACTGCATAGCCGGACCAAAGATTCAGGATGTTGGCGGCAGTGGTAGTACCGGGTGCAAACACTGCACCCTGATACTGGCGCCGTGCAGGGTGTGATAGCCAGGCACCGGCCAGTTGTTGTGCCTTGTTGCCTGCCGATGAACTCGCGACAAAGCGGCCGCTGTGCATCTGCCGGAATGCGTGCAGGTCCAAATAGCCCGGGCCGTAGTGGACCCCTGTGGGGGTTTCAATGGGGGTTTGCTCATCAAGAATCAAAATACTGCTACCCATGCGGACTTCGGCAAATCTAGCGTTGAGTTCTGCCACCCACTGCTGTGTCGCAGTTGTCGTTGGCTCGGCACCCGAGTTGCCCAGCGCAACACTCGCAGCGGTACTGGATTGACCGGCGTAAAAGGGCAAAGTGCGCCAGGTAATGCCGGCGCCGGGCTTGAAGGAATGCCAGGCTGTGTTGAATGCCTTGTCGGTGTACTGGTCAGGTGCGGTGCGGCTCCACTGGCGTGCCTGTTGTTCACCCGATTCCCATCCGAGGTCGTGGATGGCCCAAACCGCGTTGCGCCAGTCTTCGTACGAGCAAGCCGCAGGAATGGCAGCGAGCCAGCTTTCGACTTTAGCGATGTTTTCTGGTGTTTCGGGCAGAGTCGCGCCAATGTCGGCGACGTCTGCGGCTGCGGTCTTGAGTCTGGCACGCAGGTAGGCAGGCATGGGGCCAATGTCCAGTGGTTCTTTGTTCTGCGCTGGCTGGCCGCGCAAGAGTGATTGCCACAGCGCCACTACCGACATGGGCAAGACGGGCAGGTTTGACCAGTTTCCGTTGCCTTCCCATTGGTACGGTTTGCCAGTATCCGGATGAATCGAAGGCGGTAGCACGTCTTGCACCGTCCGACCATCAGCTGTGGCACAACGCAGTTCGAGAATGGTGCCACCACCTTCTTTGAGAACCTTGCTGGCGAACGCTGGCATGTCATCGTGAAGGCGAAATAGGAGCTTGGTGCGGTTGACCCGGCCGGAACTGATCACCACAGAATCGGGTGCTGAACTCAACGCAGCCAGGTCGATACCGTGGCGGGCGAGTAAGGGTATGGCACGGGCTAGGTCGTCCACGTCGATGGCAGCGGTGCGCGGTGTGCAATAGACGTGAGCGATACCAATATTGCCAGTTAACGTGGCGGCGATGGCAGGGTCGGTGACGACGCGGTTCGGACTGTTCCACCCGGTCGCCACTGGCCCTTTCTTGCCGGTTGGAATCGGCACCAGTGCCAAGCCATGCTCGGCATAGGCTTGTGCTTCTTTCATGGCGCGACTTTGCCGGTGAAGGCAAGCTTGAGATTTTTCTGCTGGGGACTGGTCGCCAGTAGCGTTGTCACAAATATCAGAGGCTTGTCTGCCGTCAGCACCACGATGAAGAGGGCCATGGTGCGAAACTTCTGGCACTCGGCGCAGACTTTTTCAACCAGTTCCAATTGATCTGTACAGGCAGCGTTCACGGCCTGCTGAACCAACTTGACTTGATCGACGGTTAGCTTGAATGTGTCGAAAAGCTGAAAGAAGTTCTTAGGGCAGGAGGCTTTCGATTCCTTGCCGGGCTGCACAATTTCATTCGAGGCAACACAACGCACAGGACCTTTTTCCGGTAGGCCGAGCACGATGGCCGCGTGATGACCCTGGCCGGATGGCGGCGGTGACAGCCACAGATTTGGGATGTCTTCGACACCCTTCATAACCTTGAGGGGGGCGCAGCGCGTGAGCGCATTGACGAGCAGGTCGAAAGCGTTGTTGGCATCGATCCACTTAAACGCTTCATGGGCTTTGGCGCGTTCGGCAGGGTCGGCGTCACGAAGCTTTTTTAATTGGTCCGTGAGGAAGGTGGACAATTTGGTTTTTGGGTTCCAGACGCTCATTTTTGGCTCCCGGAAAGTAAGCCGCGAATGTCCGCTGTTACCCAATGAAGTTTGGAACTGCCGGGCAGCCGGCGCGGGCGTAGTGGGCCCGATTCTCTACAAGCATAAATTCGCATCGTCTGCGGCGCCAGGTGCAGATAGTGGGCGGCAGCGGCCGTGTCTACGGTCGGTCTGGTTTCGGTTTCCAACGGGGTAAACCGCTGTTCTGATTGAGTTTGCATGATTCGCCTTAAAGCACGTTGATTCGTGCTCAAAGCGAGTACACAACTTAGATGGTGCTTCTCCTATGAAGTCGCCCCAGTCGTCCGCTAGTCGTGGCAGTAATCCGAGTCGTCTACCTACCCTGTGTCATGCGATTGATGGCTGCACGAATTGCGCCAAGGTCAGCGGTCTTTGTATTGCCATTTGCGTCGTAATATTTGATGCCATCAACCATGACTTCGGTCACGCCAAACGGTGGATTCTTCTTCCATGCATCGAGCACGTCGCGTGCCTTGGGGCAAGGTTGCCTGGCAATATGAGCCGCCTTCAGCAGGTCATACAAGGGCTTGCCGTAGCCTTGATAGCGCTTGGGTTCTGTCAGATGCCATACGGGGCCATCGCTGGCAGCCTTCACAGGCTCGGGTGGGATTACAGGAACCATGGATGGCAACAGGCTCGGAGTCGCTACTGTTGCGGCACATGATGCCGCCTCAACCGCTACACCATCAACGTCTTTCGGAGGCTTCAAATCCCCCGGCTCCCACACTTGGAGGTATCGGGTTTTTTTGAGCCACTCGTTGCCCTCGTCCGCCGTCAAGTGGGGGGTGTCTGGTCCGCGCCACTGGAATTGCTTTGACTCGCCTCGCAAGGGATTGCCGTTGGCCTTGCGAACCGGTACTTTACCTTCCAAGATGTCCCGCCATAGATGCGTACCGATGTCAGTGTTTATGTCGTCCTGGATTGACTGAGACTCCTTCCATTGGTTCTCATCGTCTTTGATTATTTGGGACATCACGTCGAGATGTCGGTGTTTTTCTTCGTTGATTGCTTGGGAGAGATTTAGGCGCTCTTCTTCACTGATTGTTTTTGGCTTTTTCATCGCCCTAATGCGCTTATCACGGGCTAATTTTGCCGCATGCAACGCCTCGCCAACATCTGCGCATCTTTCTTTAGGAAAGCGGCTCTCAATGATTGCCGGGTCCATGCCGTCGGCCAGTGCCAAATCCCAGGCGAGGTCATACCATGGATAAACACGTGCCGAAACTTTGTTTGATCCACTGGTCATGTCGCACCCCTTCCCGGCGCCCTTCATAAGGAACCCCAGCAGGCGGTTGAAGGTGTCCCGCTCTTCGGTTCGCGGGCCTAGCTGGGGCGAAACTCTTATGCGGCCATCGGTTCCCGTGCAGCCATGCGCTTGTGTTTCGCAACCTTCGGTTTGGAGGTTTTGACCGTGGGACTCATGCCCGCAGTGGCCGCCATGTCGATGAGGGTGTCCAGCGAGAACAAATTGATCTTGCCGCGCATCAAATCGGAAAGACGGGGTTGGGTCACACCAAAAATGGTAGCCGTATCGCCCTGGGTCATGCCCTTTTCGCGGATGACTTCGGTCAGGTTCATCATTAGTCCGGACCGTGCCCGCATACTGGCGGCCTGCTGCGGCGTGTCCTCAATGGCATCCCACACGCTGGCGAATCTTTGGCGATTAGTGTCATTGGGTTTCGGCATGGCGCGGCTTTCGGTGGCGTGATCACGCCGCCATCGCTGGAGCTGGTTGAACGCGCATCGGTTTGGCTTTGAATCGAAGCTGTGCCTGCCACACGTCATAGGCACTTTGTTCTGCCAGCCAAACGCGGGCATCACCACCACGTTCCACGCCTAGCCATGCCTCAATGCGCAGGGCCATATCAGGCGAAATAGCAGCGCGGCCATTCAGCATGCGTGACAACGCGACACGCGAAACGCCCAACTGTTCGGCAGCTTGGGTCACACCCAGCCCCAATGCAGGCAGCACGTCATCACGCAGCGTCAAGCCGGGGTGTGGTGGGTTAAGCATGCGTGCCATGGTCATGCCGCCATCAACGACACATTGGCTTGCAACTCATCCCACGGAGCCGCCAGTTTGCGCCCATCGCGCACCAATAGCCCAGCGGACTCCAGTACCACGACATCTTGATGCACATTTTTGTAATCACGCCCCAGTGTCTGTGCCAACTCGCGTACATTTCCGGCCCCGTGTTGGCGGACGTGGCGTAGCAACCCCAAACGTCTGGGTGACAAGGTGTCCAACATGGTCTGCACATCCAGAAATGTGACGTGGGTTTCTTGAACCGGTTCACCGGCAGCCGCCTTGTTCCATGCGCCAGCAAAGCGCTTGCCCATATCGGCAAGACTTCCCACATTCACTTGGACTTTATTCGTCGTGTTCATTTCTTATCCTTTCCACATCGGCCAAAAAATCAGCCACCATCGTTTCAACGTCGATAAATTTGTAGCGCGTTTCCACATCCCTGATGTGCTTATGGTCGCCTTTGCCACTTTCGTTGTCGTAACCCACAATGCGCCCGTCCGGCCCGCCATAAAACAGGCTGTACTTCAGCCCATGAGGGCGCTCTTGGGTGGAGCGCGGCAATTGCCATATAGTCATTTGAACGATGGCACCGTCAGGAAGAACCGTCTTATCGTAGAAAATTCTTACTGCCTTCATATGGTTACTCTAGCCATAATTAATGATGGTGTCAATAACCATATTTAACTGCATATTTCAGCCCATCGTGGACGGCGTTTCAGGCTGATCGTGGACGCGATTTCAGCGTGATCGTGGACGGCATTTCAAATTGATCGTGGACGCTGTTTCAGCGCCATCGTGGACGATTTGGGGAGATACGCGTAAGTGA
>QYPX01000062.1 GCA_007280205.1 Comamonadaceae bacterium
GACTTAAGGGGATTGCTTGATGGCAGTGCGTGAGATTCTCCTGATGGGTGATGCGCGGCTCTTGCGTTGTGCTCAGCCCGTCACGGCCTTTGACACCGATGCATTGCATCTGCTGGTGAGCGACATGCTCGACACCATGCTGGCGGCTGATGGTGCCGGGCTGGCGGCACCCCAGATCGGTGTTGATTTGCAACTGGTGATTTTTGGCACGGATACCCGTAACCCGCGCTATCCGGATGCGCCACCCGTGCCAAGAACGGTGCTGCTGAATCCCGTCATTATTCCCTTGCCGCCAGACCAGGGGAGCACCATGCCGCTCGAGGTGCAGGACTGGGAGGGCTGCCTCTCGGTGCCGGGTCTGCGAGCTGTGGTGCCACGCTTCGAGCGCATTCGCTACACCGGGTTTGACCCGTACGGCGACCCGATTGATCGAACCGTGGAGGGCTTTCATGCGCGCGTAGTGCAGCACGAATGCGACCATCTGCTCGGCAAGTTGTATCCCATGCGGGTGCGGGACTTCAGCCGATTTGGCTTTACGAGGGTATTGTTTCCCGAACTTGAGATACCATCGCGCCAACAGGGATAACACCACCAGGGAGAGATCAGCATGGAGAGGGATACGACCATACCGTCAAGTTTGGCACCGATGGAATCAGGTTCGCGGCGAAAGCGACGGACCGGTGCGCACCCGATCTTTGTCATCATGCTGGCCCTGGTGCTCTTGCTGTTCGTGGTCTCTCTGGCCAAGCGTTATTGAAAACTGAATGTGATCGAAAGCAACCCCAACTTCAAGGTGATCAACACAGCTTTTCCGCACCTTGGCAAAAAGCTCAGGCTGTTTTGGGGTTGCCCGGAATTCAACGTCTTGATGGATGAGTTGCAGACCGATACGCGGGGCGGCAAGAGAGCCGGCTTTCCTGGTCCGGTGCTCAATGCCCTGTTCATGCTGGCGATGGAACACGAACTGGCGTTTCCCCAGTTGGTGAAGAAACAAAGCGACCAGTGGATAGCGACTCGCAAGAGGTGAGGTGTTCGGGTGCTCAGGGCTTCATGGCCTTTGCCACCTCCTGACCTAACTCGATCACCGCCATGGCGTAGTAGCTGCTCCAGTTATAGCGCGTGATGACGTAGAAATTTTCGGTGCCAGCCACGTAGCTGGGTGGTGCTTCACCGTTTTGTAGCTCAATCAGTGCCATCGGACCTGTGTGCTGCAGTGCCGCACCTTCAAGTACCACGCCTTTGGCGGCCAGAGTGGCGACACTGAAAGTGGGCAGGATGTCGCTGGCCAGAAGAGCGTCGAGATCGAGCTTACCCTCATCAAAGCGCAAAGGGTAATGGGTTGGCATGCCGGCTTGCCACTGGAAGGCTCTGAAATAGTTGGCAACCGAGCCAATAGCGTCGGAAGCACTGTTGAACAGGTCAATTCTGCTGTCAGCGTCAAAGTCGATCGCATACCTGACCCAGCTCGAAGGCATGAACTGGGCCATGCCCATGGCGCCGGCGTAGCTGCCGAGGGGGGTTAACGGATCGACGCCAGTGCGATGTGCCAGGCTCAGGAACTGTTCCAGTTCCGCCCTGAAGAAGGTGCTGCGCTCCAGCGCTCGCGGGTGCTTCGCCGGAAAATCAAAGGCCAGCGTGGCCAGTGCATCGATGACCCGAAAGCCACCCATCTTCTGACCGTAAATGGATTCGACGCCGATGATGCCCACGATGATCTCGGGCGGCACACCGGTCTGCTGCTGGGCACGCTCCAGACTGTCCTGATTGTCCTGCCAGAATTTCACGCCGGCCTTGATGCGAATCGGCTCAATGAAGCGGCTGCGGTAAAGCCGCCAGTTCTTCGCGACGCCCGCCGCTGGTGGCAGGATCAGCTTGGCAATCTGGGGTGAATAGTGCGCACTGGCGATCGCACGGCGCACCCAGTCCGGACTCAAATCGCGTCGGCTCGCGATGTCGCTGGCGGCCGCCATCGCGTCTTCACGCTGCGCATACGCCGGGCCGCTCGCCGCGCTCGGTTCAGCCGATTTGGTGGCCGGGGGTTTCTTGTTGGTTCTGGGTGTCGCGTCAGCCGCACTGCAGACGGCGCAACAGGTCAAAAAAGCGGCAAAGAGGTGATAAGGCTTGGTGCTCACTGGCGGCGTACCCATCGTTGGAATTCTGCTCGCAGTGTAGCTATGCCCTCGCGCTGCTGCTTGCCTGGCGCATAACGCTGCGCCTCCAAGCGCAAAAGCCAGGACTGCAGCGCCACCAGGGCAGGGTCGGTCGATCCGCGCTGTTGACTCAATTGTTCAGCCAGTCGACGTGGTGGACTGTTGGGCACAACGGTTAACCCGGTTTGTTCCAAATACCGGGTAGCCCCCGCCAAAAGACGCAGCCAGGGGTCCTGGCGTGCGCGCTCCCACACGGTCCAGACTGCAACCGTGAGGCTTGCCATCACCATCAAACCCATGAGGAGGTAAGCAAGATCTTCCCAACGGGGTGAGGAAAAGCCGATCTGGCGCAGCAGATCAAACTGCCTGCTCTGAGAGTAGTTGAGCACCCATTGGTTCCAGCCGTTGTTGACCGCTTCCCACACAGCGCGTACCTTGAACGCCAATGCTGGACTGACGTTGCCAAACAGTGCCCGCGCGATGACGCCACGTGGCGCCAGCAGCCGCTCGGTGGCCCCGGTGCGTCCAGGTGCCACAGCGGTGGTCGGGTCAACACGCACCCAGCCGCTGTCGGCTATCCACACTTCGGCCCAGGCGTGCGCATCGCTCTGGCGCACCACGAGGAATCCGTCAACCGGGTTGGTCTCGCCGCCCTGGTACCCCGTCACAACGCGCGCTGGAAGCCCCAAGCCACGCATCAGAATCACGAAGCTTGAAGCGATGTGTTCGCAAAAGCCTTGCTTGCGGTCAAACCAGAACTCGTCGGCGCTGTGCTGACCGAAAACGCCAGGGTCTAGCGTATAGCGGTAAGCGCCCTCGCGCAATCGCTCCAATACCGCGCTGACCAGCATCGCGCCGTCGGCATGGGCGTAGCGCGGGTCGGCTCGCATCTCACGCGCGAGTTGGGCCGTGCGTGGATTTGAGCCCGCTGGTAGCCGCAGATCGTCCAGCAGCGCCGGCACCTGTTGCATCGGTCCATGCCTGAAGTCGGGGTAGCTTAGTGCGTCATAGCGCAGCAGTTCTGTGATCGGTCGGTCGGTCAGCCATTGCAGGTCTGGCGTCATGCGGACGTCAAAGCCGCCGAGTACCGGCCTGGCCGCAGCGGCGTCCAGCAGCAACAACCAGGGCCGGCTGTTGGGCTCCAAAGTCACCTGGTACCCGATCGCCGTCCCCCTCACCTGCAGATTCGCTGGCGCTGGCGGGCGGTAGGGCACAGCCGCTTGCCGTGCGCGCCACTCGCGGCCGTCAAAACTTGACAGTACCGGTCCACGAAAGTAAAGCTCGGAGGGTGCAGGCTTCTGAGCTTGAAAGCGGATGCGCATGGCGATGCTGTCATCGAGTGCCAGACTGGCAATGGTGCCGACGGACATGGTGGACGACAGCCCGCTGCGTCCACTCATGGCATCGTTCGGGATGCCCCACAGCGGCGCCACTCTGGGAAAGAACAGGAACAGCGCAAGCATGATCGGGGTGCCCAGTAGCGCCATCATGCCAGCGGTTCTGGCGGCCTGGGACAGCGGTGGTTTGCCGACCGGCATGTGGGCGTTGACCAGGGCGCTCAGCAGGCCCAACAAGGCCAGCAGCATGGCGCCTGCTGTCAGCAGCGACTGCGAGTAGAAGAAGTTGGTGAGCAGGGTAAAGAAGCCGAGGAAAAACACCACAAAGGCATCGCGTCGGGCCCGCAACTCGAGCATCTTGAGCGCCAGCAGCACGACAATCATGGTGACGCCGGCGTCGCGTCCAAGCAGTGTCTTGTGGCTGAACAGAGTTGCGCCCACGGTCAGCGCGAGCAGACCGAGCAGCCACCAGCGCGAGGGCAGGGGCCGCCCCATCACGGCAAGGGCCGCCCGCCACAGCATCAGTGCCGCCGCCAGCAGGCTGCACCACAGGGGCAGATGGCTTACTTGTGGCAGTACCACCCAGGCTGCGACCAGCAGCAGAAACAGCGTGTCGCGGGCCTCGCGCGGCAGTCGGTGCAGCCATGTCAACATAGAGCCAGGGCCTCCAGACAGCGCTTCTTGTGGTTCTCGCCGCAACCCGGAGCAATCTGCAAAGTGCCCAGGCGCAGGCCATAGTCCAGACCTTGCTGCTCGGCCTGCAGCACCCAGGCGCACAGACGCGACAACTGCTGTTCCGGGTCGTTGCTGCCGCTGTGCTCCCGATCCAGCCACAACTCGGTGTGCTGAACCTGCTGCGCGTCACGGCTGACGAGTTGTTCTGCCTTGGCGAACTTCTTCCAGACGATGATTTTCAAGGGATCGCCGCGTCGATAGGCTCGCACACCGTCGTATTCGCCGCTGCTGGAAAGGTGTGCAGCGGCCGCGCCGTCGGCGCGGGCTTGCCCGCGTGGAAGCGCCGGCGGGAAAGTCTCAGGCCGCGGGTACACCAAGACGTTCGCGGTGGGGCGCCAGACCGTCCAGACGCGAAAGGTCCCAAGCGGATAGCGTGTCTCGGCGGTCAGTGTCGGCACGCGGTGCAGTCCGCGCCGGCCCGGTGTGAAAGCGAGATGCACCGTACTGCTGCATTGCGCCGGCAGGTCGAGCCAGAGCCAGTGACCGGAATTCAGGACGGACAGGCCAATCCCGTAGCGAGCGGTCCGGCGCCGGCTTTGCAGGTAGACGCCGATGGGCGCGCTGGAACCGGCAAATTGGGGCTCCGGCGCGACCAGATTCATCGTGAGGCCGCGCAGTGTGCCGTGACACACGTGCATGCCGACGATGGCGCTGCCGGCCAGCAGGAAGGTCAGCAGATAGCCCAGGTTGAGTTGATAGTTGATGGAAGTCAGCAGGAGCAGCAGCAAGGTCGCAGCCAGCATCAGGCCGGGACCGGTCGGCAGGATATAGACATTGCGCTGGGTCAGCGTCATGCTGTCACGCAGCGGCAGGCGCTGCTCCAGCCAGCGCCCAAACCAGTTCACGGCAGCGCTACCGCGTCGAGCATGGCGCGCACCTGTTCCACCGCTCCTCTGGCTGCATCACCCACCGGAATCATGCGGTGTGCCACGGTTTGTGCCAGGATTGCCTGCACATCGTCGGGGGCCACGTAATCGCGCTCGCACAAAAGGGCTTGCGCCTTGGCTGCCCGCAGCACCGCCATGCCCGCGCGCGGGCTCAGGCCCTTGACAAACCATTGGCCATTGCGGGTGGCGGCGATCAGGTCCTGCACATAGTCCAACAGCGGCTCCGCGGCGTGAATCGCCAGAACGCTGGCCTGCAAGGCCTGCAGTTCGGTGCCGGTGAGCAGACTCGGCAGGGTGTCCGCCATGGCGCGACGATCCCGGCCTGCCAGCAGATCGCGCTCGGCACCGCGGTCCGGATAGCCGAGTGAAATCCGCATCAGGAACCGGTCCAACTGAGACTCGGGCAGGGCATAGGTCCCGATCTGGTCAAACGGATTTTGTGTCGCGATGACAAAGAAGGGGGAGGGCAGAGCGCGCGTCTGGCCGTCCACGCTGACCTGCTTCTCTTCCATCGCCTCGAGCAAGGCGCTCTGGGTCTTGGGGCTGGCACGATTGATCTCATCGGCCAGCAGCACCTGCGTGAACAGCGGCCCCGGGTGAAAAACGAAGGTCTCCCTGGCGCGCTCGTAGACGCTGACGCCGGAGAGGTCACTTGGCATCAGGTCTGCAGTGAACTGGACGCGTGAAAACTGCAAGCCCAGCGTTCTGGCCAGCGCGTGGGCCAGGGTCGTCTTGCCAACACCAGGCACGTCTTCGATCAGCAAGTGCCCCCCCGCCAGCATGCAGGCCAGGCAGTCCCGCGTCTGCGCCGGCTTGCCGACGATCACCGTGTTAAGCTGATCCACCAGTGATTTAAGTTTTTGTTGTGCATTCATGGCATGACCTTACCAAAAAATTCAAGAGACGGACGCGCACTGTGACTATGACCGGATACTTTACTCATCCCGATTGCTGGAAACATGAAATGGGGCCGGGACATCCTGAATGCCCCGAGCGGCTCGATGCCATCGAAGACCGATTGTTGATTTCGGGTCTGGACGTTGCACTCGATCGACGGCAGGCGCCGCTGGCATCGCTGGCCGACATTGAACTGGCGCATGGTCGCATGTATGTGGCCGCTTTGCGAGGTCTGAGCGACGGCCTGCGTGAAGAAATCGAGGCTGGTGGACCCAGCCATGCCCAAATTGATCCCGACACTTCGATCAACGTCAATACCTGGGACGCTGCCTTGCGCTCTGCCGGCGCGGCGCTGGCTGCAACCGACGCGGTGCTGGCAGGTGAGATGGAGACGGCGTTCTGCTCGGTTCGTCCGCCTGGACACCACGCCTGTCGCGACAAGGCGATGGGTTTCTGTTTTTTCAACAACGTTGCGATTGCCGCCAAATATGCGCTGGAGCGCCACGGTTTGAAGCGTGTGGCGATTGTCGATTTTGACGTGCACCACGGCAACGGGACGGAAGACATCGTCGCCGGTGACCAGCGCATTCTCATGGTGAGCTTCTTCCAGCATCCTTTCTACCCGACGGACTGGGCGCACAGCGGCGCCAGCAATCTGGTCAATCTGCCGGTGCCAGCCTATACCAAAGGCATGGACGTGCGCGAACTCATAGAGAGTGCATGGATACCAAGGCTGGAGGAGTTTTCCCCGGAGATGATTTTTATCAGTGCCGGTTTTGATGCGCACCGCGAAGACGACATGGGTCAGATGGGTCTGGTGGAGCAGGATTACGCCTGGATCACCCATCGCATGAAGGACGTTGCCAGACGCCACGCCCAGGGGCGCATTGTGTCCTGCCTGGAAGGTGGTTATGCGATGAGCGCGCTGGGGCGCAGTGTGGAGGCGCACCTGCGGGTTTTGGCCGATGTCTGACCCCCGCATTACGGACCTGGAGAGCTGGATTGCAGCTTTGACCAGGACTTCTGCGTTGCTGGAGCTCACAGCGTTGGCCCTGTGTGCGGTGACGGCATGGGCGGTGGCTGCGATGGTCGGGCGCGCGCTGGGTTTGCGCGACAAGCGTTCCATCCTGTTTGGCAGCAGCATCGTCGATGGTGTCTTGTTCCCGATGTTGTTGTTGTTGCTGGCCTACGTCACCCGCTTTCTGTTGCTGCGCTGGTTGCCGATGGCGGTATTCAAGATTGCGATTCCGGTGCTGATCGCATTGCTCGTGATACGCCTGGGTGTCAAGGTTTTGCAGGCGGCGTTCCAGCAGACGCCCGTGGTGCGCCTGCTGGAGCGAAGTATTTCATGGCTGGCCTGGCTGGCCATGGTGCTGTGGGTCAGCGGATTGCTACCCGTGGTTCTGGAGGAACTTGACCAGATCAGCTGGAAGGTGGGTGGCTCCGCCATGTCGGTGCGCACCATGATCGAGGGCGCGCTGACCGCCGGTGGCGTGCTGATCGTCACGCTGTGGATTTCGTCGGGTATCGAGTCCCGATTGCTTCGTTCGGCCACGGGCGGTGAGTTGTCCCTGCGCAAGGCCATGAGCAATGCGACCCGCGCCTTGCTGCTGTTTGTCGGGTTGCTGGTGGCACTGTCTGCCGTCGGTATCAACCTGTCTGCCTTGTCGGTGCTCGGTGGTGCGATTGGCGTGGGCGTCGGCTTTGGCTTGCAGAAGCTCGCTGCCAACTACGTCAGTGGTTTTGTCATTCTGGCCGAGCGCAGTATGCGCATCGGTGACAACGTGCGGGTCGATGGGTTTGAGGGTCGCATCACACAGATCAACGCGCGTTACACGGTCATCCGGTCACTGGTCGGGCGCGAGGCGATCGTGCCCAACGAGATGCTGATCACCAGTCGGGTGGAGAACCTGTCCTTGGCTGATGCGCAGGTCTGGCAATTTACTGTGGTGACTGTCGGCTACGACAGTGATGTGGAGCTGGTCATGCGCTTGCTCAAAGAGGCCGCCTTGAAGCACGGGCGGGTCTTGCGCAGCCCGGAGCCATCGGTGTCGCTCTCTTCCTTCGCTGCGGACGGGCTGGAATTCACCGTGGGATACTGGATAACAGATCCGGAGAATGGCAGCCTGAATCTGAAGTCCTTGATCAACCTTGATATTCTCAGCGCGCTGCGCCAGCACGCTATCGAGATACCGTTTCCGCAGCGGGTGCTGCATACGCGCACGCCGGCGTCCTGATCTGTTTCGGGCGGGCTCTCGCTGCAGTCATAGTAAAATAGCACGGCCGTACTATTTGATCCCTGTTTCTTTACTAATTGTCGTGTGGATGACTAGTCTGACGAGCGACAGCGCATAGAATCCAAGTTGACGTGCACGTCAATCATGACTTTGTGCGCAGCCAACAATTCACCGAATTCTTAACAACTCTGGAGTGGAAGCAATGAAAGTCCTGGTCGCAGTCAAGCGCGTGGTGGACTACAACGTCAAGGTCCGCGTCAAATCGGACAACACGGGTGTAGACATCGCCAATGTCAAGATGAGCATGAACCCCTTTGACGAAATCGCCATCGAAGAAGCGGTGCGCCTGAAAGAGAAGGGTGTTGCCACCGAAGTCATCGCCGTCTCCTGCGGCGTCACGCAGTGCCAGGAAACCCTGCGCACCGCCATGGCCATTGGTGCTGACCGCGCCATTCTGGTCGAGACCGCAGCCGAACTGCAACCGCTGGCGGTAGCCAAACTGCTCAAGGCTCTGATCGACAAAGAACAACCCGGTCTCGTCATCCTGGGCAAGCAAGCCATTGACGACGACTGCAACCAGACCGGCCAGATGCTCGCCGCGCTGGCTGACCTGCCTCAAGCCACCTTCGCCAGCAAGCTCGAAGCCGCTGACGGCAAACTGAAGGTTACACGTGAAGTCGATGGCGGCCTGGAGACGCTCTCCATCAGTCTGCCGGCCATCATCACCGCCGATTTGCGCCTGAACGAGCCGCGTTATGTGACGCTGCCCAACATCATGAAGGCCAAGAAGAAACAGATGGACGTCTTCAAACCGGAAGACCTCGGCGTAGACGTCAGCTCACGCATCAAGACCCTCAAGGTCACCGAGCCGCCCAAACGCAGTGCCGGCATCAAGGTGCCAGACGTCGCCACGCTGGTGGCCAAACTCAAGAACGAAGCGAAAGTAATCTAATCAACATTGTCATCCCGGACCAGATCCGGGATCCATGGATTGCGGGTCAGGCCCGCAATGACAAACTTCCTGGAGCCGATTCATGACATCCCTAGTTATTGCAGAACACGACAACGCGTCCATCAAGGGCGCAACCCTCAACACCGTCACCGCTGCCCTCAAGTGCGGCGGTGATGTGCATGTGCTGGTAGCCGGTGCCAACGCAGGTGCTGCAGCCGCCGCAGCAGCGCAGATAGCTGGAGTGGCCAAAGTCCTGCACGCCGACGCAGAAGGGCTGGCCCATGGTCTGGCCGAGAACGTGACAGCCCAGATCCTGGCCATCGCACAGAACTACAGCCACATCCTGTTCCCGGCCACCGCCTCGGGCAAGAACATTGCTCCGCGCCTGGCAGCCAAGCTCGATGTCGGTCAGATCTCGGACATCACCCGCGTCGATGCCCCGGACATCTTTGAGCGCCCAATCTATGCCGGCAATGCCATGGCGCAGGTGCAGAGCCTGGACGCCATCAAGGTCATCACCGTGCGCACGACCGGCTTTGATGCGGCCAGTGCCAGTGGTGGATCCGCTGCCGTCGAGAGCCTGGCAGCTGTCGCAGCCAGCGACAAAGCGATTTTCCTGGGCAGTGAGATTGCCAAGAACGATCGACCGGAACTCACGGCGGCCAAGATCATTGTCTCTGGCGGTCGGGCGCTGGGTTCAGCCGAAAAGTTCACCGAAGTCCTGACGCCGCTGGCGGACAAACTCGGCGCTGCCATTGGGGCGAGCCGCGCTGCGGTCGATGCGGGCTACGCACCGAACGATTGGCAGATTGGCCAGACCGGCAAGATCGTGGCACCGCAGCTCTACATCGCAGCGGGCATCAGTGGTGCCATCCAGCACTTGGCCGGCATGAAGGACTCCAAGGTGATCGTGGCGATCAACAAGGACGCCGAGGCACCCATCTTCAGCGTCGCTGACTATGGTCTGGAGGCTGATCTGTTTGTGGCTGTGCCGGAACTGGTTGCTGCGATCTGAGTTTGTCATTGCGGCCTTGCGCCGCAATCCAGCCGGCACGCCAATTCGGATGCCGGGTCTAGCACGGCATGACAAGGCCGCGATGATTAACGGAGATTTGCGATGAGTTATGTAGCGCCCCTCAAAGACATGCTTTTTAATATCAAATACCTGGCGGGGATTGATCAGATCGCCCAGTTGCCCGGATTTGAGGATGCCGGTTTTGATACGGCGCAGGCGGTGCTTGAGGAGGCTGCCAAGTTCAATGAGTCGGTCGTTAGCCCGTTGAACTGGGAGGGCGACAAGAATCCATCTAGCTGGCACGACGGCAAAGTGACGGCAACACCGGGGTTCAAGGAGGCCTTTGAGCAGTTTGTGCAGGGCGGCTGGCAGGGTCTGCAGCATCCGGTTGATTATGGGGGGCAGGGGCTGCCCAAGACGATAGGCGCGTCCTGCGGCGAAATGCAGAACTCGGCCAGCATCAGCTTTGCCTTGTGTCCACTGCTGACCGACGGTGCGATCGAGGCCTTGCTCACGGCGGGCTCGGATGAGCTCAAGGCGATCTATCTTGAAAACCTGGTGAGCGGCAAGTGGACCGGTACCATGAATCTGACCGAGCCGCAGGCCGGCAGCGATCTCGCTGCCGTGCGTACCCGCGCCGAGCCGCAGGCAGATGGCAGCTACAAGGTGAGTGGCACCAAGATCTTCATCACCTGGGGTGAGCACGATATGGCTGAGAACATCATCCATCTGGTGCTGGCACGCGTCAGTGGCGCACCCGAGGGCGTCAAGGGCATCAGCCTGTTTGTGGTGCCCAAGTTCAAGGTCAACCAGGACGGCTCACTCGGTGCGCACAACGATGTGCACTGTGTCAGCATTGAACACAAAATGGGCATCAAGGCCAGTCCGACCGCCGTGCTGCAATTCGGTGACCACGGCGGCTCCATGGGCTATCTGGTAGGTCAGGAGAACCGCGGACTCGAGTACATGTTCATCATGATGAACGCAGCGCGCTTTGGCGTCGGCGTACAGGGTATTGCGATTGCGGAGCGTGCCTATCAAACGGCTGTGACGTTTGCCAAGGAGCGCGTACAGAGCCGCCCGGTGGATGGTTCCATCATGGCCAGCGCCCCCATCATTCATCACCCCGATGTGAAGCGCATGCTGATGACGATGCGCGCCTACACCGAGGGTTGCCGCGCCATGGCGACAGTGGCGGCGTCGGCTTTTGACGCCGCGCACCACCATCCGGATGCCCAGACGCGCAAGGACAACCAGACCTTCTACGAATTTATGGTGCCCTTGATCAAGGGCTACAGCACCGAGATGAGCCTGGAAGTGACCTCACTGGGCGTGCAGGTGCACGGCGGCATGGGCTATATCGAGGAGACCGGCTGCGCCCAGTATTACCGGGACGCCAAGATTTTGACGATCTATGAAGGCACCACGGCGATTCAGGCCAACGACCTGGTTGGACGCAAGACCTCGCGCGACGGTGGCCAGAGTGCCAAGGCGCTGGCCAGGCAGATTGAGGCGACGGAGAGTCTGCTCGTGGCCTGCGGCAACACGGACGCTGTGGTGGTTGCCAGACGTCTGAAAGCGGCGCGCGAGTCCTTTCTCGATGTCGTGAATTTTGTGGCATGCAACAGCAAGGCCAGCCCGAATGCGGTTTATTCGGGCAGTGTTCCTTACCTGATGCTGGCTGGCAACCTGATGGCGGGCTGGCAATTGGGGCGTGCCCTCCTGGTAGCAGTTGAACAAATTGCGCAAGGTGTCGATGTGCCCTTCATGCAAGCAAAAATCACCACCGCGCGGTTCTATGCCGACCACCTGCTGACCAAGGCGCCAGGCATCCGGGACGCCATCGTTGAAGGCGCAGATAGCGTTACTGCGCTGGCACTCGAATCATTCTGATATTGACGTTCAAAATACCATGTCCAGACTTCCGCCCGTTCTCAGGTCGCTGCCTTTCCCGGTGATTGGTTCACCCTTGTTCATCATCAGCACGCCCACTCTCGTGATAGCGCAGTGCATTGCCGG
This sequence comes from Comamonadaceae bacterium, assembly GCA_007280205.1. GTDB lineage: Bacteria > Pseudomonadota > Gammaproteobacteria > Burkholderiales > Burkholderiaceae_C > Rhodoferax. Next base: position 12,230 of record QYPX01000062.1, read on the forward strand.
TGTGGTGGGTTCCATGCCGGCGCTCAATGCGCGTCCGGCCGAACAACTCGAACAATGGTTGATTGAAATCACGGAGACCCTGGCTGCCTACAACAAGGCGCATCCGGAGCAGCCGGCGGCGCCGTTCGCGATCAACCAGATCGTGCACAAGAGCAACGACCGGCTCGAACACGACATGGCGATGTGTGTCAAGTACAAGGTGCCAATCATCATCACCAGTCTGGGCGCGCGTGAGGACCTGAATGCCGCCGCCCACAGCTACGGCGGCGTGGTGCTGCATGACATCATCAACAACAAGCACGCCCACAAGGCGATCGAGAAGGGCGCTGATGGCCTGATTGCCGTTGCCGCGGGCGCTGGGGGCCACGCCGGCGTGAAGAGCCCTTTTGCCTTGATTCAGGAAATCCGTCAATGGTTTGACGGACCACTGGCCTTAAGTGGTTCGATTTCCACCGGTGACGCCGTGCTGGCCGCGCAGGCTGCCGGCGCCGACTTTGCCTACATTGGCTCAGCCTTCATCGCCACCCAGGAAGCGCGCGCGTCGGAGGCCTACAAGCAGGCCATCGTCGATGCCGATTCGGACGACATTGTCTACAGCAACCTGTTTACCGGTGTCCACGGCAACTACCTTGCGCCCAGTATCCGCAACGCCGGGCTTGACCCGGAGCATCTGCCCGAGAGTGACCCCAGCAAGATGAATTTTGGTGGCGACAAGTCCAAAGCCTGGAAAGACATCTGGGGCTGTGGCCAGGGCATTGGATCCATCACGCAGGTTCAGACTACCGCCGACTATGTGGCACAGCTCAAGCGCGAATACGCGGCCGCACGGGCACGTTTGCAACTAGGTTGAAGAATCCGCCGTTGATCTAGTTTGCGTTCGCGTTCAAGGAACGTGGTGCATTGGGGCATGTCGGCGCGAGCGGCATAGCCCGCCCTGGCGAGCAAAACAATGCTGGCAAAGGTGAAAGCTTCAAGCCTTGGTCTTGCCACTGAATCTTCGAAGCACGTAGATCAGCAGGAAAACCACCGCAGCAACTTCATAGGCACCACTGAGAACGTGTTTGGTGCTGGTGAAGAAAGAAGCCACGGCAACCTGCCTGGTCGAGAGCTCGGGGTACTGCAGCAGCATGGCGGTGATTTGTGCGTTTTCGCACAGGTCCCAGAGGCCAGCCACGACCGGGATGAAGGCCGTCAGCCAAAGTGTTTCGTTGGGGCGAAAGCGATAGAGCAGGCCTGAAAAAAAGGTCACGTACAGGACCGGAAACAAGGTGTCGACGGTGGGACTGGCAAGGGCGTAGATCGCTCGACCCGAGGCGCCGTACTGGAGCATCGATTGCTCAATCGCAGCGAGGTCGTACGACAGTTTCAGGTCGATCATTTCAGCGCCGATGGGGAGGGAGGGGAACACCCAAAGCACCATCAGCAGCACACCCGCCAAGCTGAGCAACAGCGACCTGGTGCCGGCCGCAAACTTGAAATAGCTTCGAACAAATTCCTTCATTGGCTCTCAGCTTGGCCAGGTGGAGCCGTGTTCTGGCACCATGGCGCGCCAGCCTAACTCGTTCTTGATGCGCAGGCGCAACTGGTCCGATGCCGCCATTTCGCCGTGCACGACGTAGACCTGGCCGGGTGGCTGGGGCATGGTTTTGAGCCAGGCCAGGAGTTGCCCAGCATCAGCATGCGCCGAGGCCGACTGCAGTTGCACGACTTCGGCGCCCAATTCGACGTCGCGTCCATGGATGCGCACCGACTTGGCAGCACTGGCCAGCGTGGCACCGCGGGTGCCGGGTGCCTGATAGCCGGTCAGGATGATCATGTTGCGGTGATTTCCCGCGTAGTGCGCCAGATGATGCAACACGCGTCCACCGGTGGCCATGCCGCTGGCGGACAGAATCACCATCGGACCATGGCGGCTTGCCAGAGCGCGAGACTCATCGGTGCTGCTGACCATGGTGGCGCTGTGTGTCAGCGCATGCGTCTCCTTGCTGCTGAGTCGATGTTCCCCCGGATGTTGTTCGAACAGATGCGTGGTGTGGACGGCCATCGGGCTGTCCAGGAAAACCGGTAGCGAATTCGGGATCTCGCCGCGCAGTTTGAGCAGGTGGATGGCGTGCAACAGCGCTTGGGCCCGACCGACGGCAAACACCGGAACTACCGCGACGCCGCCACGCGCAGCCAGCCGCTTCAGCGCTGGCGCCAACTCTGCCAGAACATCCTCCTTGGGGTGCTCACGGTCGCCATAGGTTGACTCAATCAATACGGTGTCGGCCGCCGGTGCGCTGACGGGAGGATTCATGAGCAGGTCATCGGGCCGGCCAAGATCACCCGAGAACAGAATGCGCCGACCTGCCACTTCAAGCAGCACACTGGATGCGCCCAGAATATGTCCGGCGGGCGAGAGTGTTGCCCGCCAACCGGGAATCGGCTGAAACGTGAGGCCAAATTCAACTGTCTTGAGCAAGCGCAGGCAGTCCAGTGCGTCCTGGCGCGTGTACAAGGGCATGGCCGGCGCGTGCTTGGAAAAACCGTGGCGATTCGCGAATGCCGCATCTTCTTCCTGAATATGACCGCTGTCGGGCAGCAGGATGCGGCACAGGTCGCGCGTGCCGCTGCTAGCATAGACGTGGCCGGCGAAACCCTCCCTGGCAAGCAGGGGCAGGTAGCCGCTGTGATCCAGGTGAGCGTGCGTCAGCACGACCGCATCGATCCGGTTCGGTGCTACCGGTAGCGGTGTCCAGTTGCGCAGGCGCAGCAACTTGTAGCCCTGAAACAGGCCGCAGTCGAGCAGCAGGCTCTTGCCATCATGCTGTACCAGGTATTTGGAGCCGGTGACGGTCCCGGTGCCGCCAAGAAAAGTGATGTTGACGGTCATGCGGATAACTCCCGGTTCCTGTTGAAATCGGACTTAACTGAAGAAACTTTTCAGCCGGTTGGTCCAACTATCCCCGCTGGGCAAATGCTTGCCGCCGCCCTTTTTCAGCGATTCATCAAGCTCGCGCAGCAACTTTTTCTGGTGCTCACTGAGCTTGACCGGTGTCTCGACGGTGATATGGCAATAGAGGTCGCCCGGATAAGTTGAGCGTACACCCTTGATACCCTTGCCGCGCAAACGGAATTGCTTGCCGGTTTGCGTTCCCTCAGGAATGTCGATGGCAGCTTTGCCAGCCAGCGTGGGCACATCGATCTCACCTCCCAGTGAAGCGGTGATCAGGCTGATCGGCACCGAGCAATGTATGTCATCACCATCGCGCTCGAAAATGTCGTGCTTCTTCAGGCGGATTTCGATGTACAGATCACCTGGCGGACCACCGTTGGTGCCTGGCTCGCCGTTGCCAGCGCTGCGGATGCGCATGCCGCCGTCGATGCCACCCGGGATCTTGACTTCCAGCGTCTTTTGTTTCTTGATCTTGCCCTGGCCATGGCAGGCAAGGCAGGGCTCAGGGATGACCTTGCCGACGCCACGGCAAGTCGGGCAGGTTTGCTGCACGCTGAAAAACCCCTGGCGCATCTGCACCGCGCCAGAGCCGCTGCAAGTGCCGCAGGTCTTGGCTTGCGTGCCCGGTTTGGCACCGCTGCCCTTGCAGGTGTCGCAACTTTCCCAACTGGGGATACGAATCTGAGCGTCCTTGCCGCCGGCAGCCTCTTCCAGCGTGACTTCCATGGCGTAACTGAGATCACTGCCCCTGAAGACCTGGCGACCACCACCAGTTGAGCGTCCGCGCTGCTGGCCGAACATGTCGCCAAAAATATCGCCAAAGGCCTCGGCAAAACCACCATAGCCTTCGGCGCCGGGGCCACCGCGCATATTGGGATCGACTCCGGCATGGCCATGCTGGTCGTAGGCGGCGCGCTTCTGCGGGTCCGACAGCATCTCGTAGGCTTCCTTGGACTCCTTGAACTTCTCCTCCGCGACCTTGGAGGAGTCACCCTGGTTGCGATCCGGGTGGTGCTTCATCGCATGCTTGCGATAAGCCTTCTTTATTTCTTCATCCGAGGCGTTCTTGGGAACACCCAGGACTTCGTAGTAGTCTCTTTTGGCCATGGTCTGGTGGAAACAGCTTTCAGCGCAAGCGCTTAAGGTTTCTTGACTTCCTTGACCTCGGCGTCAACGACATTGTCGTCCGCCGCATGGTTGGAGCCACCTTGCGCACCCGGTGCACCGGGCGCTCCGGCTTCGCCAGAGGCCGCGGCCTCCGCGGCCTGTTTGGCCTGCATATCGGCGTACATCTTTTCACCCAGTTTTTGACTGACGGTCATCAGGGCGGTGCTCTTTTCCTCGATGGAAGTTTTCACATCGCTCGTCATGGCTTCTTCAAGTTCCTTGATGGCAGCCTCAATCTTCTCCTTCTCGCCAGCCTCCAGCTTGTCACCGTATTCGGTGAGGCTCTTCTTCACGCTGTGCAGGTTGGCATCTGCCTGGTTGCGGGCCTGCACCAATTCAAGCTTCTTTTTGTCGTCAGCCGCGTTGAGTTCGGCGTCTTTCACCATTTGCTGAATTTCGGCCTCAGTCAGACCGGAATTGGCCTTGATGGTGATCTTGTTCTCTTTGCCGGTGCCCTTGTCCTTCGCACCCACGTGCAAAATGCCATTGGCATCGATGTCAAACGAGACCTCAATCTGCGGTGTGCCACGCGAAGCCGGCGGAATCCCTTCCAGGTTGAATTCACCCAGCATCTTGTTGCCGGCCGCAATTTCGCGCTCACCCTGAAACACCTTGATCGTGACGGCCGGCTGATTGTCGTCGGCGGTCGAAAAAGTCTGTGCAAACTTGGTCGGAATGGTGGTGTTCTTGGTGATCATCTTGGTCATGACACCGCCCAGCGTTTCGATGCCCAGCGACAGAGGTGTCACGTCGAGCAGCAGCACGTCCTTGCGCTCGCCAGAGAGAACCTGACCCTGGATTGCGGCACCGACGGCAACGGCTTCATCCGGATTGACGTCCTTGCGCGGCTCCTTGCCGAACAGTTCCTTGACCTTCTCCTGCACCTTGGGCATGCGCGTCATGCCGCCGACCAGAATCACGTCGTTAATCTCAGCGACGTTGACGCCCGCATCCTTGATGGCCGTGCGGCATGGGCCGATGGTGCGTTCAATCAGTTCTTCAACCAGCGACTCCAGTTTGGCGCGCGTCAGCTTGATGTTGAGGTGCTTCGGACCTGAAGCGTCGGCCGTGACGTAGGGCAGGTTGATGTCGGTTTGCGCGCTGCTGGAGAGTTCGATCTTGGCTTTTTCTGCTGCTTCCTTTAGGCGCTGCAGTGCCAGCACGTCCTTGCCCAGATCAACGCCCTGATCCTTCTTGAACTCGGCGATGATGAAATCGATGATGCGCTGATCAAAGTCCTCGCCACCCAGGAAGGTGTCGCCGTTGGTGGACAGAACTTCAAACTGCTTCTCGCCATCGACATCGGCAATCTCGATGATCGAGACGTCGAAGGTGCCACCGCCGAGGTCATAGACAGCAATCTTGCGATCGCCCTTTTCGTTCTTGTCCAGTCCAAAGGCGAGGGCGGCAGCGGTGGGCTCATTGATGATGCGCTTGACATCCAGACCGGCGATGCGGCCGGCGTCTTTGGTCGCCTGGCGCTGTGCGTCATTGAAGTAGGCCGGCACGGTGATGACGGCCTCGGTGACCGCTTCGCCAAGGTAGTCCTCGGCCGTTTTCTTCATTTTGCGAAGAATATCGGCACTGACCTGCTGGGCAGAAATCTGCTTGCCGCGCACCTCGACCCAAGCGTCACCGTTGTCAGCCGCTGCAATCTTGTACGGCATCAGATCGATGTCTTTCTGAACTTCCTTCTCGACGAACTTGCGACCGATCAGGCGCTTGACCGCGTACAGCGTATTCTTGGGATTGGTCACGGCCTGGCGTTTGGCCGAGGCGCCGACCAGCACTTCGCCGTCCTCCTGATAGGCTACGACAGACGGCGTGGTGCGCGCACCCTCTGCGTTTTCAATAACCTTGGGGGTGTTTCCCTCCATGATGGAGACGCAACTGTTGGTTGTACCCAAGTCGATACCAATGATTCTTCCCATGATTCTTCCTTATGCAAAATTTCGATGTTTTTAACTTGTGGATAACTTGATCTTTTTCAAGTCAAACAAAACGATTATTTAGGCGCCGCGACCGTGACCAGTGCCGGACGCAACACGCGCTCGGCTATCAGGTAGCCTTTTTGCAGCACCGAGACCACCGTGTTGGCATCCAGGTCGGACGGTACGACGCTGATGGCCTGCTGCTGATGCGGGTCGAACTTGCTGCCGGCGTCCGGGTTGACAACCAGTACCTTGTTGCGCTCCAGCGCTGCCAACAGTTGGCGCAGCGTCGCCTGGGCACCCTCGCGGATCTGTTCTACCGTAGCGTCCTTGATCAAAAGTCCGGCTTCCAGGCTGTCTACCACCGGTAGCAGGCTCTCGGCGAAACTCTCGACGGCAAATTTGCGCGCCTTGGAGATCTCCTCCTCGGCCCGACGCCGTGCGTTGTCGGCCTCTGCTTTGGCACGCAGGAACTGGTCCGCCAGGTCTGCACTCTTGGCCTGCAGGAGTGCCAGGTCGGCCTGGGCACGGGGCAGGGCGTCTGCCTCGTCCATGACCGGCACAGAGGACAGAGCCCCCGTGTTCAGGTCGGCGGCGGCGTTCGGGGTGGGTTGTTTTGAATCGTTTTCAGACATGCTAATGAGCCAATTGTTTTCGTTGACGCCCTGGATGTTGGGGCGTCCGCAGGCAATTCAAGAGCGCTTCGGAGGGCGCCCTGGCGCCATTGTCAGTGCGACCGCGTGCCCAGCCGGTCCCGGCAGGACCTCAGTTTGACACGCCCAGCAATTCAACATCAAACTTCAAAGTCGCATTGGGTGGAATCACACCGCCAGCTCCGCGGGCACCGTAGCCCAGTTCGGGTGGCAGGATGAGCGTGCGCGCGCCGCCCACCTGCATGCCGGCAACGCCCTCGTCCCAACCGCGTATCACCATGCCGGCGCCGAGTGAAAAGACGAAAGGGTCCTTGCGGTCCTTGCTGGAATCAAACTTGGCGCCCTGGACGCCCTCGCTGTAGAGCCAGCCGGTGTAGTGCACGGTGACGCTTTGACCAATGCTGGCCAGTTCACCCGTGCCGACGACGGTGTCCAGGTACTGCAGTCCGGAGGAGGTGGTGTTCATGTTGTCATCTTTCTTAGCTACCAAAGTGATAGCGTGGTTTTCGTGTTGAATGGAGCCAGCGCCGGCGCAGCGTCGAATTATGCCAGCGATCAGCCCAGACCTCGGCGCTGCGGGCGGCCGCTCAGGTGGACTTCTTGGCCTGACTGGCAGCCCACTTGACAGCGAAGGCCGGTACCTCGCCCCAACGCTTGAGAAGATCTGCGCCCTGGGGCGTCAAGAGATAACCGTCCTTGCCGTGCGTCACCAGCGTTGCCTGACGCAACTCCTTGATCCGGGTATTGAGCGTGTTCGGAGTGATACCACCCACACTGTCCTGCAGCAGTCGAAAAGTCTGCGCATGACCATCGCGCAGTGCCCACAGGACCCGAATGGCATACCGCGACTCCAGCAACCCGAGCAACTGGGCAACAGCGAGATCTTCCTTGGCACTCATATCAAACGTCTTTCCTCAAATCTCTGCAAGCGGGTCGGGGTTGGATCCATCGATGCGCGACCGGAGCGACTCTGGAGTCTTTGACGTTTGCACATGTGATTGCGGGAGGGAAAACTATAACGCAAATCGCGGCTTGCTACATGATTCATAGCTACCTTTTGTTGCTCGCGTCGCTTTGTGCCAGCGCTTACCGATTGGTACACAGCTACTAGGCCATTGGCGGTGGGCCGTGGTCGCAAGCTACTAGCGAAACAGTGCCATCAAGCCATTCACGGCAGCAGGAAAGCACTCAACAATCGGTTCAGCGCATCAGAGTTCCGTGATGACGCCGATTGGAGGGCCTAACATGAACAGCAAATACCACCACTTTTTTCGTTTGCCTGTACTGGCTTCATTGCTGTTCGGCTTGACGCAACTGGCGCAAGCCCAAACCAATAGTCTGGGTCTGGACTCCAGCCTCAACCTTCTGTCGTTCGGAAACTTCTTCGTCCCGAGCGCGGATGTCCAGGGGCGCGTCGCGGTCGGGGGCAACGCCAACATCAATGCCTATTCGATCAACACCACCGTACCCTCGGTCTGGACGTCGACGACACCACTGGTGCCAACTTATGCCGGCGCTGGACTGACAGTCGGCGGCAATCTTGACTTTGCAAACGGCGGGATTTGGGGCAATACCCTGGTGGGCGGTAACCTTACGACCGGCGTGGGCGCATCCTTTGGCGGTAACGTTCAGGTCGCCGGAAATCTGAATGCGAACGGCAACTGGCTGAATGCCGCCTCCAATAACTGGACCACACCCGCCAGCATCAGTTACGGCGGTAGCGCCACGGGATTGCTGGAAGGACAACGCTCAACACCTGTTCAAACATCTCCAGGCAGCGTTCAACTGGGCATCAATTTTGCTGCGGAGCAGCAGAGACTGACCAACCTGTCCCAAAGTTTCGACACTTTGGCCAACAGCGGCAGCAGCTCTATGGAATGGAGCACGCTGGTGTTGAATGCGAATCACGCAGACGTGGCAGTCTTCGATTTGAACGGCACGGACGTCCTCAACAACATGCGACTCGACAACTTTGGTCCCAATACCACGGTGATACTGAACGTGCATGGACAGAGCGTCGACTTCAAGGCGGGTGGCTACACCAACTTCAATCTTGCAACTGATCTTGCTGTCGGGCATGTTCTTTTCAACTTGCCGGAGGCCACCCAGGTCAGTTTCGTCAGTGGCGTCTATGCGTCTTTTCTGGCGCCTTTGGCACAGTTCAATACCTTGGGCGGCGGCTTTATCGGCGGTCAGGTGGTCGTGGGAGCTTGGAATGGAAGCGGTCAAGTGAACGACAACCCCTTCAGCGGCAGCGTCACGCCGGTCCCTGAGCCGCAAACCTACGCTTTGATGCTGGCTGGTTTGATCATGGTGGCGGGCGCGACGCGTCGCCGCCGCACAGCTGCCGTCGCTTAGCTGCCAAGGCATCAGCCCCGTCGAGCTGCGACGGGCGCAGCATCATTCCCGGTAACGGCGCTCGCTCTGCCGGTGTCAACCGGCTCCTGACGCATCTCCTCTGGCAGTTCTGCTGCCCCTGAGCGACCCGGCCGACCGGCACCTGTTGCAGCGCTGCTGCGCAAACCGGACGAGGCATCGACTCCCGACTGACTGAATGAAACAGTTGACACGGTTTGGATAAACGTATAACGTATACCAAATACAAAATGCAGTCGATCAGAGGCACAGCAGAAACACATTATGACAACCAAGTTGACCCCGATCAACCGCCCGGCAGGACTGGCCGACCAGGTGCACCAGACGCTGCGCGAGTACCTGGGCAGCCGTGTCCTGCGTCCCGGACAGCCTTTGCAGGAAGCGACCCTGGCTTTGCGCCTCGGGGTCTCGCGCACTCCGGTGCGCGAAGCGCTGGCGCGCTTGCTGAGTGAAGGACTGATCGCCGGGGAGGGGCGCAGTTTCATGGTGCCCATCCTGTCGGATGCGGACGTCGACGAAATTTATCAGTTGCGCGGCATTCTGGAGCCTGCCGCACTGGCCTGGGTGGCGCAATCGGCTTACCAACCCAACGCGCTGCAGGAAATGGAACTCGCTTTTGCCCAGGCCAAGGCGGCTCACGCGAACAGCGATGCAGACGCGTTCCGCGAAGCCAATGCACGGTTTCACCAGTCCTGGCAGGGGCTGATCACGAACCAGCGCCTGGTCCGTGCCATTGAGTTGTACGCCGGGCACGTGCGCTACCTGCGGGTCCTGACGCTGGGCGGTGATCCAGCGCGCAAGGCCACGCTGTCGGGCATGAAGAAGATTCACGCAGCGCTGCGGCGTCGCGATCCGACCAGCGCGGAGCGTGTGATGCGTGAGCACCTGGAGGCAGCGCGCAAATTCCTGCGCCGTGAACTCGACGAGATCGAGCGCGAGACGCGCGTTGACGGCTCGGCCGACGCCAAAGCTCTACCCTGACAGCAACGAAGGCAAAATCATGTCCCTGAATGTTGAAATCCCCTATGGCCTCTACTGGAGCACGCCCTTTGTGCGCTGGCAGGGCAGTTTCTCCCATTTGCACAGCATTGAGTTTGCCGCGCATGTAGCCAGGCAGGAACTGGCGCGCCGCGGTGTCAAGGGCGAGCAGATCGACTACGGCGTGCTCGGCCTGTCGGTGCCGCAGAAACACGCCTTCTATGGCCTGCCATGGCTGACCGGCCTGGCCGGCTTGGCGCAGGTCGGCGGCCCCACCATCATGCAGGCCTGTGCCACCGGCGTGCGCGTGTTGCTGGCTTGTGCCCAGGAAGTTCAGTCCGGTATGGCCAGCGCCGCTCTTGGACTGACCTGCGACCGTACCTCCAATGGTCCGCACCTCTATTACCCCAACCCCAGGGGTGTCGGCGGGAGCGGTGCCAGCGAAGACTGGGTCCTGGATAATTTCAATTGTGATCCGCTGGGGGGTCACGCGATGCTGGAAACCGCCGAGAACGTCGCCGCGACGCACGGCTTCAGTACGGCCGAGCAGCATGAGATCGTGTTGCGCCGGGAAGAGCAGTACCGCATGGCATTGCAGGACGATTCGGCCTTCTTGCGTCGTTTCATGACGCTGCCCTTCGAAGTGCCGACGGCGAACCTGCGCAAGACCATGAGTACCTTGGCGGGCGACGAAGGCATCAGCCATTCGACAGCCGAAGGTCTGGCCAAGTTGGTGCCAGTGCGTCAGGGTGGCACGGTGACCTTTGGCGCCCAGACCCATCCGGCTGACGGCAATGCAGCGATCCTGGTGGCAACACCGCAGCGCGCGGCCGAGTTGTCCAGCAACCCCAAGATGGCGGTTCGCCTGCTCGGTTTTGGCCAGGCCCGCGTGGCGCTGGCGCGCATGCCGGAAGCGACCGTCCCCGCAGCGCAGCGCGCCCTGGCGCAGGCCGGGCTGACCATCGACCAGATCGACGCCATCAAGACGCACAACCCGTTTGCCCTGAACGACCTGTACTTTGCCCGTGCCATGGGCGTGAACAGCGCCGACATGAACAACTACGGATGCTCCCTCGTGTGGGGCCACCCCCAGGCACCGATGGGAACGCGCTCCGTGATCGAGTTGATCGAGGAACTTGCGCTGCGCGGCGGGGGGCGCGGTCTGTTCACCGGTTGCGCGGCGGGCGATTCGGCCATGGCTGTGGCGCTGGAAGTGGTTGACCGCAAGTAGGCGGCGCTGCTCACTGTCTGCACTGATGGAGAAGCGCTTGGACCTGTCGCACTGGATTGAACGACACGCCGCCTTTGCACCGGACAAGACCGCACTGCTTTGTGCTGAACGCGTCTGGAGCTATCGTGACCTGCATCGCGCCATCGATCAGATGGCGGCAGCGCTGACCGCCCAGGGCGTAACGCCGGGCGACCGGGTGGCGCACCTGGGTTACAACAGCGCCGAGCAACTGTTGTTGCTGTTTGCCTGCGCGCGCCTGGGGGCCCTGTTTGTGCCGCTGTCCTGGCGGCTGGCGCCGCCCGAGCACCGCATCATGCTCTCTGACTGCCAGCCGCGGGTGTTGCTGGTGGACCAGCCCTTTGTCGAAGCCAGCGCCACCCTGTGCGAGTTGCTCAGCGGCACGACTTGCATCTGCATGGGTGCGGCACGTCCGGGCTGGACTGCTCTTGAGGAACTGCTGGGTGCCATCCCGGCCGGCGCAGCGCAAGTCAGCCGTGCCAGCATGGACTGTCCGCTTTTGTTGTGTTACACGTCTGGCTCCACCGGCCAGCCCAAAGGTGTGGTGCTGACGCAGAACGCACTTTTCTACAACGCCGTGAACAGTGCTCACATGCACGACATGTGCAGCGCCGATGTGATTCTTACCAGTTTGCCGCTGTTTCATGTCGGCGGTCTGAATATCCAGACCCTGCCTGCCTTGCACTGCGGCGCCACCGTCATCCTGCAGCCGCGCTTCGAGCCCGGCGCCGTGATCGATGCGCTGCAAACCCAAGGTGTCACGCTGACCGTGCTGGTGCCCGCGCAACTTGATTTGTTGGCGAGCGACGCGCGCTGGGCCCCGTTTCGTTCAGCTACTTTGCGCTCGATCACAACGGGTTCTACCATCATTGGTGCTGCCGAATATGAACGCCATCTGCGGCCCGGCGTTCCGCTGCTGCAGGTGTATGGTGCGACCGAGACCTGTCCGATCGCTGCCTACCAGCGCGCGCCCGATGCCGGCCAGCATGCCGGCTCGGTGGGACAGGCAGCCCTGCATTGCGAACTGCGCCTGATCGATGACGCCGGGCGAGACGTGCCGCAAGGGACGACAGGCGAAATCTGCATTCGCGGGCCCAACCTGATGTCAGGCTATTGGGGCAAGCCCGCTGAGTCGGCAGCCGCCCTGTCTGATGGCTGGTACCACAGTGGCGATGTGGGTCATCAGGACAAGGATGGTTATCTCTATGTCGATGGCCGCCGCACCGACATGATCATTTCGGGTGGTGAGAACATCTACCCGGCAGAGCTCGAAAACGTGCTGAGCCAGTGTCCTGAGATCGCCGAGGTGGCGGTCGTCGGACGTCCTGACGACCTGTGGGGCGAGTCTGTGGTGGCCGTGGTGGTGCCAAGTCCGGGCCGTCACGTCAGTGCCGAGCGCATCGCCGAGTTGCTGGAAGGCAGGGTGGCGCGCTACAAGTTGCCGCGCGAGGTAGTCATCACGCACAGCCTGCCGCGTACAGCGCTGGGCAAACTGATGCGCGAACAGATCAGAAGCGCTGTGCAGCGCAAACCCGGCGTTGAAGCCGCCTGACCGGAAAAAGGAAGGACCATGAGTCAAAACACAGAGCAAAGCGAAGTTCCAACGGCCGCCAGCGCGCGTCGTGGTGGCACCAAAATTGGAATCGATGTTGGCGGAACCTTCACCGATTTCGTTCTCACGCGTGACGGCGCCGACCCGCTGATCTTCAAGTCGCTTTCGACCCCGAGCGACCCGTCCATCGCGGTGGTCAACGGCCTGCGCGACATGGCGGCGAACATGCGTCCGGCGCTTTCCCTGGAACAGTTCGCCCGCAGCATCGACACGATCGTGCACGGCACCACCGTCACCACCAATGCCACTCTGACCGGCACCGGCGCCAAGAGCGCGCTGCTGACGACCCAGGGCGTGCGCGACGCCCTGGAAATGCGGCGTGGCATCCGCGAGGAGCAATACAACAACCGCTACACCAACGTCGCGCCACTGGTGCCGCGTTACCTGCGCGTCGGCGTGGCCGGACGGATTGACCGCAACGGGCAGGAGGCACAGGCGCTCGACCTGGACGAGGTGCGTCAGGCCATCGAACTCTTCAGGCGCGAAGGTGTGCTTGCGGTCTCGATCTGCTTCATGAACTCGTTTGCCAACCCAGAGCACGAGCAGGCCGCAGCGGAACTGGTGCGGCGCGAACTGCCCGGCGCCTACCTGTCGGTGTCGAGCGATGTGCTGCCCTCGATCCGTTTTTACGAGCGCGTCAGCACCACCGCGCTGAACTCCTACGTCGGTCCCAAGCTCAACCATTACCTGGACCAGCTGGTGTCCCGTCTGAAGGACATCGGTTTCTCCAGGCTGCTGCTCATCATGCAATCCAATGGCGGCGTGATCTCGCCCCAACTGGCGCGGGAAAAGGCTGCGCTGACCCTGCTCTCAGGGCCGGCCGGCGGCCCGGTGGCGGGTCTCTTCTATGTGCGCGTACACGGGCAAAACAAGTGCATCACCACCGACATGGGCGGCACCAGCTTCGAAGCCTCGGTGGCTGTAGAAAGCCCGCTGGTCAAGAACGACGGCGAGATCGCGCGCCACAAGATTGCGCTACCGATGCTCGACATCCACACCATAGGCGCCGGCGGTGGCTCCATTGGCTGGCTCGACCAGGGTGGCATGTTGCGTATGGGGCCGCACAGCGCGGGTGCCGACCCGGGACCGGCCTGCTACGCCAAGGGCGGCAAGCTGCCTGCCACGACGGACGCCAATGTGGTGCTGGGCTACCTCGATCCCGGCTTCTTTGCCGGTGGCAAGATGCGGCTCGATATGGCGGCAGCCCGCGCCGCCATCGAGGAACATATCGCCAAACCGATGGGCTTGTCGATCGAGGAGGCGGCGGCGGGCATGTACCGCGTGGCCTGCAACAACATGGCGCAGGGTGTTCGTGAAGTCACGATCAAGCGCGGTTTCGATCCGCGCGAATTCCCCTATATTCCGGCCGGCGGCGCTGGCCCCATCCACTCCTGCCTGATCTGCAACGAGCTCGAAATCCCGCTGCAGATCGTGCCGCGCGAGTCCTCCGTGCTGTGTGCCTTTGGCATGTTGCTGAGTGAACTCAAACACGACTTTGTGCGCACCTTTGTGGCCCGACTGGAGGCGGTTGACTGGAGTCGCCTTGGCGTCATCATCGACGATATGCTGCAGGATGGCGCGCGCCAACTTGAACACGAACAGATCGCCCCGGCGCAGCGCAGCCACAGCGTGCGGCTGGACTGCCGCTACCTCAAGCAGTACCACGAAGTTTCGGTGCTGGTGCCGCAGCAACTGATTCAGGCGCACGACGCCCAGGCCATCGCCGAGGCATTTCATGCCGAGCACAACCGCCTCTATGGTTACTCACTGGCTCAGGAAAATACCGCCATCGAAATCATCAATGTGCGGGTGCAGGCGGTGGGTCTGACCGACAAACCAGGCTATCGCAAGCAGGCCTGGGCTGGCACCGGAGCCGAACACGCACTGAAAAGCCAGAGGTCGGTCTACATCCCCGAGAGCGCGGCGTTCGCCGAGATCAAGGTGTTCGATGGTCACCGGTTGGCTTACGGCAATCGGGTCCAGGGGCCGGCACTGATCGAACAGGAAACCACGGCCATTTTTGTCAGCGCTTCATTTGACTGCGTGGTTGATGCGCTGGGTTCTTTTGCCCTGTACAAGAAGGGCCGCGACGATCTGGTCGCATCGTGCATGAAAGAGGAGCTAGGCGTATGAGCAAGATCGATCCCATTTTGTTGTCGGTCTATGCCCGCTCCTTCAAGGCGATCACCGACGAGATGAGCATCTCGATGGCGCAGACCACGCGCTCGCCGATTCTGTGCGAGGCCAAGGACTACGTCACCGGCCTCTATGACGCCGATGGCAATATGCTGGAGCAGACCGAGAATCTGCCGATTCTTGCGTTCTCGCTGGCGCCGGTGTGCAAGTACATCAAGGAATTCTTCGGCGACGAGCTCTATCCGGGCGATGTGATTTTTCACAACGACGTGTTCAGCCTGGGCAATCAGAACAACGATGTGGCGGCCTTCAAGCCGATCTTTCTGGACGGCGAACTGGTCGCCTGGACGGCGGTCAAGGGGCATCAGGCCGACATCGGCGGCAACGTCGCCGGCGGCTACAACCCGAACGCGGTGGAGGTCTGGCAGGAGGCGCTGCGGATTCCGCCGGTGAAGGTGGTGGAGCGCGGCAAGCTGCGCAAAGACGTGTGGGGCCTGATCTTCGCCAATGTGCGACTGGACATCGTTCAGCACGACATGAAGGCCGAAATGGGCGCCTGCACCGTGGGCGAGCGGCGCATGCTCGAACTGCTCAAGAAGTATGGCCGGCCCAGTTTCGAACTGCACAAGCAGGCCTTGTTCCAGGCCACACGCAAGATGATGGAAGCGGAGATCGCCAAGATCCCGCCTGGGCAGTACGCGGGCGAGGGCTACGTCTACTACGACGGCCGTCACCCGGGATCGAAGTTCACCATTCGCGTGGACATCACGGTGGGCGAGAAGAGCATCAAGTTTGACTACTCGCGCACCGACGCGCAGACCAACGGCTTTGTCAACGGAACATTCACCTCCAGCGCTTCGGCCACCATCCTGACGCTGCTGCAGATGGTGAACCCGGACATTCCGCACAACGAAGGCATGGTGCAACCGATCGAGATCATCATTCCCGAAGGCACCATCCTCAACGCTGCCTATCCCAAGGCCACCACCTTTGGCAATCACCTGTGCCCGCCCA
>QYPX01000191.1 GCA_007280205.1 Comamonadaceae bacterium
GCCCGCCTGGGCGCAGTAGGCCGTCAAAACCATGGCCAATCTTCGTTGCGGCAGTTGCCGCCATCTGGATCGCAGCAGTGCCACCGATATCGGTGGCCTGCCAATCGCGATCTGCTGCCACCCTGCGGGCTCGCGGGTCGGTACACCCGACGACTTTAGCGACTATGTGGCGCTCGACTACGTCTGCGCATCCCACGTCTCGCGATTCAAAGCGACGGAACAGTGCATTGGACAGTCCAATGAACCGGTGAATGGAGGGGCTCATGCATGACCATGAAATGCTGGGTCTGCTCGCGCCAGGCGCGCGGCTACGGCCATTCAGAAAACCGCCACGCCATCGGCGACCCCAAGCGCTACCCGATCGACTGGGTGTTTTGCTCACGGCGCTGCCAGGACGCGTTTCACAAGTGCTACGGCAATTGGTCGCAGGCGCTGGACCACGACGTGCCAATGGAGGCGGCCATGGTTGAGGTCACGCCCCTGGAACGAGCCGCGATGCGTACGTGCCTAAAACCCTTTGGCGATGCGGCCAGTGCCATCGGTTTTGACAAGCCCTTGGGGGTTTATTCGCAAGCTGAGGCACTAAGCGTGATCGACGCCATCGTCACAGGCTATGTGGCTGAGATGGCGGCGCAGCATGAGCGCAGCAAGTACCCGGCCGTGCGCATGCCTGGAAAAACGCCGGTCAGCGATCCGCTGCGCGATGCCCTTGTGCCATTGGTAGAGAACCCGTTCGCCGACATGGAAGACGACTTGCCATGGGAGACCAAGCCATGATCGATTTCAATTCATCGGCCAGTCTGTCAGGACGGTTGCAGGAATTGATGGATAGGGCGCTTGAATCCGAGCGTGATGCCACACCGGCGCGCGAGTACCTCGGTGCATCTCGCCTGGGCGCTCCTTGCGAGCGCCAGTTGCAGTACGAGTACGCCAAAGCACCGGTCGATCACGGCAAGGGTTTCTCGGGGCGCTTGCTGCGCATCTTCGAGCGCGGTCACCGAACGGAGGACATGGTGATCCGCTGGCTGCGCATGGCGGGCTTTACTCTCAAGACCGAAGATGCCAACGGTCACCAGTTCGGCTTCTCTGTTGCCGGCGGCCGCCTTCGTGGTCATGTCGACGGCGTGCTGATCGCTGGACCCGAGGGCTTTGCTTATCCATCCCTTTGGGAGAATAAATGCGTCAATGCCAAATCATGGCGTGATCTGGAAAAGCACAAGCTGGCGGTCTCCAAACCGATCTATGCCGCGCAGATCGGGCTGTACCAAAGCTATCTGGAGTTGCACGAGCATCCGGCGCTCTTCACGGCGGTCAACGCCGACACCATGGAGATCTACGCCGAGTTGATCCCGTTTGATGCCTCTTTGGCCCAGCGCATGTCGGACCGGGGTGCGCGCGTCATCACTGCCACCGAAGCGGGCGATTTACTGCCGCGCTCGTTTACCGATTCCACCCATTTCGAATGCAAGTTCTGCCAGTGGGCAGATCGTTGCTGGAGGCCCAATCCATGAAACCCATAAAGCCCCAACCCACCGTGGTGAGGGAACCCTTTGTCGATGCCGGCGAAGCAGCTTTCACCATGAATCTGCCGATGTACTACCTGACCAATGCACGCCAACGAGCGAAGCTGCGCATCCCGCACTACCGCATTGGCCGCATGCTGCGCTTCAAGCTCTCGGAACTCAGTGCTTGGCAGCAGATGAAATCCTCTGCCGAGGGGGGATCGGTATGAGCGATTACAGACTAAAAGTCACCATCCGAAATGCGCGTTTGTTGCGTGCCATTGAGGCCGCCGGGTATCGCCCGGGCCAGAGCTTTGCGAACGCGGTGGGCATCAGTTATGGCGGTCAGCTGCTGCCTTATCTGAATCTCACGCGATCTCCGCTTAGGCCAGACGGTTTGCTGCGTGACAGTGCTTGGGCGCTATGTGACTACCTTGGCGCCTCACCCAACGAGCTCTGGTCCGATGAGCAGTTGACCCCCCTTGCCAGCAATGCCTTCCACAAGGACTTGTCCTATGACCAGGTGAGGGCGCTGTCTGTGACGCCAGACGATAGCGAGCTTGATCCGCGAGTGCTGGCAGGCAAGAGCGAAGCGGCTCGCCTGCTTCTGGAGTCCCTTGACACGCTGACGCCCAAGGAGGCTCGGGTCATTCACGAACGTTTCGGGATCGGAACATGCGAGTCGACTTTGGAAGAAGTGGCGTCTCGCCTGGACGTGAGCCGAGAGAGGGTTCGTGAAATCGAGTCGAAGGCGCTGTACAAGTTGCGCAAATCATCGCGCGGGCTGGCTGCAGTAGCTCAGGCGTTCGATATTGCGGTGCCGACCGTGCGATCTCGCGCCATCACCACATGCCAGCGCCCTGCAAGGAGCCAGCCATGAACCGGGAACAGCGCCGTCAGCGTGAGCGCGCGACCCGTCTGCTGCGTGCCGACATCGCCAAGAACGGAATAGAGAAATATCTCAATAAGCTGTTTGGCGCTGGCAGCTGGGAATACGACGCAGAAGAAAACCTGTGGATCGCCCCTGATAAGAAGTATTTCGGCCTGGGGCGCGAATACTACTGCGTGCGCGCCGATGGCACTTGGTTTAAAGCCCGCATGGGCGCGGAGCATGCCCAATGAGCGAGCCCAGCGCCACGCCAATTGAGAAGGCCGTGCATCCGTTCTTTGATTTCAACGATGCGCCAGCTGCAACCAAGCCTGAGCTCGATCGTGAACAACTGCGCGCCAAATTGCTCGACCGACTTGAATCGGTGCTGATGCACCTGTTTCCGGCCGGCCAGATCAAGGGTGACAAGTTCTACGTCGGCGACATTCACGGCGCACCGGGCAAGAGCCTGGTGGTTGAGTTAAAGGGCGCCAAACGTGGTCTGTGGAAGGACTTCGCCGGTGACGATGGCGGCGACATTCTTGACCTTTGGGCCATGGCCAAAGGCCTGTCCGCAAGGGTTGATTTTTTGCAGGTCATGCAAGACATCAGCCAGTGGCTTGGCGTGGCGCCAAACATTGTGCCTACTTGCGCCGGCTCGACTGTGCCCAATCCACGCGCTCCTCATGTCGATGAGTTGGGGCCACCCACAGCCAAATGGGACTACTGCAACTCCCAGGGCGAATTGATCGCCTGCGTCTATCGCTACGACCCACCCTCAGGCAAGGAGTTTCGGCCCTGGGATGTTCGCACCCGGATGTGGCGCGCACCCGATCCCAGGCCGCTATACAACTTGCCGGCAGTCGCCGCCGCCAGGACGGTCGTTCTGGTCGAGGGTGAGAAGTGTGCCGATGCGCTGATCGGCCTTGGCGTTGTCGCCACTACCGCCATGAACGGCGCCAAAGCCCCAATCAACAAGACCGACTGGGCGCTACTCAAGGGCAAGCACGTGGTGATCTGGCCCGATCGTGATGCGCCAGGCTGGGACTATGCAGAAAACGCCGCCCGTGCGTGTGCACAGGCCGCCTGTGCTTCTGTGGTGATCTTGGTGCCGCCCGACGACAAACCAGAAAAGTGGGACTGCGCCGATGGTGTTGAGGAGGGCTTTGACTGCTTGTCCTTCATTGCAGGTGGTGAGCGCCAGACCGTCAAAGCACCGGACCCCGTACTGCCCAGCTTCTCACTGGGCCAACTGCTTGACGACGATTCACCGATGCCCCCAGACATCATCGAGCCCAAGATTCTGACACCGGGCAGCCTGATGGTCTTTGGCGGTGCACCCAAAGTCGGCAAGAGCGACCTCCTGCTGGCCTTGCTCGCCCACATGGCCGCCGGGGCCACTTTCTTGGGAATGCGTCCAGCGCGTCCACTTCGCATCTTCTACCTGCAAGCCGAGGTGCAGTACTACTACCTGCGCGAACGCGTCAAAGCGATCAAGTTGCCCGCGCACCGGATCAAGGATGCCAGAGAGAACCTGATTTCCACACCACAGGTCCATCTGATTCTGAACGATGCCGGTGTGGCTCAAGCGATTGCAGCCATCAGGCAAGCGTTTCCCCAAGAGCCTGCCGACATCATTGCCATCGATCCACTGCGCAATGTATTCGACGGCGGCGAAGGCTCCAATGGAGAAAACGATAACGCCGCGATGCTGTACTTTCTACAGCAGCGCATTGAGCGGATTCTGAACGCTGTCAATCCAAAGGGTGGCGTGATTTTGGTGCATCACACCAGGAAGATGGGCAAGAAGCAGTTCGAAGAGGACCCGTTTCAGGCCTTCGCTGGCGCCGGCAGTCTGCGTGGCTTTTACTCATCTGGCCTGGTACTGCATCGCCCGGACGAGTCAAGCAGCATTCGTCAACTGATATTTGAGCTGCGCAATGGGCCGGCCATCCCCACAAAGCATGTTGACAAAATCAAGGGCGAGTGGCGCGAGGTGAACTCCAACCAGCGGCTGGTCTTGCAGGACCATGGTGCAAAACTGGACGCCGAACGCCGGCGCAAGCACGACGCCATTGTGCAAATTCTGTTTGACGAAGCAGCAAACGGGCGCTGCTACACGGCCAATCAGTTTGCTGACAGCTTTGAGGGTAAGGCCGGCCTGGGCGCCAATCGAACCATCAACGAGCGCGTGGCCGTGCTGGCCAGCCAAGGCTACGTCAAATTCTGCAAAGAACATGAACCCTACGGCTTGCCCTCTTTTGGGCGCAGCAAGTTTGGCTACCTGTGCGTCGAGGACATGGCATTGACGCGCCCTATCGGAGAGCCCGATGAGCTGACCGGTGAGGTTCTAACCGACTCACTGAGGGTCTATCCGACCCACTACAAGTGCCCCCAGACCGGCGCATTGCTGCCAGTCGAAAACCCCGATATCTGGATATATCAAGAGGAATTGTCATGAAAATTACCGTCAAAAACCGTCCGCAATCTGGACTTTTTTTCCGCAATCTGGAGCCAGATTGCTGCAATCTGCAATCTGGCCGCAATCTTAACTCGTTGATTTATAAGGATTTGTTCCAAAAATCCAGATTGCGGACGTCAGATTGCGGCGAGTCTCCGCAATCTGGAAAACCCCCTAATAAATCAACAACTTACGAGCAATTCCAGATTGCATGCGGACCCCTCTCCCTACGGGAGAGAGAGGCTAACCCCGCTTACGCGGGTTTGCCTCTCCAAGATACCGTAGGTTTGGTTGGGCAAGGAGGTGCGGTATGAAGACGACCATCCTGGCGCTGGACTTGGGCACAACCACTGGTTGGGCACTGCAACCAAGCGAAGGCCAAACCGCCCACGGCTTTGTGAGCTTCAAGACCCAGCGCTTTGAAGGTGGCGGCATGCGCTACCTCAGGTTCAAACGCTGGCTGACTGAACTCAAGAACATCAGCGGCGACATCCACTCAGTGTGCTTCGAGGAAATACGCCGACACGCCGGTGTCGATGCTGCTCACGTCTATGGCGGCCTGATGGCAACGCTCACCACCTGGTGCGAGCACCACAACATCCCGTACCAGGGTGTGCCAGTGGGCACGATCAAGAAGCACGCAACCGGCAAAGGCAATGCCAGCAAGGATGAAGTGATCGCCGCCATGCGCGCCATGGGTCATGCGGTCACCGACGACAACGAGGCCGACGCCCTGGCCATTCTGCACTGGGCAATTCACCAAGAGGGGACGACACCATGACTAACTCGGATTTCATAGCGGAGGGCTACTGGGACAAGTGGCTGAGGCAGAGCCCACGCATTCGAGAATTTGATACTGATGAACTGATAGATCGCTTGTGTGCTGCCCGCCGTGTGCAGCACGTACTTGAAGAAACGGGACTGAGTAACAAGGATGCCAGCAATATCTTGCGGACGGTCAAGTACCCCATTCCGTTTCGGAAATCTGACTTTCCACGCCACAAATTGGCCATCAGAGAAAATCGCGCTCGGTACCGTGAATATCTCGAAAGCACTGCATCGTTGCGAGATGCGTTGCAGACTGCAATTGAAGATCTCAATGCATCATACGTTCGGATCATTGAGTGGTGGTTGTGACATGAAGGTACCACCACAACCCTATCGCTGCCC
>QYPX01000155.1 GCA_007280205.1 Comamonadaceae bacterium
GAATTTGGGGTGCGCTGGGTGGTGTGGCCGGTCAGTTTGCCGGATCGGCAGCGGGAGCAACCAAGATTGCTTCGTTTCTGTCTGACAAGAACGCCAAGAAGGATATCAAGCCGGTCTCGGACGCAGCGGCTCTGAAGGCGGTCAAGGCAACCCCGGTTTCAAGTTGGCGCTACAAAGACGGTCAGGGTGATGGTGGCGTCCATGTGGGCCCGATGGCGCAAAACGTCCGGAAGACCATGGGTGAGACGGCCGCCCCCGGCGGCAAACAGATTGACCTGATCTCGATGAACGGGATCAGCATGGCGGCGATTGCGGCGCTGGATAAGAAGGTGGGGAGGTTGGAGAGGCGGGCGGGGAATTGATGCGAAGGATATACAATTACATTTTGTATATCTAACAGGATAAATCATGCAGGTATCAAAGTGGGGCAATTCGCTGGCTGTGAGATTTCCGGCTGCTCTGGTGCAAGCGCTGGATCTGAAAGAGGGCGAAGAAATCGATCTGCATCTGGTTGGCGCCAGGGCTTTTGAGGTGGTAAAAAAGCCGGACGTCAAAGAGTTGCTGGCCCGCCTGCATCAGTTTCGCGGTCGCTTGCCGGCTGATTTTCATTTTGATCGTCTGCAGGCCAATGAACGCGGTGAGTAAGCCTTTTATCGACAGCAATGTCGTTTTGTATCTCTTGTCAGGGGATGCCGAAAAAGCGGACCGAGCCGAGGCCCTGTTGCAGTTGGGCGGCATGATCAGCGTTCAGGTCCTTAATGAAGTTGCTTCGGTTTGTCGACGCAAGCTCAAGATGCAGTGGGTGGAAGTGCAAGCGTTGCTACTGGCAGTCAAGTCAGCTTGCGACGTTTTCCCGCTGACACTGGCGTCGCATGAAAGGGCAATCGAGTTGGCGAAGCGTTTTCAGTTTTCGTTGTATGACGCCCATATTGTCGCGAGTGCGCTCATGGCAGGCGCCGAGGTGCTGCTTTCTGAAGATATGCAAAGTGGCATGCTTGTCGATGGGCTGCTGATTCGGAATCCGTTTCAAAGCTGATTGAGCAGCACCGCGCAGAATCCATCGCCAAGGTCGAGCGCCTTACCGGATCACGTCATTTGACGGACGGATAGTCGTGGACAAAGGAGAACTTCAATTATTTCATGCATAATCGGTTTTTATTCGATTATGTGTGTAAAAACGTATTATGGTCTTGATGCGCAGTCTTCTGGCTTTTGGCAGCGTACCGTTTAGCCACGGTGCGTTGTTGCCGTTGCTGGCTGACTACCGGCGCCCGAACGACAAGATAGCTGCATTGCTGGCGCGTGGTGATTTGGTACAGCTTTGCCGGGGGCTCTATTTGCTGGGCTCTGAACTGCGTACTGTGCCGGTGTCTTTGCCTTTGGTGGCTAATGTGCTGTTTGGCCCGTCGTATGTGTCGCTGGAGTTTGCACTGGGCTGGCACGCTTTGATACCTGAGGGTGTGGTGGAGGTGAGTTCGGTCACGCCCCGGCGCACGCGTGAACTTGTGACGCCTGTTGGCCGCTTCTCTTACACGCATCTGCCACTAGCTGTGTATGGCATGGGCGTGCGGATGGAAAAGACTCAGGAAGGAGCAAGTTTTTTGATCGCAAGCCCGGAGAAGGCGCTGTGCGACAAGGTGCTGCTGACCCGTAACCTGAGCGCGTTGAGTGTGGCGAGTATGCGGGCGTATTTGCTGGATGACCTGCGCATGACGCCGGATGGTCTGGCGGCACTTGACGTGCGCATCATCCAACAGTGCATCGAGGCAGGCCACAAGCCACGACAATTGGCCGCTTTGCTAAGGGCGTTGGAGACGATGCAATGACGGTTGTTGAGCAGATGCTGCAGCGGTATGCGCTAAATACCCATGAAGATCGGACACATGCCTTGCGTGAGGTGATGCAGGAGATTGCGCTGGCAGGTCTGAATCGGGCGGGGTTTTTTGCCAAGGCGGCCTTTTATGGTGGCACCTGTTTGCGGATTTTTCATGGGCTGCCGCGCTTTTCCGAAGACCTTGATTTTTCGTTGCTCAAGGCAGATGCCAACTTCTCGATGGAGCCATATTTCAAGACCTTGCAGGCAGAGTTTGCGGCATTTGGCTTTGAAGTGGAAATTACGGCAAAGCAGAAAACAGCCACAACAGCGATTGCTTCGGCTTTTTTGAAATCAAATTCGAGTGTTTACGACTTGCACGTGACGGGCCAGAAGACCATGAAGATCAAGTTTGAGGTGGATACTGATCCGCCGCTGGGTTTTGTCACCGAAGAAAAGCTGCTGATTCAGCCGTACTCTTTTTACGTCAAGTGCTTTTCATTGCCGGATCTCTTTGCCGGAAAAATGCACGCTTTGCTGTACCGAAAATGGAAGAACCGCGTCAAGGGCCGTGACTGGTTTGATTTTGAGTGGTATGTGCGAATGGGTTGCCCACTGCACCTGGCTCACCTTGGTGAACGGGTAAGGCAAAGCGGGGATCTGGCATCAGTCACCTTGAACCAGGAAGAGTTTACGGAGATGCTGCAGGCACGTATTCGTGCGCTGAATGTGGACTCTGCCCGCCAGGATGTGGTGCGGTTTATCAAGGACGCAGCCCCGTTGCATTTGTGGTCGCAGGACTATTTCTTGCAGCTTGGTGCAATGATTGTTTTTAAGTGATAAAGGGTAGCTGCGTCCGTTTGGATGTCCGTTTGGATTGACAAGTTAATACTGTGCGCACATAATACGTGTAACACAAGTTTTGAGGTTTACGATGAACATCACACTTTCGGTTGACGAGCAAGTTGCCGTACGGGCTCGTGAAGCGGCGCGGCAGATGGGTAAGAGCCTTAATCAGGTCGTACGCGATTATCTGGAGCAACTCGCTGGCAGTGCCAGACGCGCTCAGCAGTGGACGCAGTTTGAAGAGCGCTGTTTGCAATCGACTGCACAACTTGGGTCCTGGCACTTCAATCGTGATGAGGCCAACGAGCGCTAAGGCAATGGTTGCGCGCAGCTTTATCGATACCAACGTGCTGATCTATGCGGAGGCCGGTGATGCGCCGGAGAAGCAGCGCGGTGCGTTGTCCGTTCTCAAACAACTGTATGAAGGCGCCAATGGGGTGCTGTCAACCCAGGTGCTCCAGGAGTATTGCAATGTTGCCCTGAAAAAGCTTCGCTTGCCCTTGCAACATGTACGCGCCCAACTTGACTTGTACGAGCAGTTTGAAGTGGTACAGGTTACCCCGGCCATCATCAGGGCGGGTCTGGATTTACACCAAACGCGCAACATTGCGTTCTATGACGCGATCATTTTGGCCAGCGCACAGGCGTCGGGATGCGTCGTGCTGCTCAGCGAAGACATGAATGCCGGTGAAGTTATCGCAGGGGTGCGGATTGTGAATCCGTTTCAAAACTGATTGAGCAGCAGCAACCGCTCACCGGGTGACAAGGCTGCACCTGTGACAGTTCTAAGTATTGCGTCCTAAAAACGTGATATATTTCGGACAAATAGATTTTTCTGTCGTGTCCGATGCCCCGAGCAGCTTCCCCCAATAGCGTTGACTCACAAATTGCCCGTCAGGTGCAAGGGAGTGAGCCTGGCACGGTGTTTACCACCGATGTTTTTGCATTGCTTGGCAGCCGAGCCGCCATTGATAAGGCGCTACAACGGTTGGTGGCACGTGGGCAACTACGGCGATTGTCGCGTGGACTCTATGACAGACCGCGCCATGACGAGTTGTTGGGCGTACTCTGGCCTTCAGTGGAAGCAGTGGTTGAGGCGCTTGTGGGCAAAGACAAGCTGCGCACACAACCGGCCGGTGTATACGCCGCCAATATGCTTGGACTGTCGGAGCAGGTACCAGCCAAGATTGTTTTGTTGACCGACGGCATTAGCCGCTCAGTGCGAGCTGGTCCCATGGAAATTAGTTTCAAGCGTACAACGCCACGTCAGATGGCAGCAGCAGGACGGCTGAGCGGGCTCCTGATTCAGGCGTTCAAGAGCCTGGGGGCAGAGCACATCACTGCAGCGAGGATAACGCGCCTTAGACAAAACATTCCAGCCCAGGAAAGGGCCGGGGTGTTGCAGGATATTGCGCTGGCGCCGACTTGGATGCGCCCGTTCATGCGTGAAGTGGCAAGGGAAGATTCATGACTTTGGCAGCAAGATTTTTGTCGCTGACAGGTGAACGACGTGCCAGAAGATATTGATTTGTGCTTGGTGCCGGAGTTTGTGGGTGCAGACGCCTTGGGTTTGACACCTTGACCAACTTTCGAAGCCCTCATGGATGCATTGGCTGGCGCTGAAAAGACGATTAACGCGGGTTGAATCACCGATTTCGAGTTGTTTATGGCTATTTGCGGCTACATTTGCGGCTATGCTGGTCACTAACAACATTCAAATCACGCCTGAAATTCTGGCGCTCATTTCCAAACTCGATGAATTCAAGGGGGCTTGGCGTGCTTTGGGAACCCTGGCACCTGAGCGCTTGCTGGCGTTGCGCCGGGTGGCCACCATTGAGAGCATCGGGTCATCGACCCGCATTGAGGGTAGCCAACTTTCTGACGTGTCTGTGCAGGCGCTGCTTGCAAACATTGAAATGAAGTCGTTTGCCACACGGGACGAACAAGAGGTGGCGGGTTATGCCGAGGTGATGGAACTGCTGTTTAGCTCCTGGGAGCACATCCCGTTCAACGAAAACCACGTCATGCAAATACATAGGGATTTGCTTACCTACAGCAGCAAGGATGAGCGCCACCGTGGGCAGTACAAAACGCATGAAAACCGGGTGGCGGCGTTCGACGAGCGGGGCCATGAAATTGCGACTATTTTCCAGACCGCATCGCCATTTGACACGCCTGGGTTGATGCGCGAGTTGCTTGAATGGGTGCGCTATACGCGCACTAGCCAAACCTTGCATCCTCTTTTGATTGTGGCGGTTTTTGTAGTGGTATTTTTGGAAATTCATCCGTTTGAGGATGGCAATGGGCGACTCTCGCGCATACTGACCACGCTGCTCTTGATGCAAGCCGGTTATGTGTATGTGCCCTACAGCTCGCTGGAGAGTGTTATCGAGCAAAACAAACAAGGGTATTACATTGCCCTGCGGCAAACACAAGGCACGATCCGCACAGAGTCACCCAACTGGCAACCGTGGATTACGTTTTTTTTGAGTTCCCTGGTGAGTCAGGTGAAACGGCTTGAGGTCAAAATTGAACACGAGCATCTGCTGCTGGCCACGCTTCCGGAGCTTTCTATTGCACTGCTGACGATTGCGCGTGAACATGGGCGCTTGACGGTTGCGCGTGCCCAAGCGCAAACCGGGGCCAATCGCAACACCATCAAACTACACATCAGTAAATTGTTAGCCGCCGGTCGCTTGGTGCAACAGGGAACGGGTCGTGGAACTTGGTATGCCCACGGCCAGATTTCGGCGCTATAAGCCCCCGGCTGCGAGCAGATTGACCTGATCTCCATGAACGGGATCAGCATGGCGGCGATTGCTGCGCTGGACAAGAAGGTGGGGAAGCTGGAGAGGCAGGCGGGAATTACTTGATCGTCAGCAAGGCTTTGATTTTTGCTTGCACGTGCTGCATAACCTCTGAGGAGACTGTTGCCTTCTGCTTGGCTTTACGGACTTTCCAGTCAAGCGACTTGACCTGATCGGCGAGTACCGCGCAGTCCACGCCATCGACTGCGGTCAGCACTTCAAAGGGATACCCTTTGATTTTTGTACTTAAAGGGCAGCAGACCATTAGGCCGGTCTTGCCGTTGTAACTCGCTGGGCTTATGACCAGAGCAGGGCGGTGACCCGCCTGCTCGTGACCGGCTTGGGGATCAAATTCGAGCCAGACGACGTCACCCGAATCTGGCACATAGCGCGTGACCATCAGAGCAACTCTTTACCAACAGGTGCGCCGAAGCTGACCTCGTTGTGGGAGTTCTTCGGTGTAATACCGGCCACCATTTCATCGAGCGAGTACGTCACCTGTTTGAGGGGTTCGATAACGAGCCTGCCGTCTTCGACCGTGATATTGACTTTTTGCTCTAGATCAAAGTGCGCTGAGCTCATCAGCGACATAGGGATGCGGATGGCGGGACTGTTGCCCCATTTGCGTATGACGGTGTTCATGGAGTCCTCTTGAATGTATCTACATTGTAGACACTCAACGTCGGCTGTCAAGTTTCGCTGCCTACCATGCGCAACACCGTTGACTCCGACTAAATCCCGTCGACAGTAGCAGCAGCAACCCGCTCACCGGGTGACAAGGCTGCACCTGTGACAGTTCTACACATCGCGATCGACGGCGACCGCTTGGCCCCCCTGGAGCGCGCAGCATGAGCTCCAGCATGCTCTCACTCTTGGCCGGTCTGGGTAACGGCTACCTCAAAGGCACCAGGCAGAGCCTGGAAGATGATCGCCAGGCCAAACTCGATAACCAGAACACCCAGCTCTTCGATGCCCGCATGGCCGATATCAATCGCGCCAATACGGACCGGCAGGCCCTGTCTGATGCTACCAAACCCGCAACCGCAAATGAAAACGCGGTGACACTCAACACGGGTGACGGCCCCCGTGTCTATGAAATGCCCAAAGGTGTTGATGCGACGGATGTGGCCGCATCGGATGCCAGACAGTTCACACGTAGCCTGAGTCAGGCGCCGGCGCCGGCGCCGGCAACGGCAGAGCCAGCAAGCATGGTGCAGACGGTGCAGCGCCCCGAGATTGGCCAGACCTTTGCCGTCAATTCTGTGGCCTACCCAGACAAGGTGTCGATGCAGAAAGCGCAGACGGAATACGACGCACCTGATGCGCGTAACGACAGAATTGCAGCCGCCTACGCTGCAACTGGGCGCCCGATGGAGGCTACGCAGATGCAAACCGCGGTGCGCCAGGGCAAGTTGGCCAATCTCGAACTCGATGCGGCCAAGGCCAAACAAGCCAGGGATGCGTTTAACGACACAGCGATGGATACCTTTCGGCGCTTGGGCACATTCCAGGGGGCGGTCAAGCTGATGACCGA
>QYPX01000076.1 GCA_007280205.1 Comamonadaceae bacterium
GCCGCGACGAACAAAGATGACTGCCCATAAAACACTCGCCTTTTGTAGCAAGGCGATGTAGCAGTCGGAACTAACCAAGAAGAATTGTTTATATTCAACAACTTACATGGTATTGGTGCGGCTGGCGGGGATCGAACCCACTTTCGTGGTTTAGACCCCTCGCAACCCGCGCCAGCATTGGACTTCGCAAAATCCAGCGGTTAAAAAACACTCAAAGGTGGATGACCCAAGTGGATGACATCCGGCGGCAAGTGTAACTGGGGTGCTGGCTGAAAAACATATCCAGCCTCAATCAAGTGTGTTAAGGTAACACCTGTTAATAATCTTGGGTGCAACGCCATGCCACAGCCACACATCGCCGCCAAAACCGTGTCCGTCAAACTCGATGTGGACACCCGCGCCCGTGTTGAAAGTCTGGCCGAAGCCCGGCATCGGTCGGCTCACTGGGTCATGCGCGAAGCCATTACCCAGTATGTTGACAGAGAGGAGCGGCGTGAGGCTTTCCGGCTAGACACGATCAAGGCGTGGGACGATTATCAAGAAACCGGCCTGCACGCAACCGCCACCGAAGTTGATAACTGGCTTGCCAGTTGGGGAACTGAAAACGAATTGCCTGCGCCCGTATGCCACAAGTGATTTTCGCGCCCGGCGCCATTCGAGACCTTGAACGCTTGCGTGAGTTTTTGCGCCCCAAGAACCCCGCCGCTGCCAAACGCGCAGGGGAGTCCATCATCAAGGCCGTGAAAGTGCTTGGGCACCAGCCGCAAATCGGGCGCCCAGTGCCGGACATGTCAGAGCAATACCGAGAGTGGCCGATTGACTTTGGCGACAGCGGCTATGTGGCGCGCTATCGCTTCGATGGTGAAACCGTCACCATTCTGGCGGTGCGGCATCAAAAGGAAGCTGGCTACCATTGAAGACGGACGCGTGTGCTATCGCATTCGCGCCAGCAATACCCATGACCTACTGCACGAGGCGGTGGCGCCTCACGGAGGTAATGCCCCCAAAAAAACACCAATCAAATCAATCGTTCCCCGGCGAAGTTGGACCACATGGTCAATGGAGTGAATGGATCAGTCATTGTGCCAGATGCTGGACCAGCGTCGCGTGAGACTCAGACTTGAAGATGTTGGAAATTGATGACTCACTTAAATGACCGCTGTTCCAGTGCAATGCCTTCACAAATGTCATTGTTGAAAATGAGAATTAGGTGATAGCCAGTTACATGCCACGACACATGTGTTTTACCGGGTCCTATGGCACCCAAGGCTGTGATTGACTGTGGTGGGCCGACAGCCACAGTAATTTCTTCCTTGGTCTTTCCAATCAGATTCCCAAGTTCATGAAACTTATTGGCGAGGGCTTTTCCGGGTTGCGTATTGCTAAGCGAACCAATTGAACCCATTGAAAGTATGAACAGGACTATGACGATCCAAAACCACCAACTCATAGTGTCCTCCCCATTACCTAGTGATCAAGTAAACATCGGGTAGTCTATCGGGCTCCGATGACAGCCATTCAGAGACTAGCTTTCCCACCATTTGTATAGACCGTAAGCTGCCGCCCCAACTGCCAGTGGTGCGGCAGCCGTTATTATCAAGCCAGCGGCCATACCCCCACCGACTACGCTTCCTAGTGCAGCGAGTCCAGATGTAATACCTGCGGCACCTAGGCCTGCAACTGGGCCAGCCACAGCAACAGCGGTAACTGCTCCGGCGCCACCAACAGCAGCACCAGCCGCAGCAACTTTTGCAGCGTCGTTACTCTCACTCATTTTTGTTCCCCTTTGCCCTCAGTTACGCTTTGAGCGTTGGTGCAATGTTAGCAGTCAATATGCTGCGACACTGTCTCCGCTTGACGGTTGAGCTTGGACTCTTCCGAAACGTTATCGCATGCGATGCACTCGATCCGGATGCGATGGAGTGGGCAAACTTGCCGAGGTGGATAAGACTACCTTGCTTTTCAGGAATGGGCCGAGCCGCCGCTGATGGTCGTGCGAAACTCCGCGGAGCCACCTCTTGTCTCTCGATCGAGTTTGGCTTGGGGTTAGGTCGGCGACGCTGCGCTAAATGTGCCACAGCACTGCGAGCCTTCATCTGTTCCCATGCCGCGCAATCCTTCTCCCGCAAGTCCTTGCAGGTTTCGCGCCACCGCTTCATGGCCTCAGCGTGCGCTTTCATTGCCCGCTGGTGCGGGGTCTCAATACCCAAGGCGGTGCCCAGGGCATCAGCTGCCCCCGCAGCCACGCCGCTGGGTGGCTCTGGTGCCTTGGGTGCCGGTGGCAGCTTGGCCCGCTCCGGCAGGCTTTTGGCCGCATTGACGGCACCGTAGAACTGGTGCACCTCAGAGTGGGCCGCTTGACTCCCCGGCTCACCGCGTCGGATGCCGAGCGGTGCCAAGGCCTCACCGTATGCGGTTTGCAGTTCACGCAACCGCTCACGATCAAAAAGGGCTTTGCTGTTGAGTCGCCATGTTCCAGACGGCGACCGCACACGCGGCACGACCAGCAGATGCAAATGCGGGGTTTGTTCATCCAGATGCAGCACCACCGAGGCGAGCTGGTCCGGCCATTGCCGCTTCGCCCATGCCAGCGAGGCCACAGTCCAAGTTTTCACTTTGTCCAACTCAAACACACCACCGATGCTCTCGCGCCCGGGCCGAAAATAGCTCGGGCTAGCAGACAGCACGATCTCGCGGCACAGCACTGTGTCGCGGTTGCGCCGCTCCGCACCATCGAGCAGATGGCGGGCCGCTTGGTATGGAGTCTTGCCATCTGCCAGGTAGATCAGCAGCGGTGCCGCTCCATCGGCGTCTGCGTTCGGTGTCGGCTTCTCGCGCAGCGTATGTGCGGAAGAGGCTGCAATCGCCGCCATCGCTTTCGCTTTTCGGCGGTTCACACGCAACACGGCATAGGGGGCAGCGACTGGGTGCAAGGTGCTCATGCTTCATGCATATCGCGCCCCGCTACAGATAGCACGCCCGCCCATCGGAATGGTCGGTCTACTCACTACACCGAGCGAGGCTCGGTTCTGTTCGACCCACCCCCGGCCCCGCCCTGCGAGGGCGGGGAGCAAGTCAGAGCGTGCCATGCCAAGACCATCCCCCGGCCTGCGGCTCGGGGGTTCGTCTCGGCATTGGCGGCACGCTGGTGCGCCGGGGCCACAGAATCGAAGTCGATACTGTTGAGCCCCGGCTATACTGCGGTCTCTCGCGCACGCGCGTGCGCGCGCAGGTGCACAAAGTTTCAGAGTCCGAAGGGTCGCAGACCCTGCGCCAGATTCGCGGAGCCTGCCGCTTGTGCGGCAGCCACCGCAGCCACCGCCGCCTTGTGTGCGTTGATCAAGGACCGGACACGGGCCATATGCGAACGCAGCTGATCGGCACGTCTGAGCCCGTCTTGTCTCGCCCTTGCCGTCATGGGTCCGGGCCGGTTGTTGTATTCGTTCAAGACCCCAATCGCATCGAGCACCTGATCGGCGTGCTCTTCGAGGTCTTCAAGCGTCATCGAGTCAACATTGACGCGAATGAGGTCTATGGCTTGGATCATGGGGCTGATGGTCATGGTGTTCCTCGCGGTCTGTTGCATCCACCATGCCGCCAGCGACGCAGCCGATCAAGTGCCATTCGGCGGGGGCTTGCTATTACCTTGGGATTTGGTAAGACAGATGTCGGGCTGGGCACGCGTCAACCGCAAGGTTCTCGATCCACCAGCCTGCCGAGGGTCAGCGGGCCGGGCACAAGCAGCGAGGATGGGAACTCGGGGAAGCTGCACCGAAGCCAACGAAGACCGGCCCGAGGGAGCGCCAATGCTCTGAACTTCAAAGCTGATGCCAGTTGGTTGGTGCATCACCCCGCAGATGGTGTAGGCACCGAAGCGGGCATGGCGCCAAGGACTTCCAGAAGTCCTTAGGGCGAGCCGTGCCCGCTCCGGTGCAGGAGCGGAACCCGGCCCCATACGGGCCGGGAAGAAGGCCCCACCGGGGCCTTCTTCTATTGGGGGGAAGGCGGTTGAGTTTGGGAATAAGTTGTGATGCCATCAGCATCACCGTGGAAACTCCTGTATCCGGCTGAGTAGAGCTTGCAACACCAGCGGAGCAGGGCTTTTGCATAAATAAAAATAAATGGCGGCGCGCTTTTCAGATTTTCGGCGATGCCTTGGCCTCAGCTATGGTCTTCGCTTCGGCCTCAGTTTTTGCAATGGCCGCGGCCTTCTCCGTCTTCTTTTTCTTTTGCTCGGCCTGCTGGGTGATGCGCTTGGCGATGATAGGTAGGAACGAGTCCTGAGGGATTTTCAGCCTCTCGAAATCAATGCCCTCATAATCGAGTTTGCTGATTGCATCATGCAGATTTGGCACCGTCAGAGCTGAGGGATGAATGTAGTCATCATGCGAAGACAGCCGTGTGTCGATATCGTGCCCTACCATCGCGCGCTTCAATCCCTCATTGACGCCCTTGCCAGTCAACGCGGTTACTACCGTGTGCCGGAATGAGTGAAAGACTTTGAGAGGGTCAATGATGTTGACCTCTGGCAAGTCGAGATAAGTGCCAAACATGCGGGTCATGTTTTTACGGTAGCCATTGGTGCCGGGTTGAATGTGAGGAAAGAGCTTTTTATACCCCGCTCTGGCTAGACTCATGCGATAGTCAGCCAAACCCAAATCGATTAGTGCCTGATGGAGCGGGACTCGCCGCTTTGCGTTGGCATTCTTGCCCTTTAAGATGTCAATAATCCATATGCCCTTGACCGGGTATATCTGCTCCACATCAAGGCTTGCGATTTCTTCGGCTCGTGCGCCAGTAAACAAGGCAATCAGCGGGCACCAATAGAAGTCCGGCAATTTCAGCTTTTTCCGGTAGAAGTCCGGCTGAAAGATGCGTTGCAGTTCCTCAGGAGTGAACGGCTCATATTTTTCGGCATTGTTGTCCTCGTCAGCGATCAGGAGGTTCTTTGCCGGGTTGACCATGTTTACAGAATAGTGGCTGATGATGTATTCGAAGAATCCTTCGAGGACGGTCAAGTGAGCATTGACCGTGCGCGCACCACGACCTTGGTCGATCAATCCTGTTTTGTAGCCTGTCACTGCTTTGGCGCCAACCATGGCGACGTCCATATTGCCTATGGTCTTGATGAAGCCCTCCACAATTCCTCGGTGCTTTCGCCAAGTCGAGTCTTTCAGGGTTAGCTTTCGTTGTTTCAAGAATTCGGTTTTTGCTGTTTCCAGATTCGTGCCGCATTTCGCCATGGGCAACACCGCAGAGATGCCCGCCACCATTTCCGCTTGCCTGGCTGCTGCCATGCCCGCCAAGATTGCGGGCACCTGCGCGGCTTCCTCGGGCGTGTCGGTTTGAATGATGCCGTTGGGCAAGTCAATGGTGATTTTTTCGCGGATGCTATTTTTGGCACCGGGCTTGAACAGGTGCGAAAAATTGCCAATGTCGTCGTTCATGCGAGTCTCCACTGCTACGGACAGCGCCAAAGCACGCTGCCGGGCGATTGCTGAATCTTTGGTTCTTAGGCTGCGCCTGAACTCTGTTTTTCCAACGGACTGCCGCAATGCTAACGGAACCACAAAGCGGAAGTAGTAAACGCCGCAGCGGTCGCGGATCAGGCGGGGGGTTTTGATGCTCACAGGCAACTCCATGAAGGAGCTGGATGAGCGAAGTGGATGATAGCCAGAGCCCAATCGGCTGGGAAGCCGCGCGGGGACTGGGTTTCAAGAAGTGGTGCGGCTGGCGGGGATCGAACCCACGGCCCTCGGCTTCGGAGGCCGATACTCTATCCACTGAGCTACAGCCGCATCGC
>QYPX01000093.1 GCA_007280205.1 Comamonadaceae bacterium
CGCTCGGCCACCTCATGACCCATCTGCGTGATGCCGCTGCGCGACACCAGGATAGGCACACCCATCTGCGCCGACTTGATCACCATCTCGCTGGTCAGGCGTCCCGTCGTGTAGAACACCTTATCCGCTCCGCTCATGCCTGCCGCCGCGCCGGGCCGCCCCAAGCAAGGCACGGCCCCCTCGGGGGGCAGCGCAGCACATGCGTAATCGGCTGTGGCCGATTCCGGGGAAGTGGCAAGCGTGGGGGCATCATCCTGCATCCACATCCATCCGGCAATCGTGTCGATCGCGTTGTGGCGGCCCACGTCTTCCACAAAGAGCAGCAGTTCCTCGCCGCGAAACAGGGCACAGCCGTGCACCGACCCGGCTGACTTGTAAGTGCTTTCCTGCAGGCGAATGGCGTTGACCATGCCGTAAAGCTGGGCCTGGGTCACGCTGGCCGCTGGCAGCACCAGTTTGTCAATGTCGGCCATCATGTCACCAAACACGCTGCCCTGCCCGCATCCGGTGGTAACGACCCGCTTGGCCGTGCGTGCCTGAATGTCATTGACACCGTGGTGCGTCCTCACCGCCGCCGCACCGACGTCCCAATCAACCGTGATGGAATGGACTTCCTGCGCTGATTGCAGCAGGCGCTGGTTGCGCAGAAAACCCAGCACCAGCAATTCGGGATGCGCGCCCAGCGTCATCAGGGTCACCAGTTCGCGCTTGTCGACGTAAACCGTCAAGGCGCGTTCGGCTGGAATCGATACCTTCGCCGGCTCGCCAAATTCGTTGACAGCGCTGATCTCGCGCGTCAGAGGCGCCTGCGCCTGGGTGAGGTAAGGCAAGTCCGGATTCACTTGACCGCCGTGCGCCTCAGATGATGGGAGACAAGCCACAGACCGGCAACAGTCAGCACCACACAAACCAGAAACGGCACGGCAAATTGCAGCAGTGTCAGGTCCTCACCTTTGAGCACACGCATCATCAGGTTACTCTGGGCCAGCGCCGGCACCCACAAATGCCAGGGCGCATCGCCGCTCTGGTTGAACAGCGTCATGAGCGGCAGCAGGGAAATACCCATTACCAACACGGTTGCGCTGGCCTGCGCCTCCTTGACGCTCTTGCAGAGAATCGATATCGCCATCAAAAGCGCCGACAAAGCGGCTGCAAAGGGCAGCAGGAGCAGCAGGAACAACACCACCTCGCGCGCGCCAAACTGGAACATGGCCTGCAGGGCGTCGCTGCGCAAGAGCCACTGCGCCGGCAGGAAACTCAGGCAGTTGAGCAGCGCCACCAGCATGCCGACACTGGCCACCGCGCCCCACTTGCCCAGCACCAGCGCCAGCGCATGGGCCGGGTTCATGACCAGCGGCTCGAGCGAACCGCGCTCACGCTCGCCCGCCGTCGTATCCATGGCTGCATTGAGCGCCCCGTACAACACGGCCATCATGACAAAAAAGGGCAGCATGGCGGTAAGCTGTGCAGCGCGTGTCTGGCTGCTGGCCAGATCGCGCTCCTGCACCTGGATCGACTCCAGCACCGCGCCCGAAACGCCGCGCGTGGCCAGCGTCAAACCGGCCCGTTCGCGGTTGAAACCGTTAAGCAGTTGCAGCACCCGCGGCAGCGCCGAACTGCTTTGCCGGTTCGCGCTGTCACTGACCACCTCGACCACCGGCGCCTCACCACGCTCGATAGCTGCCTCAAAGTCGCCTGGCAGCAGGACGACCGGGTCACCCAGCTTGGACGCTCGCAATAGCGCTTCGAAGTCTGCCGGCGCCTCCCGCACCACCCAGGTTTGACGCTCCAGAAAATTCTGCAGACTCGGTCCGTGGGTCAACCCGCTGACGTAGACCTCGCGCTTTTCGGCGTGTTCCTCCATCGATGCAATAAAGCCCGACAGGGCAATCAGAAGCAGCGGCCCCATCACCACCCCTGAGAGCAAGACCCCCAGCATGGTGCGCTTGTCGCGCAGGGAGTCGATGATCTCTTTGCGAAAAACCGTGCCGGCTACGCTCAGGAAGTTCATGCTGCCACCCCCACCTGAGTCAACTCCACCGGGGCAAAGGCCAGCTGCACAAAGGCTTCTTCAAAATCCGTTTTGCCGGTTCGCTCCAGCAACTCCGCTACCGTGCCGCTGGCTACCGAGCATCCGTGCGCCACCACCACCACGCTGTCACACAGACGCTCCACCTCCTGCATGATGTGGGTTGAAAAGACAATGCATTTGCTGCCTCCCTCGGGCGAGCGCAGCAGGCGCAGGGACTCGCGCAGGGCACGCGTGGCAATCACGTCAAGCCCGTTGGTTGGTTCATCCAGCACGATGTTGGCCGGATCGTGCACCAAGGCACGCGCCAGGGCTGTCTTCATTCGTTCCCCCTGACTGAAGCCCTCGGTGCGGCGCTCCAGCAAGGCTGTCATATCGAGCATGCGCGCCAGCGACTCGGCGCGTGCCTGTGCCGCATCGCGCGTCATGCCCTGCAAGGCGCCGTAATAGACAATGTTTTCACGCGCTGTCAGACGCGGGTACAGGCCACGCGAATCGCTGAGCACGCCCAGGCGCGACAAAGCCACCAGCGGCTTACTGGCAACGTCCACCTCGTCGACCGTCATGCGCCCCGCGTCGGGTTGGATCAAGCCCGCCAGCATGCGCAGGGTGGTCGTCTTGCCGGCCCCGTTGGGTCCGAGCAGCCCCGTGATCTGTCCATTGGGCGCAAGCAGGTTGACGTCGCGTACCGCCTGCACCCGTGCTGCCGGTGCACGCTTGAAGGGAAGCGTTTTGCTCGGTGCCGGCGGCACCTTGAAGCTGCGCGCAAGATGTTCAATCCGGATCATGGCGCGCCTCCTTGCAGCACCGGAACAAATGCCGGTGGTCGCGGAATGCGACTGGCACAGGCGAAGTCCAGCGCAGCCGCCTGAGCGTCATCCTCGGCGTCGATGAAACGTGGCAGCGCATCACGCATGCAGGGCAGCGTCATGATGCCATGCCCGGCGTGGGCCACCACCACGTGCTTTGCC
The DNA here is from genome assembly GCA_007280205.1 of Comamonadaceae bacterium. Lineage (GTDB taxonomy): Bacteria > Pseudomonadota > Gammaproteobacteria > Burkholderiales > Burkholderiaceae_C > Rhodoferax. The sequence goes on from QYPX01000093.1 coordinate 3,001, forward strand.
TTGGCGCCAAGCGCCTGCGCTACCCGATGCGCGTGGCGTGGCGGGGTCACCGGGTCCAGACCACCACTGAGCAGCAGCACCGCAGAGCTGGCACCTGGAATGCTGTAAAACTTTGCCGGCATGTCGGCTTTGGGCCAATCAGCGCAGATGTGCTCATAGCTGCGACCCAGGCTATCCCCGAAGTCCCGGCCCGGCTGTTCGGCGCTCATCTTGATACGGGGAAAGTCTTCCGCACAGACTACCGAGAAGTGCATGCCCATGGCCAGATCAGCGGCGCGTGGCGGCTGCGCTGAAAAACCAAGCCCCAGCAAGGCGTCCCAGCGCCCAAGGGCTGCCTGGTCGATGGCAAAAGGCAAGGCCGACGCCAGGGGCGGCCAATAAAGAGGCCCCCGAATCAGGCCAAGAACCATCTCGCGCGTGATGGAGAGCGACTCGCTGCGCCCGCTAAAGGGGTGCTTGGCCGGCACCGTCTGCGGCAAGGAGGCAAGCAATTGCCCCCAGTGCTGTCGCAAGGCTGGATGCAACTTCTGGCAGGCACTCTCTTTTTCACACGCCAGCAGCAAGGCCTCCAGCGCGGCCTGACCATCACCGGAAAAACTCAAGGGCAAGACCATATCGGGCGGCGCCACGCCGTCGAGCACGCTGCGCCGCAGCGCCGTCGGAAACTGGCGCATGTACTCGAGCGCGGCCCGCGTGCCATACGAAGCACCGATCAGGTTGATCTGGCTCGCACCCAGTTGCTCACGCACCGCATCCAGATCCTGCATCGCCAACAGCGTGGTGAAGTAGCGCAGGTCTCCGTAAGGCAACTTCTTGAGTTGTACCAGGCATTGCGCCATGCTGACTTCGCGCAAGCCGGTGTCGAGTTGCTGGGCCAGGGTGCTGTGGCGCAGGTCCTCGCACAGCAGTGGCGCCGAGCGGCCGGTACCGCGCTGATCAACAAACACCAGATCACGCCGATGGTTCAGTCGCGCGAACTGCTGCAACAGCATCGGCGCCACCTTGATCGCGCTTTGGCCCGGTCCGCCCGCAAGAAAAAAAACAGGATCAGGCTTCTTGCGGCGCGCCAGCGCCGGCACCACCACGTAGTGCACGTCGATGCGCACACCCGCAGGCTGCGCCGGATCCAGCGCGCGCGACAGCACGCCGCACTGCACCTCGGTCTTGATGCCGGGCACGCGGCAGGGCTTGAGGGCCTGCGTGCCAGCGTGCGCCGTCGCACTCAGCATGAACCAGGCGACCAGGAACGCAAGAGCGGAAATTTTCAGGCGGCAAAACTGCATACGAGTCATGAATCTGCAAGCGTCACTGCGAGCGAAGCGTGGCAGTCCATGCATCGATTGGCTCGTCGCTGCGCTGCTCGCAATAACAAGGGAGAAATTCGCAACGACGGTCGGTAATGTCATGATCTATGAAGCTCTCGCGCAATACGGCTACCCGCTGGTGCTGCCGGTGGACTGTGTGCCGGGCAGCGACTGCGTGGCTGCCAGGCGTTGCATAAAGCGTTCGCACTGCGCCAGCTGATCCAGGCTGACATATTCATCCGGTTGGTGCGCCTGCTCTATGCTGCCCGGGCCGCAAACCACCGTCGGGATGCCGGACTGCTTGAAAATGCCAGCCTCGGTACCAAAGGCCACCTGTGTGGTGCTGCTCTGACCCGACAGTTGCTGCGCCAAGCGTGTGACCGGATCATCCGCACTGCCGAGAAAACTCGGGATCTCGCAAATAGTTTCGAACCGGAAACCCGCCTCGGGCGCCACTTTCTTCATGGCCACCTCCAGGCGGCGTGCCTGCGCCACGATCTCTTGCTGCATCAGTGTCGCATTGGCCGTCGGCAGATCCCGAAACTCGTAGTGAAACCAGGCGTCACGCGGCACCACGTTGTCGGCGATGCCGCCCTGAAACTGACCGACACTGGCGGTCGAAAACGGCACATCAAAGCCTTCATAACGCGGCTCATCAAGCTCGAAACCCTCGGCCATGTCGCGCACCTTGCCAATCAAGCGCGCCGCCATCTCGATCGCATTGACGGAACTCGGTGTCAACGATGAATGGGCCTCCTTGCCGCGCACGCAGCAGCGGTAGCGGTAGACACCCTTGTGCGCAATAGCCGGCACCATGCGGGTCGGCTCCCCAATGATGCAGGCCAGCGGCTTGATGCCGACATCGCGCAGGTCGGCAATCAGCTCGCGCACGCCAAAGCATCCCACTTCTTCGTCGTAGCTCAAGGCCAGGTGCACGGCAAACGGCGCCGTACTGTTCAGGAATTGCTCTGCATGCGAGAGCGCAACGCCAATAAAACCCTTCATGTCGGCACTGCCGCGGCCGTAAAGACGCGGCTCCGGCCCCTCTTTCAGCAGCGCGCCCAGTGGCGGCACCGACCAGTCCTGCCCGTCCCAGGGAACGGTGTCGGTGTGGCCCGACAGGATGATGCCAGCGGGCTTGTTTTCACCCAAGGTGGCAAACAGATTGGCCTTGGACTTGTCTGCGTTGTAGCTGAGGCGGCTCGTGACGCCAAGGCGCTTGAGCTCATCGCGGACAAAGTGAATCAGTTCCAGGTTCGAGTTCTGGCTCACGGTGTTCATGCGCAACAGTGACTGAACCCATTGCAGGGCGGATGGAGAAAGCATGGCCGAATTGTCCATCAATTGGCGCCGCCCCGCATCCTACAATCCAAAGTGAAAGCGCCAAAGCCCCAGCGAGCGCTGCGCAATCCCTTCAAAGGAATACCCATGCCACTGGACAGCCTGTTTCAACCTTTTCAACTCAAGTCGCTCAAGTTGCCCAACCGGGTGGTGATGGCGCCCATGACGCGGTCTTTCTCGCCCGGCGGTGTTCCGACCGAGCAGGTGGCCCAGTACTACGAGCGCCGCGCCAAGGCCGCCGTTGGCCTGATCATCTCCGAGGGCATCGTCGTGAACCGCCCTTCTTCTTCCAACGACCCGAACGTGCCACGCTTCTGGGGTGCTGAGGCCCTGCCCGCCTGGAAGAAAGTGATAGACGCCGTGCACGCGGCAGGCGGCATCATGGCGCCACAACTCTGGCATATGGGTGCCGTTCGCAACCGCCGCTCAGACTGGCTTCCACCGGCCCCGATGGAAGGTCCGTCCGGGTTGTCAGCACCGGGCAAGCAGTTTGGTGAAGCCATGAGCGATGCCGCCATTGCCGATACCATTGCCGCCTTTGCCCAGGCGGCGGCAGACTCGCAGTCGCTGGGCTTTGACGCCATCGAACTGCACGGTGCCCACGGCTACCTGATCGACCAGTTCTTCTGGGAGGGCACGAATCAGCGCAGCGACAGCTTTGGTGGCAAGACGCTGGTCGAGCGCAGCCGCTTTGCCGTCGAGATTCTCAAGGCGGTGCGCGCACGGGTCGGCGCTGACTATCCGGTGATCATTCGGCTATCCCAGTGGAAGCAGCAGGATTACGCGGCGCGCCTGGCCAGGACGCCGCAGGAGATGGAAGACTGGTTGCGCCCGATGGCGGATGCGGGGGCCGACATTTTCCACTGCTCGCAGCGCCGCTTCTGGGAGAGCGAATTCGAAGGCTCCGATCTGAATTTTGCGGGCTGGGCCAAAAAGCTCAGCGGCAAACCCACCATCACGGTCGGCTCGGTCGGACTCAGCGGCGAGTTCATTGCCTCCTTTGGCGGCGAGTCGTCCAAACCGGCGTCGCTCGATGAACTGCTGCGCCGACTGGATCGCGGCGACTTTGACCTGGTGGCAGTGGGCCGAGCCTTGATCACCGATCCACAGTGGGTGCTGAAAGTGCGCGACGGGCTGCACGACCAGTTGCTGGACTTTTCGCCGTCGGCGCTGGCAACGCTGTTCTGAGCGTCAGTCTTTCTTCGCACTGGCGCGCTGAGCGTTGCGCAAACGCTCAAGCCGGATGCGATCAGGTACGTCTGATTCACGCGTGGTACGTTTTGTAATCAACAAGCCGTCCACGTCAAGGGTGACGACAGGCACACCTTGGTACATGATCGTCTGAATATGTTGGCGCAGCTCTTCAAACGAAGTAGAAGCTGCTACATAGAGCAGGTCAACGTAAATCTCTGATTCCAACGCTGTAGAAAAACCCTGGTCCATCCATTCAGGACGCAAATCGCCGACGGCGCCGCGCGTCGCGGGCATGGACTCAAGGGCTTGCAAAAGACGGACGTTGTTGCTGGGACTCACGGGTAGCAACAAGTCAATGTCCTTGGTCATGCGCGCAAAGCCATGCAAGGCCATCGCCGCGCCACCTATCACCGCATATTCGACTTGCGCGTCGGCCAGGGCTTGCGCCAAAGCCAGGATATCGTTTTCATTTGGCGGTCTGATGGCTGGCATGTCAGTTCGGCCTCCGGCTGCGCTCCAGAGCCCATGTCAACTCCCGATCATCGTCAAATTGATTCTTCTCTTGCGGTGTTGCAAAGGCGCGCGCAGTCGGTCGGCTTGGCGGTCTGTCACTCAGCAAAGCGTTGGCAGCGGCCTGCAATCGTCCCCAATTTTTCTGCAGCCAAAGGTAACGTTCGCTGGAAGACATGGTTTGCACGGTCAGCGCCTCGGCAAGCTCGCGCCCGGCCTGGTAGCTTGCCATTTCTTCGGCTGTTTGGAAGACTTTGCTTGTCATGGGAGACCCTTTGCACCGACGTCGCCATTATCGGGAGTAATCGTCACAGCGCAGTATTTGAACTCCGGAATCTTTCCGACCGGGTCAAGTGCGGCGTTGGTCAGCAGATTGGCTGCCGCCTCGCTGTAGGCGAAGGGCATGTACACGGTGCCATCTGGCGTGCCATCGTCGCGCCGCAAGTGGACCTTGACGCTGCCACGGCGCGAGCACAGATTGACCCTATCTCCGGCATTCACGCCGAGGCGCGCCAGCTCGCGGCCATTGACCGAAGCGCTTGCCGTCGGCTCCAGTGCGTCCAGCACTCTGGAGCGGCGCGTCATGCTGCCGGTGTGCCAATGTTCGAGCTGTCTGCCGGTGATCAAAACCAGGGGGTAATCCAGGTCCGTCATTTCGTTGGCGGCAATCAGCGCGGTGGGCACCAGATGGGCCATGCCATCTGCCGTCTGAAAATGATCGGCGAACAGGATGGGCTGACCTGGATCGTCTGCACTCACGCAGGGATAGGTCACGCTGCCCTCGCGCTGCAAACGCTCCCAACTAACGCCGCCAATCGATGCCTGCATGGCCTGGCGCATTTCTTCAAACACGCCAGCCACACCATCGCTCTCACCCGCGTAGGCCCAGTGCAAGCCCATGCGCTTTGCAATCTGTTGAATGATCCACAAATCGGGTCTGGCATCGCCGGGTGCATCGAGCGCCTGCCGGCCCAGCTGCAGCATCCGGTCAGTATTGCTGACCGAACCCGTTTTTTCCGGCCAGGCGCTGGCGGGCAGAACGACGTCGGCCAGCCAGGCGGTTTCGGTCATGAAGATGTCCTGCACCACCAGATGCGACAGCGACGCCAGGGCGTGGCGCGCGTGGTTCAGATCAGGATCGCTCATGGCCGGGTTCTCGCCCATGATGTACATGCCGTGCACCTTGTGCGGATCGTCATCACTCACCAAGGCCTGACGCATGATTTCGACCACCGTGTAGCCATTCTGGTCATCCAGCGTGCAGCCCCAGAAGTTCTCAAACCAGTCGTGTGCCGCCTTGTTGGTGACGCGCTGGTAATTGGGGAACATCATCGGAATCAGTCCGGCGTCGCTGGCGCCCTGCACATTGTTCTGCCCGCGCAGCGGGTGCAGACCGGTGCCGGGCTTGCCGATCTGGCCGGCGACCATGCACAGGGCAATCAGCGCGCGCACATTGTCGGTACCGTGCACGTGCTGACTGACCCCCATGCCCCAGAAGATCATGGCGCCTTTGGCCTTGGCGTAGGCACGCGCCACTTCCCGAATCGTATGCGCTTCAATGCCGCAAACCGGCGCCATCGCCTCCGGGCTGAAACCCTGTACACCGGCGCGCACTGCCTCGAAGTTGCTGACGCGCGAGGCGATGAAGGCCGGATCGGTCAGACCCTCTTCGATCAGCGTGTAGATCATGGCATTGATCAGGGCGACATCGGTATCGGCATGGAAGCGCAGGCTGCGCCAGGCGTGGCGCGCCAGATCGGTGCCACGCGGATCGGCAACGACGATTTTCAGACCACGCTGGGCAGCATTTTTCATCCAGCTGGCCGCCACCGGGTGGTTGCTTGAGGTGTTGGAGCCAATCACCAGAATCAGCTCGGCATGCTCAACATCGCGCACCTGGTTGCTGACTGAGCCGGAGCCTATGCCTTCGAGCAGCGCCGCCACGCTGGAGGCGTGGCACAGACGCGTGCAGTGATCCACATTGTTGGAGCCAAAACCGGTACGCACCAGCTTCTGGAACAGATAGGCCTCTTCATTGCTGCCCTTGGCGGAACCCAGACCGGCCAGTGCCTTGCTGCCATGCTGATCGCGCAGCCGCTTGAGCGACTGCGCCGCCAGGTCCAGTGCCTCGTCCCAACTCGCCGGGCGGAACACGCTGGACCAGTCAGCGCTGTCGCGATTCAAGTTCTGCAGCAGCGCCGGATCCTTGGCCACACCCTGGCGCCGAATCAGCGGCACCGTCAGGCGCTGTGGGCTGTGCACGTAGTCAAAACCAAAGCGGCCCTTGACACAGAGCCGCTGCGCGTTGGCGGGACCCTCGCGTCCAAGCACACCCATGATTTTGTTGTCTTTCACCTGGTAGCTCAGCAGGCAACCAACGCCACAAAACGGGCAAACCGAGTCCACCACTTTGTCTGCCACCAGCGTAGCGTCACCGCCGCGCGGCACAAGCGCGCCAGTGGGACAAGCCTGCACGCACTCACCACAGGCAACGCAGGAACTGCTGCCCAGCGCGTCGCCCAGGTCAAACACAATGCTGCTGTGAGCCCCGCGCCCGGCCAGGCCGATGACGTCGTTGACCTGCAGATCGCGGCAGGCGCGCAGGCAGCGCGTGCACTGGATGCAGGCGTCAAGGTTCACTGTGATCGCCGGATGCGAGTCGTCCATGGTGACGGAACTGCGGCGCAGGGCCAGCAGTTCCGGGCGCGGCCTCACACCCAGGCGAGCTGACCAATGGCTTAACTCCCCATACTGCCCAGGCACACTGGATCCCGGGTCAAGCCCGGGATGACAGATTGCCTCTGCGGGATGACAAACGGCCTCCCCGGGATGACAGATTGCCGCCTCGGGATGACAGATTGCCGCCTCGGGATGACAGATTGCCGCCTCGGGATGACAGATTACCTCTGCGGGATGACCAACTGCCTCCTCGGGGTGACAGAGGGCCTCACCTGGATGACAGACTGCCTCACTTGGATGACGGGGGTTTGTCATTGCGGCCACCGAGCCGCAATCCATGCCGGCATCTTCGCCATGGCGTTTGGAGCCGCTCTCCGGCAAGTCCGCGAGCAGCAGCTCCAGCACCATCTTCTGGCTCTTGACAGCGCGCGCACTGCTGCTGTGCACTTGCATGCCGGCAGTGACCTGGCGGCAGCAACTCGCCGCCAACTGGCGCTCGCCCTCAATCTCAACAACGCAAGCGCGGCAATTGCCGGCCTCGCCAAGCCCCTCCTTGAAGCAAAGATGCGGAATTTCCACGCCGTGACGCTGCGCCGCCTGCAGGATGCTCTCACCCTCTAGCGCCTGCAGCGTCGCATGGTTGAGCTTGAAGCTCAGTTCTGCCACCTCAGCCGCCAATCTCGTGTGCAAAGTATTTCTGCACGCAACGCAGCGGGTTCGGTGCCGCCTGACCCAGACCGCAGATCGAGGCATCGACCATGACGGTGCACAAGTCGTCCAGCGTCGCCATGTCCCAGACCGGCGCCTGCATCAGCGCAGCCGCCTTGGCCGTGCCGATGCGACACGGCGTGCACTGGCCGCAACTCTCGGCAGCAAAAAACTGCATCGCATTGAGGGCAGCATCACGCGCACGGTCGTGCTGACTGAGCACCACCAGCGCAGCAGAACCGATGAAACAGCCATAGGGCTGCAAGGTATCAAAGTCGAGCGCCAGCTGGTTCAGGCTGGCCGGCAGTATGCCGCCCGAAGCACCCCCGGGCAGGTAGGCATACAGTTTGTGACCCTCGGCCATGCCGCCACAGTGTTCGTCAATCAACTCCTGCACACTGATGCCTGCTGGCGCCAGCTTGACGCCAGGGAGCTTCACGCGGCCGCTCACACTGAAGGAACGCAGACCGTGGCGACCCTGGCGGCCGAAGCTGTTGAACCACTGCGGCCCTTTTTCAAGGATTTCACGTACCCAGTACAGGGTCTCAAAGTTGTGCTCCAGCGTCGGTCTGCCAAACAGGCCGACCTCGGCAAGATACGGCGGACGCAGCCGCGGCTCACCGCGTTTGCCTTCAATGCTCTCGATCATGGCCGACTCTTCGCCGCAGACATAGGCACCGGCGCCACGACGCAGCTCGATGTACGGCAAGGGGCAAGGCGGGTCGGTCTGCAGCGCCTCAAGCTCGCCGGCCAGCATCCGGCGTGCATCGTGGTACTCGTCGCGCAGATAGATGTAGCAAGCTTCAGTGCCAGCGACCTGCGCCGCAATCAGCATGCCTTCAAGAAAGCGGTGCGGGTCGCGCTCCAGGTAAGTGCGGTCCTTGAAGGTGCCGGGCTCGCCCTCGTCGATGTTGACCGCCAGCAGGCGCGGTGCAATCTGGCCGCGCACGATGCGCCACTTGCGCCCTGCTGGAAAACCGGCGCCACCCAGGCCGCGCAGGCCCGAGTCTTCCATCCTGGCAATCACAGCATCGGCGTCCTGCTCGCCGTTGACCAGCGCCGCTGCAAGTGCATAACCGCCCTGCTGGCGGTAGGCTTGATAGCCGATCAGCGCCTTGTTTGGCAAACCTTGCGCAGCGGCCGGCCCCCCTGCTCTCAAGGCGGTCGCTGTGACCTCCCGCAATGCCTGCGGGCTCACATGCCCCAGTGCACGCTGGCCGACCATGACCGCAGGCGCCTGCTCGCAGCGCCCCAGGCACGGGGCGGCGAGCACTCTAAGCGACGGTTCCTGCAAGGGTTGCATCCCTGCCTGCAGCGCCGCCGCACCCGCCATGGCGCAACTCAGTCCGCTACAGACCCGAACCGTCAAAGCGGGTGCTGTCTGGTCGTCCCGCAGAATCTGGAAGTGGTGGTAAAAACTCGCAACCTCATAGACTTCGGCCAGCGCCAAGCGCATCTCACTGGCCAGTGCCACCAGATGGCGTTCGAACAAAGCTCGGTAGTGATCGTTGAGCTGGTGCAGATGCTCGATCAGCAGATCGCGCCGATGTCCGTCGGGAGGTGCCGAGCCAATCAGCTCGCGTACTTCGTGCAGCGCCAGCGCGTCAGGCTGTCGCCCTTTCAGTTGCGAGCGGCCCTGCACCGAATTGCGACTGGTAGCATCCACCAGGGACTCGCTCAGGTATCTTTCGAGATCTTGATGGTTGGAAATTTGGCCGAAAAATCCTTGTTCTTGGCCGCAATCGAAACCGCCACCTGGCGCGCCACCGCCTTGTAAATACCGGCAACCTCGCTGTCGGGGTCCGACACCACGGTCGGCTTGCCGCTGTCGGCCTGCAAACGGATTTGCATGTCCAGCGGCAGCGCACCAAGGTAATCCATGCCGTATTCAGCCGCCATCTTCTTGCCACCGTCAGCACCAAAAATGTGTTCCACATGACCGCACTGGCTGCAGACGTGAACCGCCATGTTTTCCACAATACCGAGGATGGGTACACCGACTTTCTCAAACATCTTGATACCCTTCCTGGCGTCGAGCAGTGCGATGTCCTGCGGCGTCGTGACCACCACCGCACCGGTCATGGGGACCCGCTGCGACAGCGTCAACTGGATGTCGCCGGTACCGGGCGGCATATCAACAATCAGATAGTCCAGATCGCGCCAATTGGTCTGACGCAACAACTGCTCCAGCGCCTGCGTGGCCATCGGGCCGCGCCAGATCATGGCTTCGTCCTGCGCCACCAGAAAGCCAATCGACATCACCTGCACGCCGTAATTTTCCAGCGGCTCCATGGACTTGCCATCGATGCTCTCGGGTCGCCCTTCGATACCCATCATCATGGGTACGCTGGGGCCGTAAATGTCGGCGTCAAGCAAGCCGACACTGGCGCCTTCGGCGGCCAGCGCCAGCGCCAGATTGACAGCCGTGGTGCTTTTGCCAACGCCGCCCTTGCCAGAGGCCACCGCCACAATGTTCTTCACCTTGGGCAGCAGCTGCACACCGCGCTGCACGGCATGGGCAGCAATTTTGCTGCTGACATTGACCGACACGTTGGCAACGCCTGCCACGCCGCGGGCAGCAGCGATCAGCGCCGAGCGAAAGCCCGCTGCCTGGCTTTTCGCCGGGTAACCCAGTTCCACATCGAAGGCCACGTCGTCGCCCTGAAG
>QYPX01000119.1 GCA_007280205.1 Comamonadaceae bacterium
AGTCCGGGATGACAGTGAAGTAGGCCATTGCCGCCCCGGTTGTCGTTGCGGGCTTGACCCGCAATCCAGGATCAATTGGAGTCTGACCCGAATTAATCTCCAGTTAATCTCCTTCAGACCTCAGAACGGCATTTTGGGCATGCCTTTCATGCCGCCCATGCGCTTCATCATTTTCATCATCCCTGAACCCTTCATCTTCTTCATCATGTCCTGCATTTGCTCGAATTCTTTGAGCATGCGGTTGACTTCCTGAACCTGCACGCCGGCGCCGCTGGCGATGCGGCGTTTGCGGGTGGCTTTGATCAGTTCGGGTTTGCGCCGCTCCAGCGGTGTCATGCTGTGGATGATGCCCTGCTTGCGCTGGATGTCCTTCTCGGCGCGGCCCATGTCCATCTGACCTGCCTTGGCGGCGAGTGCCGCGGGCATCTTGTCCATCAGGCTCGACAAACCGCCCATCTGCTTCATTTGCTGGATCTGGGCCAGAAAGTCGTTCAGGTCAAAGCCGGCGCCGCTCTTTACTTTTGCCGCCAGTTTTTGTGCCGCTGCCACGTCGACACCAGCGGTAACCTGCTCGACCAGGGCCAGGATGTCGCCCATGCCCAGAATGCGTCCGGCGTGACGCTCGGCATCAAAGACTTCGAGGCCATCGATTTTTTCGCTGGTGCCGGCAAACTTGATGGGGGCACCGGTGACTTGTCGCACCGACAGGGCGGCGCCGCCGCGTGAATCGCCGTCGAGCTTGGTCAGGATGATGCCGGTGAGAGGCAGCGATTCTTTGAACGCTTTGGCGGTATTGATGGCGTCCTGACCCTGCATCGCGTCGACCACAAACAGGGTTTCTACGGGCTTGAGCGCGGCGTGCAGGTCGCTGATCTCACGCATCAGTGCTTCGTCAATGGCGAGGCGACCCGCAGTGTCGACCAACAGGACGTCGAAGAAATGTTTGCGTGCGTAGTCCAGTGCGGCAAGCGCAATGGCGACGGGCTTCTGATCGGCGCTGCTGGGGAACCATTCGGCGCCAGCCTGGGCGGTGACCAACTTTAGCTGCTCGATTGCCGCCGGGCGGTAAACGTCACCGGATACGGTCAGGACCTTCTTGCGGCGTTTTTCTATGAGGTACTTGGCCAGTTTTGCGGTGGTGGTGGTCTTGCCGGCGCCTTGCAGACCGGCCATCAGGATCACCGCCGGTGGTTGCGTTGCCAGGTTGATGTCAGCCACACCTTGGCCCATGGTGGCGGCCAGTTCCTTGCTGACAATGCCAACCAGTGCTTGCCCGGGTGAGAGCGAGCCCAGTACCTCCTGGCCGAGCGCCTTCTCCTTGACCCGATTGATGAAATCCCGGACTACCGGCAGGGCCACATCGGCTTCCAGCAAAGCCAGGCGAACCTCGCGCAGCATGTCGGTGACGTTGCTTTCGGTGATGCGTGCCTGACCGCGAATTTCTTTGACGAGGCGGGAGAGTTTGTCGCTGAGGGCAGAGGCCATGGGGATATTCCGTTGAACGGAACCTTGGTTGGATGCCAACGGACACTGGCAAGATGAAGACGCTAAACTGTAGGCATGATTTTAGCCAGTGCTTCTATGCTTGTTTTGATCTTGGCGGTGGCCGCTGCGTTGGCCTACTCGGTGTCAGCCATGGGCGCGGCACGTTTGGGGCCGACGTTGGCGAGAGCGGCGGTCTGGATGGCCTGGCTATTGCATGGCGCTTTGCTGAGCGTGAGCCTGTTCGGTCAGGCGCCACGCTTTGGTTTTGCGCCAGCCTTGTCGGTTACCGCCTGGCTGATTGCCGCGGTCTACGCAGTCGAGAGCCATGTCTATCCCTTGTTGCAGACGCGCTGGACCTTGTCTATGCTCGGCGCGATTGCTGTCTTGCTGGCAGTGCTTTTTCCGGGCAACCCGCTGCACCCGACAGCCTCGCCCTGGTTGCCCTTGCACTGGGCGCTGGGCATTGCATCGTACGGTTTGTTTGGGGCAGCGGTGGTTCATGCCTGGTTCATGACGCGGGCCGAAGAACGTTTTCGTCTGGCAGCCGATCCGCACAGTGGCATGCCACTGCTGACCATGGAACGGCTGACTTTCAGGTTTGTGACGGCTGGTTTTCTGCTCCTGTCTGCGACTTTGCTGGTGGCGACCGTCTTCGGTGGTCAACTCTACGGGACGGGTGCGCGCTTGAAACTTGACCACAAGACTGCGTTTTCGGTGTTGTCGTGGCTGACCTTCGCGGTGCTGCTGATTGGGCGTGCGCGTTTTGGCTGGCGTGGCAAACGAGCGGTGCGCGTTCTGTACATGGGGTCCGCCCTGTTGCTGCTGGCCTATGTTGGTTCGCGTTTTGTGATGGAGATTATTCTGGGGCGTACGCCATGAGGCTGCTCCTGGTCTTGGCAGTGGTGTTGTTTGGCATCTGGCTTTGGCGTTCGAACCGTGAGGCGAAAGCTGCGCTGAAAGAGGAGAAGCCAGCGCCTGCACAGTCACCACTTGATATGGTGAGTTGCACCCTGTGCGCGGTTCATGTTGCCGTGGACGATGCCGTGCAGGGAAGAAAAGGCCCCTATTGTTGCGCTGATCACCGCCAGCGGGCGGAACCTTGAATGCAACGCCAGCCAGACGACAAGTCCTGGTTTGATCCGTTCTTGCTGGAACAAGGCATTGAGGCGGTAGAGCGGCCCCAGGAGTTTGAGCGACTTTGGCTGGGCTTCATGACGGCTCGGGTGATGTTGGGGCTGGTGCTGCTGTTAATGCAGGGCGTGGTCTACGAACTTGGCGCTGGCCGGGACCTCAGCTTGGTATTGTTCTGCTCGGCTTATTGCGTTGTTGCTCTGGGTGTGCGGCTGAAAGCGGGCGTGCGCCCTCTGAGCAAGACCTTGGACAGTCAGTGGATCATCATCGTCGGCGTCGATATTTTGGCGGTCGCGGCGCTGCAGGTCACGCAAGGCGGCAGCATTAATTACACGCCCTTGTTTGCGCTGCCTATTCTGATGGCGTCGGTGCTGGGGTCCTTGTTGCTTTCGATGGCCTGCGCGGCGGTTGTGACGCTCATGTTGTTGTTCTACGCAGCCTGGGTATCGGCACAAATTCCAACGGATGGGACGGCCCACTTCCTGCAGGCGGCGTTAACTGGCGTTGGCTGCTTTGCCATCGCGTTCCTGGCTAGTCAGATTGCGACCCGATTGACCAACGTTGAGCAGCGGGCGCAGCGAAACCAGCTGGCGGCACGTTTGCAGCGTCAGGTCAACGAGTTGGTGATTGAATCCCTGACGGACGGTATCCTGGTGCTGGATCAGGGTTGCACTGTGCGAGCCGCCAACCCGGCAGCGCGGCAGATGCTGGGAGCAAAAAATGCCCTGGGCGTGGATTCTTTCAGCCTGGTGGCCTTGTCTGGATGGAAAGGGTTGGTGGAACTGGTAGAGCGGAGCTTTGCTGAAAACAGTGCGCGGCAGGCGGATGTGATCATTCACCATGCCGGCCAGGGTCCTTTGCGCGTTCGGGTTCAGACGCAGCTGACTGCCACGCCAGGTGAACATGGGCAGCACTTGTGCGTGATGTTTCTTCAGGATCAGCGCGAGATGGAAGCCCGGATGCGAACAGAAAAGCTGGCCAGCATGGGCCGTATGTCGACTGCCGTTGCGCACGAAATTCGGAATCCTCTGGCAGCGATCGTGCAGGCCAACGCCCTGCTGGATGAAGATATTGCAAATCCGCGGCACAAACAGCTTACCCAGATGGTGCAGCAAAATGCTGCTCGACTGGAAAAGATAGTGGAAGATGTGCTTGAGGTTTCCCGAGTCCAACGGCGCGACCGCGCGAAGGCGTCGAACGTGATGGTGTTGAACGAGGCGGTGGCAAGGGTCTGCGGTGACTGGCAGGAACAAAATATGCGGGAACAGCTGTTGCGCTTTGACTTGCAGGAAAGAGATCTCAAAGTAAGGTTCGAGTCCGAGCATCTGCGCCGGATACTGGTCAATTTGCTGGACAACGCGTTGCGCTATTGCGGGTTTCAGACAGGTGCCGTCGAGGTGTCGACCGGTATTTCAAGGTCCGGGCAGCCGGTGATGCGGGTCTGGAATGGGGGGCCTCCGCTGGATCAGTCTGTGCAGAGACATTTGTTTGAGCCATTCTTTTCCTCCGAGAGTCGCTCCAGTGGCTTGGGTCTGTATATTTGCCGCGAGTTGTGCGAGGAGCAGGGCGCCTCGATCGCCTACGGGCGCACATCACGCAAAGTGGTCGACACAGACGTCGACGGAAACGAATTTGTGATCTGCTTCCAGTCTGAGCGGCGCGTCAATGACAATCGTGGAAACCCTTGAACGTATGACTGCAAACAGTGTGACAAGCGATGTCCAGATTCTGGTGGTTGATGATGAGCCGGACTTGAGGACGCTTTACGAGTTGACCTTGGTGCGTGATGGCTTCTCGATATTTACGGCCTCCTGCCTGGCGGAGGCGTTTGCGCACGTGAATGAGCGTCGTTTTGATGTCGTCATCACCGATATGCGCTTGCCCGATGGGCTGGGGGTGGAACTGATTCGCCATCTCAAGGCACAACAACGCAAGGAACGGTGTGTTGTCATTACGGCTTATGGATCGGCCGAAAATGCAGTCGAGTCACTCAAGGCGGGGGCGTTCGACTATCTGACCAAGCCAGTGGATCTCAAGCAGTTCAGAGGGGTCATTGCTTCAGCGGTGCAGGATGCGAGGACACGCAGCAGCACGGGTTCACTTGCTGCATCGAAGTCTGGCAGTGATGCGCAGGAAGCGCTGGCGCGACTTGTCGGCGAGTCAGTGGCCATGCGATTGGTCAAGGAGAGGATCATCAAGGTGGCGCGGAGCATGGCGCCGATTTTGGTCACTGGCGAATCTGGCACCGGAAAAGAAATGGTGGCCAGCGCGATACATGCCAACAGTCATCGCACTGGTGGCGCCTGGGTCGCCGTGAATTGCAGTGCAATCCCGGAAAATCTCCTTGAGACCGAGTTCTTTGGCGCCAAGAAGGGTGCTTATACCGGTTCCCATCAGGATCGCGACGGGTTCTTCCAGGCGGCTCGCGGCGGCACTTTGTTCCTCGATGAAATTGGCGACCTGCCGCTGGCCATGCAGTCCAAACTATTGCGTGCCATTCAGGAGCGTTGCATTCGCCCGATCGGCTCCCCTCAGGAGGAAGCGGTGGACGTACGCATCATCAGTGCGACCCACAAGGATTTGGCAGCAGAAGTGCAGGCAGGGCGCTTTCGACAAGATCTCTATTACCGGCTGAATGTGATCCAGATCCATATTCCTCCCTTGCGTGAGCGGCGCGAAGACTTGCCGGCCTTGTGCGCAGCCCTGCTGAGCCGGATTGCCTCCGAGTCAGATATCGCCGTGCCCGCGTTGCCAGCGGCGGTGCTGGAGCAATTGGCACTGGATCCGCTGTTCGGTAATGTGCGGGAACTGGAGAATTTGCTGCATCGGGCGGTGGCGCTGAGAGAAGAGGATGAACTGCAGTTTGAACCCTCAGCATCCCAGCCGCTGGCCCAGCAGGCTGTAGCAACGAGTGACGCGGAAGTAACTGTGCTGGAAGGCAAACCGTCAGCCTTGCCGAGCGACTTGCAAGCCTACCTCGACGGTGCAGAGCGCACGATCCTGATCCAGGCATTGCGCGAGACCGGATTCAATCGCACGGCCGCCGCCACCCGTCTCGGATTGAGTCTGCGTCAGATGCGTTATCGGATCGCCAGATTGCACATTGATGCCCAAAATTACGGTGGAAAGTTCGATGAGTCGGACTGACTGCATCGGGACATCGACGCTCTGGAGTGATGGTTGGTACCAGCATGCCATGCCAGTGGCATCGCCGAACTTTGGGCCTCGTCCGGCGCAGACGCCAGTGGATCTGCTTGTCTTGCACTCCATCAGCCTGCCACCGGGCGAGTACGGGGGTGACGCGGTGGGACGCTTGTTTTGCAATCAGCTGGACCTGGACCAGCACCCCTATTTCAAGAGTCTTGCCGGGTTGCGCGTTTCTTCTCACTTCTATATTCGTCGCCATGGCGAATTGTTGCAGTTTGTGAGTGCTGATGAGCGGGCTTGGCATGCCGGTGCATCGAGCTATGGGGAAAGCAAGAACTGCAACGACAACTCGATCGGGATAGAACTTGAGGGCATCGAAGGGGGCCTCTTTGAACCCGATCAGTATGAGACGCTGGTGGCATTGTGCTCGGCCGTTTTGCAGCACTATCCGATCACTGCGATTGCCGGGCACGAACACATCGCACCGGGTCGAAAGACCGATCCAGGCGCCGGCTTTGACTGGCTCTTGTTGCGGCAAGGACTGGGTCTGGATGCGCGATTTTTTCCTGAACAAGAGATGTCACGAGTCGGTGCACGCGCTTGATTGCGGACGCGGTGCACCAAACCATGGCTTCGATCCTGGACACTACCGGTAGCGGCTTGTAATCTATGCGGACACCATATATAGTGTGTTTCTCTTTTACAATGACCTTGTTTTTCTGATGGCAAGTGATTGGCGATGTTGCTGTACAACACTTCGGGCTCTGATGGAGCCGTGATGTGAACGAATACTTTTCATTTCATTTCGCTGCTCTGATAATCGACCGATTGGAAATATGAATGTTGAACTGGAACAAACAAATCAGGATGTGCGTGCGAGCAATTTTTTCTCGCGATGCACTCCCGTCGATTTAAGTTTCATATGACCTCAAGAATTCCACAAATCGTTGTGTGCCTGGAGAAATCCAGGAACGGTTTGTGCACCCGAGTTCATGGTGCTGGGATCAATCCCAACACCATGAATCGCTTCATGCACTCCAACTCGCATGAAGTGCTCTTTGTAAATTGATCAAGGAGAAATAAATGGCAACTGCAAAAAAACCGGCCGCAAAGAAGGCCGCTCCCGTTAAGAAAGTAGCGGCAAAGAAAGCTGCACCGGCAAAGAAAGCGGCACCAGCGAAAAAAGTAGCAGCGAAGAAGGCTGCACCGGCAAAGAAGGCTGCTCCGGCGAAAAAAGCGGCACCGGCGAAAAAAGTAGCGGCAAAGAAAGCTGCTCCGAAGAAAGTCGCTGCTAAGAAGCCAGCCGCCAAGAAGGCAGCTCCGGCGAAAAAAGTAGCCGCCAAGAAGCCAGCCGCCAAGAAAGCAGCCAAGAAGCCGGCTGCGAAGAAAGCCGCGAAGGCACCCGCTGCCAAGGCAGCGCCTGCCCCGGCCGCCCCTGCTGCTCAGACGACTTTGAGCCCGCAGGCCGCATGGCCATTTCCGACGGCCAGCAAGCCCTGAGCC
>QYPX01000275.1 GCA_007280205.1 Comamonadaceae bacterium
CCGGTGTATGGGTACGACGTGTGCGTCGTGCTGATTTCTTGACCATCGGAAACTCCTATCTGCCTGACCAACATAGTCAGGACTTTATGCCCAGAGTTTCCACTTAAAAAATTGTTCAAATTTGCGCGGCCACTTCTCGAAGCAACCATGCGGCTTCATGTAACCCCCGTTAATTCGGCATTCCGTCGCGATTCTTTTTCCGACTCCCCACCGCCCGACCAAATTACTTATTGAACCCACTGCCCCGCAAACCCGCGTAAATGCTAAACGTAGAATCGGACACTTTCCGCAATGTCCACATTAATTTCGGCCAAGTCGCCCGCGTGAAAGCACTTTCCGTTACGAACATTTGGCCGAAAACCCGCGTGGATGCTAGTGGCGGTGCGACCGCCGTCCGTCGCACAAACAGAGAACGGAGAGCACAAAGGGCGAGAAACCCGCCCAGTTTTAGGTGTGCGGGCTCATGCCGTCCTTCGCAGGCATCGCGAAAGGCGCGCCTGTACTGGCGCGGCGCGCATAAAAAAATAGGCCAGAGAAAGGTCTGACCTATTTAAAGTGGTGGAGAGGATGAGGATCGAACTCACGACCTCTGCATTGCGAACGCAGCGCTCTCCCAGCTGAGCTACCCCCCCGACCATGTGCCAAGTCTAGCAACAAATCAGCGCCCACGCAAAAAAAGGCTGTCGAGCTCGCGCAGACTGATCTGGCGCCAGGTGGGGCGACCGTGATTGCACTGGTCAGCGCGATCGGTTGCCTCCATTTGACGCAGCAGGCGTTCATTTCTTCAAGACTGAGGCGTCGGTTGGCGCGCACGGCGCCATGACAGGCCATGGTGGCCAGCAACTCGTTTTGGGCGCGCTGGAGTACCGTGCTGGCATCGCGCTCGGCCAACTCGGCCAGCACGCTGCGCGCCAGTTCGGTCGCATCGCCTTGTGCCAGGGTCGCGGGAATGGCACGAACCGCCAGCGTTTTTGCTGAAAAGGCAGTGATATCCAGACCCAGCCTCTGCAAGGTCTCAACCTGCGCTTCAGCCGTGGCAACTTCGGTTTCGGTGGCGGCAAAGGTTGCTGGAATCAGCAGCGGCTGGCTGCTCAGACGGGGAGATCCGCCCTGGCTGTTGAACTGGGCTTTGAGTTGCTCGTAAACGATGCGCTCGTGCGCGGCGTGCATGTCGACAACAACCAGCCCCTGTGCGTTCTCCGCCAGGATGTAAACGCCCTGCAACTGTGCCAGCGCGCGCCCCAGTGGCCACGCACTGGCGGCTTCTTCGCTTGGCTCAGGAGCCGCCGGGGAAACGTTCCAGAGCAGTCCCAGATCGCTCACCCGGTGGCCCTGCGCGGGACCGAACGGCATGCCAACTTGCGACGCGTAAACAGGGCTGTCAGGCCCACCTGACTCACCGATTTGTGGTGTCTGAGCCGCGCTGACCTGAGCGCCAGGCGATTGCCCCAAGCGGGGCGTCGCCAGCGCGTCTTCAATCGCATGGCGCACCGCCTGGTGCACTTCGCGGCTATCGCGAAAACGCACTTCAATCTTGGTTGGATGAACGTTGACATCGACGCGCCGCGGGTCGATCTCAAGGTAGAGCGCGTAGACCGGCTGGCGCTGGCCGTGCAACACGTCTTCAAAGGCGCTGCGCGCAGCATGGGCCAGTACCTTGTCGCGCACGAAGCGACCGTTGACGTAAAAGAACTGCTGGTCGGCGCGCGAGCGTGCCGCCTCGGGTGTGCCGACCCGGCCCCAGACTGCGACTGTCGTCGCAGCGCCACCCATTGGATTTTCGCGGCGATAGTTGAGCAGCATGGAGCGGTCCATGAAGTCGCGTCCCAGGACGTCGCTCAGGCGCTGCTGCAGAGCCTGCGGACCTTCACAGCGACGCCATTGCTCGATCAGCTTGCCTTCGGACCAGATGCTGAAGCCGACGTCGGGTCGTGCCAGCGCCTGGCGCCGTACCGCTTCCACGCAATGGGCCAGTTCGGTGGCGTCGGTCTTGAGGAATTTGCGGCGCGCCGGGGTGCTGAAAAACAGTTCCCTGACTTCCACGGTGGTGCCCTGGCCGCGTGCCACCGGTTTGAGTTCGCCGCTGTGGCCATCGAGAAGGTAAGCACTGGACTGCCCAGCGGCTCTGGAAGAAATGGCGCACTCGGCGATCGAGTTGATGGCGGCCAGCGCCTCACCCCGAAACCCCATGGTGCTGACGGATTCGAGCTCTGACAGGCTGCTGATCTTGCTGGTGGCGTGACGTTTGAGCGCCATTGACAATTGATCATGCGGGATGCCGGTGCCGTCATCTTCCACCGTGATCAGGCGCACACCGCCGGCCAGCATCCGGACCGTAATCTGCTGCGCACCCGCGTCCAGCGCGTTGTCGAGGAGCTCGCGTACGGCAGACGCCGGGCGCTCCACCACTTCACCAGCAGCGATCTGGCTGATCAGTTCGCTGGGCAATTCGAGGATAGGGCGGTGCAGGGCGGAGTCGCGGTCGGTGTTCACCCGGCTATTATCCAGTCCCATGGAACTCATCACCTTTCTCCTGGACTTCATCCTGCACGTCGACCGCTACCTGGAGACTTTTGTGCGCGACCATGGTCTTTGGGTGTACGCCTTGCTGTTCCTGGTGATCTTTGTCGAGACCGGTCTGGTGGTCATGCCCTTCCTGCCGGGCGACTCCCTGCTGTTTGTTGTTGGCGCCATGTGCGGCCTGGGCTTGATGAGCTACCCGCTGTCCGTGGCTTTGTTGCTGGCGGCCGCAGTGCTGGGCAACCAGACCAATTACACGATAGGGCGCTACTTTGGTCCGCGTGTTTTCAAGTGGGAGAACTCACGCCTGTTCAACAAGGCTGCGTTTGACAGGGCGCACGATTTCTATGAACGTTACGGCGGCATCACCATCGTGGCGGCACGTTTCATGCCGTTCCTGCGTACCTTTGCGCCCTTTGTGGCAGGGGTAGCAAAGATGAAACGCAGCCGCTTTACCTTCTTTGATGTCAGTGGCGGCGCGCTTTGGGTTGGCGGCATCATCACGGTCGGCTATTTCTTTGGCAACTTCCCGTTCGTCAAAGCGCATCTGGACAAGATCATCTGGGCCTTGATACTGATACCCGGCCTGATCATCCTGTTAGGCGCCTGGAAGTCGCGCCGCAAGCCCTGATTAGCTGACGGTCCGGTTGCGGGCCAGCGGTGGGTTCTTCGAAAAGTAGGCTTCGATGCCACGCATCAGGGCAGTGGCCAGTTGCTCCTGAAACGCCTCGCTATTGAGTTTGGCTTCTTCCTCAGGGTTGCTGATGAAGGCGGCTTCGACCAGCACGCTTGGAATATCAGGTGCCTTGAGCACGGCAAATCCTGCTTGCTCGACTTGAGCCTTGTGCAGCTTGCCGACGCGGCCAATCTCGCCCAGCATGGCGCCACCCAGCTTCAAACTATCGTTGATCTGGGCCGTGGTGCTCATGTCCAGCAGGGCCCGCTTGACCTCAGGATCTCTGCTGCGGACGTTCAAGCCGCCGATCTGGTCTGCCTTGTTTTCGCGCTCTGCCATCCAGCGTGCGGCTGTGCTGGAGGCACCACGACGGCTGAGGGCAAAGACGCTGGCGCCCTGTGGACGCGGCGTAAAGAAGGCATCGGCGTGGATGCTGATAAACAGATCGGCCTGCACCTGTCTGGCCTTTTGCACTCGGACATGCAGGGGAACAAAGTAGTCGGCGTCGCGCGTGAGATAGGCGCGAATGGCGTTGCCATTGATCGGACTTGCATTGATACGGTCGCGCAAGCGGTGCGCCAGGCGCAGCACCACGTCCTTTTCGCGCGTGCCGCCGGGGCCGATGGCGCCGGGATCCTCGCCGCCATGACCGGGGTCGAGTGCGATGATGATCAGGCGGTCGGTGGCAGCGCTCGGTTGCGGTTTGAGCTTGACTTCAGGCTCAGCTTGCGATGGCCGGGTGGGCGGCTTCTGACTCTGCTGTGCGATCAGATCACCCAGAGGATCGGCCTGGGGCTGCGCTGCGGAAGTTTCCTTCAGCCGTTCTGCAATCAGTGCTTCCAGCGGGTCGGTGGTCTGGGTCGGGTAGAGGTCAAACACCAGCCGGTGTTGGTAGGCGGCCACCGGTGCCAGGGTAAATACCTGGGGCGTGATCAGCTGCTTCAGGTCCAGTACCAGGCGCACCACACCGGGAGCACTTTGCCCGACCCGGATGCCTGCGATCGTTGGGTCATCGGAGCGCACTTTGGCCACCAGTGTCTTGAGGGCCGGATTGAGCTCGATGCCTTCAATGTCCACCGCCAGCCGCGGCGGACTGGGGACGAAAAATTGCCTGATCTTGAGTGCCGCGTCGGACTCGATGGTGACGCGAGAATAATCCGGCGCTGGCCAGATCCGTACCGCCAGAATGGTGGCTCCCCAGGCCAGTTGGCGCGTACCCAGTAGCAGCGCCAGCGTGCCCGACTGCATCAGGATTCGGCGTCTCATGGCGCGCTCCCGCGCAGCAACGCGAGGCCAGTGGCTGTTTGTGCGTGCAGGCTGACCTGCCTGGATTCGTCGTCAAGCACGTGAAGTTCAATCACCAGGTCGGCACTCGGCAGCGCACCGGCAGCCTTCTGCGGCCACTCAACCAACTTCAAGCCCGGGCTGGCAAAGATGTCGCGCAGGCCGGCATCAGCTGCTTCGCGCGGATCCTGAAAACGGTAAAAGTCAAAATGCCAGGCATTGAAGCGGGACAGCTCATACGGTTCCACTACGGCATAAGTCGGGCTCTTGATGCGACCTTCGACACCCAGCGCGCGCAGCAGGTGGCGCACCAGAGTGGTCTTGCCGGAGCCGAGGTCACCGCGCAGTTCAATCAGGGCCTGGCCCAGCATGGCCTGAGCCGCGAGGCTCGCGGCAAAAGCCTGAGTCGCGCTTTCGTCGCTCCAGTGCAGAGTTTTTACAATCGGCGGGTGAGTCAATTCATTCAACATGTCAACGCCAATCCATCGGTTTCCATGATTCGGGACTGGGCCCGGGAGCTTGGATTCTCCCAAATTGGCGTGGCGGGTGTCGACTTGTCTTCATCGGAAGCAGGATTATCGGCCTGGCTGGCCGCTGGATTTCATGGTGGCATGGGCTATATGGCGCAGCACGGCCTCAAGCGCGCCCGGCCGGCGGAACTCTTGCCAGGCACGCTGAGCGTCATCACGCTGCGCATGGACTACCTGAGCGCTGCTGCACCGGGCGACTGGCAGGAGATCGAGCTGCAGCGCCTGAGTCGCCGGGAGGAGGGCACGGTATCAATCTATGCCCGGGGGCGCGATTATCACAAGGTATTGCGGCACCGGCTGCAGCTGCTGGCTGCCAGGATGACGGCCGAATGGGGGCCGTTCGGGTATCGCGTCTTTACCGATTCAGCACCCGTGTTGGAGGCCGAGTTGGCCGCGCGCAGCGGCCAGGGTTGGCGTGGCAAACACACTTTGTTGCTCAACCGGGAAGCAGGATCCATGTTCTTCCTGGGTGAGATCTATCTGGACTTGCAACTAAGTCCGACCGAACCGGTGGCCGAGCATTGCGGTCGCTGCCAGGCCTGTATCGATGTTTGTCCGACCGGGGCCATCGTCGCACCCTACCGGCTCGACGCGCGGCGCTGCATTTCCTACCTCACGATTGAACACACCGGCAGCATTGCGCTGGAACTGCGCCCGCTGCTGGGCAATCACATCTACGGTTGCGATGATTGCCAGTTGGTGTGTCCCTGGAACAAGTTTGCAAAGCGCAGCGCTTTGCCAGACTTTGACGAGCGCGCCGGCCTGACGGGCGGCCAACTGGTCACCTTGTTTGGCTGGACCGAAGACGAGTTCTTGCGTCATACCGAGGGCAGTCCGATCCGCCGCATTGGACACGAGCGCTGGCTGCGAAATGTCGCTGTGGCGCTGGGCAACGCCTTGCGAGCCGGCCCCAGTGAGCAGCTGCGCGACGCGCTGCTGGCGCGGGCTCAGCATCCGAGCGCGCTGGTGCGCGAGCATGTGCTGTGGGCGCTTACCGCCTGAACACGCCCTAAAGAGTCCTCAACACGCCCAGGGCAAAAGGCAGGCTGACCATGCCCAGTAAGGTCGAAAGGGTCACAAGCCCTGCCACGTAGGCGCCGTCGTAGCCCATGCGCGCCGCCAGTACGTAGCAGCTCGAGGCGGTGGGCAAGGCTGAAAACGCCAGCAGAACCGTGGTTTGCACCGGGTCCAGATGAAAAACGTGGGAAAACCCCAGCGCCGCCAGCGGCAGCAGGAAATGCCGTATCGAGAGCAGGGCCAGCGTCATCAGTTTGGCCTGCCCCATGGCACCAAACTGTAGACCGGCACCCGCTGCCATCAAGCCCAGCGCCAGCGAGGCGCCGCCAATGCGGTTGACGGTGGGCTCCAGCCAGGGCGGTAGCGCAAAACCCATCAGGTTGGCTGCCAGACCCGACGCCGTGGCAATGATCAGCGGGTTGCGCAGCAGCTCGCGCAGGAAACCGCGCTGGGCGTGGCGCGCCATCGGCCAGACTGCGCCAACATTGAAGAGCGGCACACAGACCCCTATCAGCACGGCAATCAGCAGCAAGCCCTGCGGGCCGGCCAGCCGATCTGCCAGTGCCAGGCCGATGAAGGAGTTGAAACGAAAAGCCACTTGCGCGCTGGCGGCATGGGCTCGCGCCGGAATATGGCGTCCCAGCCAGGGCCAGTGTGGCAGGGAATAAGCCAGTGCGATACCGCTCAGCCCCATGGCCCAGCCGGCGCCGATCAGGCTCGATGCCCCGGCAATATCGAGCGGGCTCTTGATGATGGAGTGAAAAAGCAGCACCGGGAAAAAAAGAAAATAGACCAGCGTTTCCACCTGTTCCCAGACGGTACGGTTCAGCGCTGTGTAGCGGCACACCAGGTAGCCACTCAGGATCAGCGAGAAGTCAGGGAAAAGAAGTTGAACGAAATTCACCGAGCGAGAATACCAGCCAAACGCAGTCCACCCAGCCCGCCCATGCCAGACCAGGTCAGCCGGGTATCTGGTGAGGGGTAACATAGCACCTGCATTTTTTGTTATCTGAATCCATAGGAGTCATTCATCGTGCATCGTCGAACACTGTTTGCATTAAGTCTGCTGGTTCTGGCCGGCAGCGCCGCAGCCCAGGGCTATCCCAACAAAATCATCAAGCTCCAGGTGCCGTTTGCCCCTGGCGGCACCACCGACATCATCGCGCGCACCATTTCCGATGCATTGGGCAAGGCCTTGGGTCAGACCGTGGTGGTGGAAAACAAGGCCGGTGGCGGCGGCATTATTGGTGCCAACGAAACCGCCAAGGCGGCGCCGGACGGTTATTCGCTGGGCATGGCCACGGTGTCGACCACAGCCGCCAATCCGGCGATCAACCCGCGTACACCGTACAACCCGCTGACCGATTTCACGCCCATCATCAACATTGCAGCCACACCGAACGTGATTGCGGTGCATCCCAGTTTCCCGGCCAAGGACTACAAGGGTTTTCTGGCGGAACTGAAGAAAAATCCGGGCAAGTATTCCTATTCATCGTCCGGGACTGGCGGCATTGGGCATTTGCAGACGGAACTGTTCAAGAATCTGAGTGGTACTTTCATCACCCATATTCCCTATCGGGGCGCTGGTCCGGCGCTGAACGACACGGTGGCGGGTCAGGTGCCCATGACTTTTGACAACATCCCCTCCGCCTTGCCCTTTATTCAGTCCAACCGGCTGATCCCGATCGTGGTGGCAGCACCCCAGCGACTGGCGCAGTTTCCCAATGTGCCAACTTTCAAGGAAGTGGGTCTGGAGCCGGTCAATCGGATGGCTTATTACGGCATCTATGGTCCCAAGGGGCTGCCGAAGGACGTCGTGGACAAGATCAATGCCGGTGTACGAAAAGCCCTGGAGGATCCGGCCGTGAAGAAGCGCATTGAAGAGACCGGTTCCATCATCATCGCCAACACACCCGAGCAGTTTGCAGCGCAGATCAAGGCCGAGTTCGAAGTCTACAAAAAAGTGGTCGAATCAGCCAACCTCAGGCTGGACTGAGAGGGCTCAGCACCAGCTGGCCCATGTCCGCCCAGGGGCTCATCGACGCCTTTATCGACGCCTTGTGGCTAGAAGAAGGCTTGTCCAGGAACACGCTGGCAGCCTACCGGCGTGATTTGACCCTGTACGGCGCCTGGTTGCAGGGGCAAGGCAGGGTGCTGACCGAGACTAGCGAGGCGGATCTGAACGCCTACTTTTCGGCGCAGCACCGGACTAGCAAGGCGACCACGGCGAACCGGCGCTTGACGGTGTTCAAGCGCTACTTTCGCTGGGCCTTGCGCGAGCGCATCATTGCCTGCGACCCGACGCTCAAACTGCAGGCTGCCAAACAGGCGCTGCGCGTACCCAAGACGCTGACCGAAGCCCAGGTCGAAGCCTTGTTGCAAGCGCCCGACACGGATCACGCGCTCGGGGTGCGCGACCGCGCCATGCTGGAGCTGATGTATGCCAGCGGCTTGCGTGTCAGTGAACTGGTGACGCTCAAGGTTTTCAACCTCAGCCTGTCGGAGAACGTGCTGCGTGTGCTTGGCAAAGGCAACAAGGAACGGCTGGTTCCCTTTGGTGAGGTGGCCAGTGTCTGGCTCAAGCAGTACCTGGAAGGCGCACGTGCCGAACTGCTGGCTGGAAAACAGACCGAGGATTTGTTTGTCACTCATCGTGGCGTCAAGGCCGGCAGCGCCATGAGCCGCGTCATGTTCTGGATGATTGTGAAAAAATATGCCCGCACTGCGGGTATCACGGCACCCTTGTCGCCGCACACCTTGCGTCATGCCTTTGCGACGCATCTGCTCAATCATGGCGCGGATTTGCGTGCGGTGCAGATGTTGCTGGGGCATGCCGATATTTCTACGACTACCATTTACACCCATGTGGCGCTGGAGCGACTGAAGGTCCTGCATGCACAGCATCATCCCCGCGGTTGAGCAGCGCTACCAAAAATAGAAGGAAGCAGAATGGCTATTTATGAACTTGAGGGTGTGACACCCCGCATTGCGGCTTCGGCCTGGGTTGCCGATAGCGCCCAGGTGATGGGCAATGTGGAACTCGCTGAC
>QYPX01000112.1 GCA_007280205.1 Comamonadaceae bacterium
GTTCAACACCATCCTCGATCACGTACCGCACCAGCAGGGGGACCCGGCGGCGCCGCTGCAACTACAGATCTCCGCGATCGACTTTTCAACCTTTGTCGGTCGCATCGGTGTGGGCCGCATCAGCCAGGGAACGATCAGGCCGATGATGGACGTGGTCGTCATGGAAGGCACGGACGGCAAGGCGGTCAAGGGCCGTGTCAACCAGGTCCTGACCTTTCAGGGGCTGGAGCGCGTGCAGACCACCGATGCGGGTCCCGGCGAAATTGTGTTGATCAACGGGCTGACCGAGATCGGCATTGGTGTCACCATTACCGACCCCCTCAATCCGATGCCGCTGCCCATGCTCAAGGTTGACGAGCCCACCCTGACGATGAACTTCTGCGTCAACACCAGCCCGCTGGCCGGACGCGAAGGCAAGTATGTCACGAGTCGCCAGATCTGGGACCGGTTGCAAAAGGAACTGCAGCACAACGTGGCGCTGCGCGTCAAGGAAACTGGCGAAGAAGGCATCTTTGAAGTCATGGGCCGGGGCGAACTGCACCTGACCATCCTGCTGGAAAATATGCGCCGCGAAGGTTACGAACTGGCAGTGTCGAAGCCACGTGTCGTGTTCAAGATGGTTGATGGGGAAAAGCACGAACCCATTGAAATGGTGACAGTCGATATCGAGGAACAGCACCAGGGCGGTGTGATGCAGGCGCTTGGCGAACGCCGGGGTGACCTGTTCAACATGGAGTCCGACGGTCGCGGACGCGTGCGCCTGGAGTACCGCATCCCGGCGCGCGGCCTGATTGGTTTTACCAACGAATTTCTGAATCTGACGCGCGGCACCGGCCTGATCTCCAACATCTTCGACAGCTACGAAGCGCACAAGGGTGAGATCGGTGGGCGCAAGAACGGCGTGCTGATTTCTATGGACGCCGGTGAAATTTTCACCTACGCACTGGGCAAGCTCGATGACCGCGGACGCATGTTTGTCAAGGCCAACGATCCGGTGTATGAAGGCATGATCGTCGGCATCCACAGTCGCGAAAACGACTTGGTGGTGAACGCCACACGGACCAAGCAACTGACCAACTTCCGCGTCAGTGGCAAGGAAGATGCGATCAAGATCACACCACCGATCGAATGCACACTGGAATACGGCGTTGAATTCATCGAGGACGATGAACTGGTGGAGATCACACCGAAGTCGATTCGCTTGCGCAAGCGCCACCTGAGTGAGAACGAACGCAAGCGTGCCAGTCGCGGACCGGTGTAAAGACTGGATTGAAGCTCACTCACAACCGGGCCGTTCTGCTGATGCTGGCGGTGACCCTGATGTGGTCGATCGCCGGTGTTGTGACACGGCATCTGGAGCATGCACGCAGTTTTGAGGTGACGTTCTGGCGCAGTTTCTTTACCGTGCTGGCCCTGTTGGTGATTCTGCCGCTGTTTCAGGGGCGCAATGTGTTTCGCCGGATGCGCAGCGGGGGCTCAGCCTTATGGATCTCTGGCGTCTGCTGGTGTGGCATGTTCACCTTCTTCATGGTGGCTCTTACATTGACCAGCGTGGCCAACGTCTTGGTCACCATGTCGATCGGCCCTTTGCTGACCGCGCTGGCATCCCGAATTTTCATCGGCCACAGGATACCGGCGCGCACCTGGCTTGCCATTGTTGTCGCCGGCTGCGGTATCGGCTACATGTACGGCAGTCAGATCAGTCAGGGCGTCAGCCTGGTCGGTACGCTGGTGGCCCTGTGTGTACCCATTTCGGGAGCTGCCAACTGGACCGTAACACAGCACGCCCACGCTCAGGGGCGTGATGTCGACCTGATACCAGCGGTCTTGATTGGCGCCGTCTTTTCCTGCCTTTTGACGCTGCCCCTGGCATTTCCATTTCAGGCCTCAGGCCATGATCTGACGCTGCTGGCTGCCCTCGGTGTCGTGCAACTGGCCATCCCGTCGGCACTTTCGGTGTTGTGTGCCCGGGTTTTGAAAGCGCCAGAAGTGTCCTTGCTGGGCTTGCTGGAAGTGATATTTGGTATTCTGCTGGCCTGGGTTGGTGCCAATGAGGTGCCGGGCGCGAACGTGCTGACCGGTGGCGCGCTCGTCATTGGCTCGCTGGCGGTCAATGAATTAATCGGCTGGAGAAACAGAGGATGAATACAAAGCCTGTGCTGCCAACAGACAACGCAGCAGAGATTGTGACGGAGGTACACGGTCATGTAGGACTGATCACGCTCAATCGCCCGAAGGCCCTCAATGCGCTTTCGCTGCCGATGATCCGCAGCCTGACAAAGTGTCTGCTGGCCTGGCGCGATGCCCCGACCGTGCATGCTGTTGCTGTTCGCGGTACCGGCAAAACAGGACAGTTCGGTGCTTTTTGTGCGGGTGGCGACATCCGTTTCTTTCATCAGGCTGCGCTGTCCGGCAACGATGAACTGGAGCAGTTCTTCACTGAGGAATATGCGCTCAATCACCTGATCCATGACTACCCAAAACCCTATATCGCGTTCATGGATGGCATCGTGATGGGCGGCGGCATGGGCATCAGCCAGGGCGCGCAGATACGCATCGTCACTGAACGTACACGCATGGCGATGCCGGAAACGAACATTGGCTTGTTCCCGGATGTCGGCGGTGGCTATTTTCTGAGCCGCTGCCCGGGGCATACTGGTGAATGGCTGGCCCTGACCGGTGAGACCATCGGTTCGAGCCAGGCGCTCGAACTGGGCTTGGCAGACAGTTGCTTTGAATCTGCACGGCTGGCTTCAGCCTGGGCCGCACTGGGCAGTTCGGATTTTGATCGGAGTGGCGCAGTCGATCAGTGGCTCGCCCTGTTCGCCCACGCTGGGGCAGAAGTCTCGAACGCGCACACCGCGCAGATAGACCATCACTTTGCCAAGCACTCGGTCAGTGCCATCGTGCATTCACTCGAAGCAGACGATTCGGCCTGGGCGCAGCATACGGCGCATACATTGCGCCGTCGCTCACCCTTGATGCTGCATGTGGTACTGGCCCAAGTCAGGCGGGCCCGCCACATGACGCTGGCCGACGACCTGCGCATGGAGCGTGACATGATTCACCACTGTTTTCATCCCCGTCATCTGAAGCTCGCTGACGCGCAGAGCGAGGCGGTGGAGGGCATCCGCGCCCTGGCGGTCGAGAAGGACAATACGCCGCACTGGAACCCGTCGCGCATCGAGCAGGTCGAGGCGAGCATGGTGACGCCATTTTTCAGCAGTCCCTGGACGCCCCAGACGCACCCGCTGCGCGGTCTGCTCTGAGCGCAACTACCGATTGCGCCCCTTCATGGCGCGTTCCACCTCGCGTTTGCCTTCACGGTCCTTGATGGTGTCGCGCTTGTCGTGCTCGGCCTTGCCTTTGGCCAGCGCAATATCGCATTTAATCTTGCCGGCCTTCCAGTGCAAATTCAGAGGTACCAGCGTATAGCCCTTTTGCTCGACCTTGCCGATCAGACGCTTGATCTCTTCCTTGTGCATCAAGAGCTTCCTGGTGCGCACCTTGTCCGGACTGATGTGGGTGGAGGCGGTTCCCAAAGGGTTGATCTGCAGCCCGATGATGAACAATTCACCGTCGCGAATCACGACATAGCCGTCGGTCAGTTGCACCTTGCCTTCGCGCAGCGATTTCACCTCCCAACCTTCGAGCACCAGGCCCGCCTCAAAGCGTTCTTCAAAGAAGTAGTTGTAGGCCGCCTTTTTGTTGTCAGCAATGCGGGCGGTGGTTTCAGGTTTCTTGGCCATGGGGTCAATGTGGGGTTGTAAGTCGTGCGTACAAGGCTTGTCTACAATCCCGCGCAGACCTCCATTCTATGAAAACCGTAACCAAGTCCGTCCTCATCTGGTATACGCCCTCAGAGATGTATGTCCTCGTGACGGACGTTGACCGGTATCCCCAATTTCTGCCATGGTGTGATCGAGCACGGGTAGTCAGTTCCGACGCCGATGGAATGACAGCGGAGATCGGTATTTCTTTCAGCGGAATCCGTCAGACCTTCACGACGCGCAACACCCAGGTGCAGGATCGGCAGGTGGCCATCAAACTGGTCAGCGGCCCCTTCTCCAAGCTCGACGGCGAGTGGAACTTCCTGCCGATCGGAGACGGTACACAGCGCGCCTGCAAGGTGGAGTTGACACTGCACTATGGCTTTGACAACGCGGCGTTGAGCAAAATGGTTGGCCCGGTATTCGACAAGATTGCCAGCAGCATGGTCGATGCGTTCGTCAAGCGGGCAGGGCAGGTCTATGGCGAGTAAGCCGGCGCTTTGCGTCAGTGTGGTCTATTCGCCAGCGCCACGTCAGGTACGTGAAGTCAGGCTGTCGCTTTCACCTGGCAGCACGGTGCTGCAGGCACTGCAGGCCAGTGGTCTGCTGGAACTGTTGGCGCCGCAAGAGCCATTGACGGCGCTGTTTGGCGTCTGGGGGCGCCAGGTGACGCTGCAGACAATGCTGCTTGAGAATGACCGCGTCGAGATCTATCGGGCGCTCAAGGTCGACCCGAAAGTAGCCCGGCGGGCACGCTTTGCGAAGCAGGGAGCGCGCAGCGCAGGCCTGTTCGCCAGGAACCGCCCCGGTGCCAAGGCAGGCGATTGACTCAAGCGCCGACGGCCAGCGCCGTCAATTGCAGTCCGCTTCGATGATGTCCTGAATCCGGCTCAACTCGGCAGCCCGCGCGGCAGCGTCAAGCATCTCGGGTTCGCCCTTTTCGTTGCTGCGCCCGATAGGGCGACCGGAGTCAAGGTTGGTTTTGGCGCGCTTCGCCCGTGCACAGTTGTCAGCTT
The DNA here is from genome assembly GCA_007280205.1 of Comamonadaceae bacterium. Taxonomy (GTDB): domain Bacteria; phylum Pseudomonadota; class Gammaproteobacteria; order Burkholderiales; family Burkholderiaceae_C; genus Rhodoferax. The sequence continues at coordinate 4,787 of QYPX01000112.1, forward strand.
TGGTTGTTGAGAGCTTCTCGCCTTCGGCACGGCGCCTGGCTAGTTCAAGTTCTTCCGCCTTCTTCTTCTTGTCCGTCAACTCCTTGTCGACCCCGCCAAGTCGGGGTGCGCTGGCACCATTCTGTGGCGCAGACGCGGCAGGCTGCACCGCGGGACGCGCCAGAATGTCCTTTTCCGCAATATCCGGTGGCGGCGCCCGGTCGCTGAAGACCTTGCGCCCATCCTTGTCCAACCACTGCCAATGAGCGGTCGCCTGCAGGCTGACCAGACATAGCAGGGCGGCAAGAAGGTGGCGGAAATTTCTCATCGCGCAAGTTTATCCTGCGCCAGACATCCTTGCACAGGGCAGCGCACGCTCTCACGTGGCTACAATCCATCATTTGGAGCTCAAGAACATGCGCCTCATCGGCAAAGCGCTCACCTTCGACGATGTTTTGTTGGTGCCAGCGTTCTCCCAGGTCCTGCCCAAGGACACCTCACTGGCCACCCGTTTCTCCCGCAACATCGCGCTTAATTTGCCACTGGTTTCCGCCGCCATGGACACCGTGACCGAGGCGCGCCTGGCCATTGCCATTGCGCAAGAGGGCGGAATTGGTATCGTGCACAAGAACATGTCAGCCAAAGAGCAGGCGGCGCAAGTAGCCAAAGTGAAGCGCTACGAGTCAGGTGTGCTGCGTGATCCGGTGGTGATCACGCTGCAGCACACGGTGCGCCAGGTCATGAGCTTGTCCGAACAACTGGGCATATCGGGTTTTCCGGTCTGTGATGCCGGTAAAGTGGTCGGTCTGGTCACCGGGCGCGATCTGCGGTTTGAGACTCGGTTGGACCTGCCGGTCAGTCACATCATGACTCAGCGCGACAAACTGGTGACCGTGCCCGATGGCACCACGCTGGAGCAAGCCAAGGTGTTGTTGAACCAGTACAAGATCGAGCGCTTGCTGGTCGTCAACGATGCTTTTGAGCTCAAGGGACTGATCACAGTCAAGGACATCACCAAGCAGACCAGTTTTCCCAACGCTGCGCGCGATGCGCAGGGTCAGCTGCGGGTCGGCGCAGCGGTCGGTGTGGGGGAGGGTACCGAGGAACGAGTCGAGGCACTGGTTCGCGCCGGGGTTGATGCCATCGTGGTCGATACGGCGCACGGTCATAGCCAGGGCGTGATCGAGCGCGTGCGCTGGGTCAAGCAGAACTACCCGCAGATCGACGTGATCGGCGGCAATATTGCAACCGGTGCTGCTGCGCTGGCGCTGGCCGAGGCGGGTGCCGATGCGGTCAAGGTGGGTATTGGCCCAGGTTCCATCTGCACGACGCGCATTGTGGCCGGCGTTGGTGTGCCGCAGATCATGGCGATCGACAGCGTCGCCACGGCGCTGCGCGGCAGTGGCATTCCACTGATTGCTGACGGTGGCATTCGCTATAGCGGCGATATTTCCAAGGCGCTGGCGGCCGGTGCCTGTTCCGTGATGATGGGCAGCATGTTCGCAGGTACCGAAGAGGCCCCGGGTGAAGTGATCCTGTTTCAAGGCCGCAGCTACAAGAGTTACCGTGGCATGGGCAGCATTGGTGCCATGCAGCAGGGCAGTGCGGATCGCTACTTTCAGGAGTCGACCACCGGCAACCCGAACGCCGACAAGCTGGTGCCTGAAGGTATCGAGGGGCGTGTGCCGTACAAGGGTTCCATGGTGGCCATCATTTACCAGATGGCGGGTGGCGTTCGCGCCAGCATGGGCTATTGCGGCTGTGCCACCATCGATGACTTGCAGAGCCGATCGGAATTTGTCGAAATCACCACGGCCGGCATTCGCGAGAGCCATGTGCACGACGTCCAGATAACCAAAGAGGCGCCGAACTACCGTGCCGAGTGAGTGAGCGACAGACCTGAAATGCATCAAAAAATTCTCATCCTCGACTTCGGTTCCCAGGTCACGCAGCTGATTGCCAGACGCATCCGCGAGGCGCATGTGTTTTGCGAGGTTCACCCTTGCGACGTCAGCGACGACTGGATCCGTGCCTATGCCAGAGATGGCAAACTCAAAGGTGTGATCCTCTCGGGCAGCCATGCCAGTGTGTACGAGGAAACCACCGACAAGGCGCCACCCAGCATCTTTGAATTAGGTGTTCCGGTGCTCGGAATTTGCTATGGCATGCAAACCATGGCGCACCAACTGGGCGGCGTCGTGCAAAGTGGCCACAAGCGCGAATTCGGCCACGCGGATGTGCGCGCGCATGGGCATACGCAACTGCTCGAAGGCATCCAGGACTACGCCACGGCCATGGGCCACGGCATGCTGCAAGTGTGGATGAGTCACGGCGACAAGGTGGTGGAACTGCCGCACGGTTTCAAGCTGATGGCCTCGACCGACAGTTGTCCGATTGCCGGCATGGCCGACGAAGAGCGACGTTTCTATGGCGTCCAGTTTCACCCGGAGGTGACACACACCAAACGCGGTGCCGCCATCCTGGAGCGCTTTGTGCTGGATATTTGTGCGGCGCGAGCGGACTGGATCATGGGGGATTACATCAGCGAAGCGGTGGAAACAATTCGCTCCCAGGTCGGCAAGGACGAGGTGATTCTGGGCTTGTCCGGTGGTGTCGATTCATCGGTCGCGGCAGCGCTCATCCATCGTGCCATCGGTGATCAGCTGACCTGCGTCTTTGTCGACCACGGCCTGCTGCGTCTGAATGAAGGCGACATGGTGATGGAAATGTTTGTCGGCAAGTTGCACGCCAAGGTGATCCGCGTCGACGCCGCCGACCAGTTTCTCGGACATCTGGCCGGTGTCACCGATCCGGAAGCCAAGCGCAAGATCATTGGTCGGGAGTTTGTCGAGGTCTTCAAGAGCGAGGCGGGTAAACTCAAGAGTGACCAGGCGCGACACGTGGCCTGGTTGGCGCAGGGAACCATCTACCCTGACGTGATCGAGTCGGGCGGTGCCAAGACCAAGAAGGCGGTCGTCATCAAGAGTCACCACAACGTGGGCGGCTTGCCGGAGCAACTGGGTCTGAAATTACTGGAACCCTTGCGCGAGCTGTTCAAGGACGAAGTACGTGAACTCGGTGTGGCGCTTGGCCTGCCGCATGCCATGGTGTACCGCCATCCGTTTCCAGGCCCGGGTCTGGGTGTGCGGATTCTGGGTGAGGTCAAGAAGGAATATGCCGATTTGTTGCGCCGCGCCGATGCCATCTTCATTGAAGAGTTGCGCAATTTCGTGGATCAGGAAAGTGGCAAGAACTGGTATGAACTCACCAGCCAGGCCTTCGCCGTGTTCCTGCCGGTCAAGAGCGTGGGTGTGATGGGCGATGGCCGAACCTACGACTACGTGGTGGCCCTGCGCGCGGTGCGGACCAGCGATTTCATGACCGCGGACTGGGCCGAATTGCCCTACGCACTGCTCAAGAAGGTGTCGAGTCGCATCATCAACGAGGTGCGCGGAATCAATCGCGTCACGTATGACGTGTCGAGCAAACCACCTGCCACCATCGAGTGGGAATAGCGCAATCAGGAAGCCATGTATTTACCCCCTCAGTTCAATTCAAAGAGCAGCACCGATGCAGCGGCGCTGATGCGCGCCTATCCGCTGGCCAGTCTGATCAGCGTGGACGAGAGCGGCCTTCCTTTTGTCACGCACGTTCCGCTGCATCTGGAAATGCGCGACGACAGGATGGTATTGCTGGGGCACTGTGCCAAAGCCAATCCGCACTGGCGCTACCTGCAGGCACGGCCACAGGCGCTGGTAACTTTCATGGGCCCCCACGCTTACCTGAGTCCGGCGGTCTATCCGGATTTGCTGCGCGTGCCGACCTGGAACTATCTCGCGGCGCACTGCCGCGTACAGGCTACGCTGGTTGAGGACGCGGACCAGAAGGACAAATTGCTGAAGAAACTGATCGCCGATCATGAACCCGCCTATGCTCAGCAATGGCGCTCCCTGGGTTCCGAGTTTGCTCAGAAGATGCTCGCCGGCATCGTTGGTTTTGAGCTTCTCGTGACCGATCTGCAGTGCAAGATCAAGATCAATCAGCACCGACCCGAGTCGCACGCGACGATGCGCGCCATGTATGCCGCAGGCAACGAGAACGAGCGCGCGCTGGCCGACTGGGTCGACCGATTGGGCATGCTCCCTGAGCGCTGATGGATGACGCGGCCTTCATGACGCTGGCGCTGGCGCAGGCCCGTGTCGCCATGACTGCTGGCGAAGTGCCGGTTGGCGCCGTCGTGGTACGCCATGGCCAGGTGATCGCCAGCGCCAGCAATGCACCGATTGCGGGTCATGATCCCACTGCCCACGCTGAAATCCTGGCCCTGCGCGCAGCAGCACAGGTGATCGGCAACTACCGCCTGCCTGATTGCGAGTTGTTCGTCACACTGGAGCCTTGCGCCATGTGCGTTGGCGCCATTCTGCAGGCGCGTCTGCAGCGTGTGGTGTTTGGTGCCAGCGACCCCAAGACCGGTGCGGCCGGATCGGTGATTGACCTGTTCGTCAACCCGCGTCTGAATCATCAGACCCGGTTGCAGGGCGGACTGCTTGAAACCGAATGTAGCGCTCTGTTACAAACTTTTTTCCAAGAACGGCGCCAGTTGGCGCGGGCCGGCAATAATCCCTAGCTCAATCCATTCAAGCATGAAGACGCGCATCTACATTTATTCGCCCTCTGGGGCCGTGCGAGACAAGGCGGCTTTTCGACGCGGCCTGGCGCGGCTGCAGACGCTTGGCTATGAGGTGGAAGTCGATACGGCGGCGCTGGCCAGCCACCTGCGTTTCGCCGGTGATGATGAAACTCGCCTGGCCGCGATCCACCGGGCGGCTTCCAGCGGCGCCGATGTCGCCCTGATTTCCCGCGGCGGTTATGGCCTGACGCGCATACTCAGTGGAATCAAATACAAGAAAGTGGCCCGAGCCATCGAGAACGGCATGCTGTTTGTCGGCATCAGTGACTTCACTGCGTTTCAGAGCGCCGTACTGGCACAGACAGGCGCCGTTACCTGGGCCGGCCCGGCCTTGTGCGAAGGTTTTGGTGTGGGCGGCCAGCCCGACCTTGTGGACGGTCTCGGACATGGCGAGGCGATGTTGCCGGACGACATCATGGAAGCCTGTTTTGGTGATCTCACCAGCGGGCAAGGGGAGGGTGCCGGCTGGCGCCAGAACCGCGATGGCTATCCCGTGGCGGCCAGGCATTTCAAGAAGGCGACCCTGTGGGGCGGCAACCTGTCGGTATTGACGTCACTGCTCGGCACCCCGTATTTTCCGGAGGTGAAGGCAGGCGTACTGTTTTTGGAGGATGTTGCAGAGCATCCCTACCGGATCGAACGCATGTTGACCCAACTGCTTCATGCCGGCGTCCTGGCCCGCCAGAAGGCCATTGTGCTGGGGCAGTTCACCGAGTTCAACCTGGTTGCGCATGATCGCGGCTACAAGTTGGCCACCGTCGTGAGTTGGCTGCGTCAGCAGATCCGGGTTCCGGTTGTCACCAATTTGCCCTACGGCCACGTAGCGACCAAGGTCGTGCTGCCGGTCGGCGCGCAGGTCGAGTTGATACTGGAAGAGCGTGACGCGATGCTCTTTTGGGGCGCTGCGTCTTAGGGCGGGTTATGCCCTAAACTGTGCAGCAGTTCAAGTAATAGAATTATTTTGGAATGAGTGTTCACACCGTCGTATTCACCGATCTGTTCGGCAGCACAAGTGTCTATGAAGCACTAGGCAACGCACAGGCGACTCAAGCGGTCACTCAGGTAACGAGTTGGATCGCCAGCACCATAGGCGCTCATGGCGGCAGGGTGGTCAAACTATTGGGTGATGGCGTATTGGCCTTGTTCCGAAACAATCGCTCCGCCATCAATGCGGTGGTCGAGATTCAGCGAAAGCATCAGGAACGCATGGCTCGCGTGCCCGTGGCGCACCGCTTGCCGATCCGCATTGGTGTGGCCTGTGGCGATGTCGAGATGGTAAAGGACGACTGTTATGGTGACGCGGTTAACGTGGCCGCGCGACTAAGCGATCTGTCCGGTGCCAACCAGGTTTGGGCTAACAGTGCCGCGCTCGAAGGAGTCAACGAGGCGGAAGGTGTGCGGTTTCGGGTATTGGGACCCATCAGCATACGTGGGCGCGCCGAGCCTTGCACGGTGCACCAGGTGGATTGGGAAGATGACGCGGCGTCATCCTTGCTGACCATGCAGTCCGACATGGTTCCCTTGTTTGATCCGAATGAAGTTGACACCCTGGGAGGCCAGATTGAACTGACCTGGATGGATACAAAAAAGTCTTTCAAATCGTTTGATCTGCCGATTCACATCGGGCGACTGCGGCAAGCCGAGTTTGTTGTCGATGATCCGCGGGTTTCTCGGACCCACGCCCGCATCGACTGGCGCAACGGCAGCATGATGCTGGTGGATTTGAGTTCCTACGGGTGCTGGCTACGCTTTTCCGGCGATGGTTCCGACTTGCTGCTGCGTCGAGAAGAATGCGTGCTGCACGGGCAGGGCGAGATATCTCTCGGATCTTCGTTTGCCGACGTGAGTGCGCCAACGCTGCGCTTTTCGGTGTCACAGCCTCCCACATGATTCATCCGCCCTTCATACCTACATATTAGTTAACATAATATACATCGTATGAAGTACAGTCACAGGTCAAATTACAGAAAAACCTGTCCCCATGACCCTGAAACCCGCGCCCAGCTTGGCTCTCGTCTGCGCTATGCCAGGTGCAAGCTCGGCTGGTCCGTCGAGGATGCCGGGAAATACTTTCAGGTTACGGATCGCACTTGGCATAACTGGGAGTCTGGCGCGCATCGCATCCCGTTTGCCGTCTACAAGTTGCTGCGGGTTCTGGCCCGGTTGGAGCTACCCGGCAAAGCTTGGGCCGGCTGGCGTCTTGAGGGGGACGTCTTGATCACGCCCGAGGGCCGCCAGATCACGCCCAAGGATGGCACTTGGTGGTCGCTGCTGGTGCGCCGGGCTGCCGGGTTCGACGCCTGCTATAACGAAGCCGCGACGCTGCGCAAATTGTTGACTCAGATCAAAAGCACGGCAGCGGACACGGCAAGCGCAAGCGGCGCAGCCGCAGCGCTGGCGGGGTCGGATGCCGTGGGGCTTGTCTCATATAAAACAACTCGCCAGAGCGTGATTGAGGTGGAGTCAGAAAGACATCATAATGACGTTACAATGACATCATGGCCTATTCTTTACGACTTCCCGACACCCTCGACGCCGCTGCACGCGCCAAAGCCGATTACCTCGGAATCAGCATCAACGCCCTTGTCTGCGTTGCCTTGGACGCCTACCTGCGAAGCCCGGGAGAATCTGCTCAGGCCGGAACAAAGCCAGCAACGGCTGATCAAGGGCCAGTCAAAACCGGCCCCGATATCCCCCAAATGGGGGATACAAAGCCAAAGCCTACCCGAGCCGAAAAACAGGCCAGCTATGAGCGCGACAAGGCCGAGCGAAGACGGCTCTTTGCTCCCGGATGATGCCAGCGCAGGGGGTGGCCTATGAGCGCCCTTCAAGCTGCGGTTAACACCCTCAATGACCGGCTGATTCTGGCGCACGCCATCGGGGAATCCCTCGATTCTGCTGGCGGTGAAGCTGCTCCGCCGTGGGTCTTCGTCTTTCGGGAACAGGTCGAGGCCATCCGGCAAGCCGCTGAGGCGGTCGAGACTCTGACCTCTGGGGGTGCCCAATGAGCACGTTTACGGATCGGATTTATTCGACCTGGCTCGATGGTATGGGCCGGAGTTCCACGGCGTGCAGAGGTCGAAGGGGTGCGTTAGCGCCGCTGAGCGCCTCGGCGCGTTGGGGGTATGGGGTGCAACCCCATGGAAGCGAAGCGAAACGCCGGGAGGGTTACCCGAGCGGTCAACCATCGCCACATCGAAGCTGTGGACAGTCGCGCCCTGCCCGGCCTATGCCTGCCACGGATGCCACTTCGCGCACCGGGTCGCAGCGTGCCAATGATGCCGCCTCGCGCCCTGAAAAACAGGCTGTTCTGCCTTCCCAACGCGCCCTTTTTTTACCGGCGCTGGAAAAATCTTCAACTCAATCAAAGGCTTAGAGAGGTATACATCGTATGAAGTATAAAACAGGCCGTTTTACCAGGTCCCCTTGGGCTGACGGCCACGTATAGCGGCCGCAATCATCTCTGCCGCATCAACGCGGCTGGCACGGTGTGCAAAATCTATGGCCGACAAACCCTGCTCATTCTTCAGCGCCGGATCGGCACCGCCATCGAGCAGTAATTTGACCGCGGCAGGCGTGCCGTAGTGCGCCGCCATCATCAGTGGTGTCGTGCCGTTCGGCGATGCAGCGTCAATGTAGGCATGCTCATCGAGCAGCAAATCCATCGTTGCCAGATGCCCGTTGGTCGCGGCGTAATGCAGCGGCGTCCAACCGGGCTTGTTGACATCGGCGCCAAGGGCTATCAGTTGCCGGCAGAGATCGGTCAAGCCCTTCAGCGCAGCCAGCATCAACGGGCTTTCGTCCTGTTCGGTCCTGGGCTCCACATTGACCTTTGATGATCCCAGCAGGACCGAAATCACTTTAAGGGATGGCTCACGAACTGCAGCAATCAAGCCATGCTCGCCAGATGGATTGACGGTATTGGGGTCAAATCCGCGATCCAGCAACATTTTCACCGTTGCGGCGTCATCCTTCTTGATGGCGTTGAAAAAATCGTCGTAAGACCCGGCAAAAGTACACGAATATCCAACTAATACAACAATATACAGGCAATATCTAATGTAATACATCATATAAAACCGGCCTGTTCAGGGCACCAAAACACGCTTGAACAAAGCTTCAAAGTTGCGACTCGTCAAGTCTGCCATCCGCTCAACAGAACAACTTCTGAGTCGTGCCAGTTCCGCCGCCACGTAAGGAACGTAGGAAGGATTGTTGGTCTTGCCACGGTACGGAGCCGGCGCCAGATAGGGGCTGTCTGTTTCGATCAGAAGCCGATCCAGCGGTACAAAAGCAGCGATATCGCGCAGATCCTGGGCATTCTTGAAGGTCAAAATGCCAGAGAACGAGATAAAGAACCCCATGTCCAGCGCCGCCCGTGCCACCGCGGCCGTCTCGGTAAAACAGTGAAACACACCGCCAGCACAGCCAGTTGAACCATCTTCACCCTCCTCGCGCAGGATCGCCAGCGTGTCGGCCGAGGCCGAGCGGGTGTGCACCACCAGCGGCAATCCGCTCTGGCGTGCCGCCCGGATATGGGTACGAAAGCGCTCGCGTTGCCAGGCCATGTCGGCCACACTGCGCTCACCCAGGCGATAGTAGTCAAGGCCGGTCTCACCGATGCCAATCACGCGCGGATGCTTGGCCAAAGTCAGCAGATCCTCCAAGCCAGGCTCTGCCACGCCTTCGTTTTCGGGATGCACGCCCACGGTGGCCCAAATATTGTCGTGCTGCTGAGCCAGGCCAAGAACAGCGTCAAATTCCTCCAGCGTGGTGCAGATGCACAGGGCACGCTCAACCCTGGCTTGCCGCATGGCCTCCAGCAGCGCCGGCATTTGCGTTGCCAACGCGGGAAAAGTCAGATGACAGTGTGAATCAGTGAACATGACCCGCCAGCCGCGGCATTAGACCGTTTGAGTCTGCCGATCCGACGCCAGCAGGCTGCCCAAAATCGCCTCGATCTTTTGCCGCAGCGCCTGTGACTTCGGGCCTTCCGGAAAGCGTATTCCAATCCCTTGTGTCCGGTTGTTGGCTGCCCTCGCAGGCGTGATCCAGGCAACTTTTCCGGCCACCGGATAGCGTTCGGGATCGTCTGGCAGCGACAGCAGGACATAGACGTCGTCACCCAACTTGTAATCTCGCGTCGACGGAATGAAAATCCCGCCCTCTGCGAACAGGGGGATATACGCCGCGTAAAGGGCGGGTTTCTCTTTGATCGCCAACTGAATGACGCTGGGGCGGGGGCTGGATAACATCGAGGGAGTCGTCGGCAATAACTAGTGGTCGGAGTTTAGGGCGTTTTGCGCCTGGCTCACAAGCGCTTCCATCATCAGGCCCACATTAAACGGGTGTTCGGCCGTTCGTTTGCTGTCAGCCAGATCTTTGGCCCATGCTGTCAAGGAGGCAATAGATCCGCCCGCCGGCAAGGCCGCGGCATCAAAGAAACGGGTGTCGGCACCCACCTTCAGAGCGAGCAGGTCATGACAGAGCTTCTGCAGCGCATTGACGACCTGCGGCGCCGACCAGTCCTTGAACACGCCAAGATCGCCGCTGGCAATCGCCTTGGGCAGCAGCACCCAGGTTTGCGCATCGGCTTTCGCCAGAAACAACTGCAATGCATCCTGCGGCCGGCCACCAGCGGCTTGCAGCAGCACCCTGGCCTGCTGCGCATTCAGACCCTTTTCCAACAACCAGGCCAGTGAAGCATCAGGTGACGGCCAGGTCATGGTGTGGGCCAGACAGCGGCTTCGAATCGTCGGTAGCAACTGGTAGGCGGCGTCGCTGGCCAGCACAAACCTGACGTCACCCGGTGGCTCCTCCAGCGTTTTGAGCAAGGCGTTAGCGGTAACCAGATTCATGCGTTCAGCCGGGAAGACCAGCACCGCCTTAGCGCGCCCACGGGCGCTGGTGCGCTGCGAAAACTCGACTGCCTCGCGCATCGCCTCGACGCGGATTTCCTTGCTCGCCTTGCGCTTCTTGTCATCAATGTCGGACTGTGCCGCTTCACTCAGCGGCCAGCCAAGATCGATCATCACGGTCTCAGGCATCAGCACACACAGGTCCGCATGGGTATGCACATCGATGGCATGGCAGCTGCCGCATTGGCCACAGGCGCCCAGCGCCGACGGCTGCTCGCAAAGCCAGGCCCGCGCCAGCGCCAGTGCCAGATCGTACTGCCCCAATCCGGAGGGCCCGGCCAGCAGCCAGGCATGACCGCGCTGCGCCAGCAGGGACCTGCACTGCTCAGCCATCCAGGGCGCAGCTGCACTGTCGCTCATGCCAGCCAGCCCCTGCCCTGCACAGAGCGCAACACCTGCAGCCAGACCGCCTCGCGCGAGGCGTCGGCGTCAATGCGGGCAAAGCGCCAGGGATTGGCGCTCATGCGCTGCGAATAGCCGGCAGCTACCCGAGTGAAAAACTCCAGCGGTTGCGCTTCAAACTTGTCTGGCGTGCGTGTCAGCGCCAGCCGAGTGGCGGCGATCGGCGCCGGCAGGTCAAACCAGATCGTCAGGTCCGGCTGGCGGATTACCTCGCTTTGCTCGCCGGGGATCGCCTGCACCATCTGCTCCAGCACCGACAGTAGTTTCCAATCAAAGCCCCGGCCAGCGCCCTGGTAGGCAAAGCTGGCATCGGTGAAGCGATCGCACAGCACCACAGCGCCTTCTGCCAGCGCCGGCTCAATCAGCTGTTTGAGGTGATCGCGCCGCGCTGCGAACACCAGCAGCGCTTCGGTCATCGCGTCCATCGCATCGTGGAGCACCAGAGCCCGCAGTTTTTCAGCCAGCGGCGTGCCGCCAGGCTCGCGCGACAGCGTCACCTTCCTGCCATGAGCGCGAAAGGCCTGCGCCAAAGCCTCGATGTGGGTGGATTTTCCGGCACCGTCAATGCCCTCGAAACTGATGAAGATTCCGCCTGTTGCCATAGGTCCTTGTTCGCTGCCTCAGTGAGCGCGCTGGTATTTGTTGACTGCCCGATTGTGCTCTTCCAGGCTCGCGCTGAATTCGCTGCTGCCGTCGCCGCGCGCCACAAAATACAGCGCCTTGCTGGTAGCGGGTCGCACCGCAGCCAGCAAGGCCGATTTGCCCGGCATGGCAATCGGGGTTGGCGGCAGGCCGGCGCGTGTGTAAGTATTCCAGGGAGTGTCAGCCTGCAGATCACGCTTGCGCAGGTTGCCGTCAAAAGCGTCACCCATGCCGTAAATCACGGTCGGATCGGTTTGCAGCATCATGCCGATGCGCAGGCGGTTGGCAAAGACACCGGCAATCATGGACCGGTCGCCAGGGCGGCCGGTTTCCTTCTCGACGATGCTGGCCAGAATCAGCGCCTGCTCCGGTGTTTTCAGCGGCGCATCGGGTAAACGCTGGCGCCACACTGCCGCCAGATTCCTGTCCATCGCGCGCATGGCGCGCTTGAGCACGGCCAGGTCACTGCTGCCCTTGGCGTAGGTGTAGGTGTCCGGAAAAAAACGACCTTCCGGATGCAAGCCCGGCCTTCCCAGCACCTTCATGATCATGTAGTCTGGCAGTCCTTTGGCCTCCGGCTTGAGTTGCTCGGCATTGGCCAGCGCTGCCCGAACCTGACTGAAGGTCCAGCCCTCCACCAGCGTCACCGCGCGCAGGGCTTCTTCGCCACGTACCAGCTTTTGCAGCAGACTGCGCGGGCTGGCATCGGTTTCGATCTCGTAGCTGCCGGCGCGGATCAGACGTGCCTGACCTGACAGGCGAAACCACCAGTACAGCAGCGTCGGATCGACGTCGACACCTGCCTCGCTGACCAATTGCGCCACTGCGCGCACCGGCGTGCCGGGCTCAATCGACAGATCAACCGTTTCACCTGACAGGCGCAGGCTCTGGTTGACCCACCAAAGGGCGCCGCCGCCGAGCACGAGTGCCAGCGCAAGCAGCCACTTCACAAGAGTAAAAAAGAGACGCACAGCCCTACCGCCTTGTATGAATTCGACGGGGGATGATAATTCACCTCATGCAAAGCAAACTCAATGGCGTGGTGCAACTGGCACACCTGGCTGTTATCCGGGCCGAGGGAATTGACGCCGCCTCTTTTCTGCATGGGCAATTGACGCAGGATATGTTGCTGCTGGGCTCATCCGAGGCCAGGCTGGCCGCCTATTGCTCGGCACAGGGCCGGATGCTGGCCAGCTTTTACACCATCAAGCGCAGTCCGAGCCAGATCCTTCTGATCTGCAGCAAGGACCTGCTGGCGACCACAGTGAAAAACCTGTCGCGCTTCGTCCTGCGTGCCAAGGTCAAACTGAGTGACGCCAGCGCCGACCATGCAATCTTTGGCCTGGCGGGCGCGGCGCTTGACTCGGTGAACGCTGGCGCGCTGCAGCCTTGGGCTCGACGCGACGAGGGTGATGCTTCTGTTATTGGCCTGTACCCGGCCGACGGCTTGGCCCGTGCACTATGGCTCGCGCCTGCGGCGCAGGACGCACCAGCTGGAGCGAGTCTGAGTCTGCAGGACTGGCTCTGGAGCGAGGTGCGTAGCGGCATTGCCATGATCAGCGAACCGGTTTCACAGGCTTTTGTACCGCAGATGCTCAATTACGAGTCAGTGGGTGGTGTCAATTTCAAGAAGGGCTGTTATCCGGGTCAGGAAGTGGTGGCGCGCAGCCAGTTTCGCGGCACCTTGAAGCGCCGCGCATTTTTGGCGCATTCAGACTCCCCCATGAAGGCGGGCGACGAAGTATTTCAGGAGGCCGATCCGGAGCAGCCCTGCGGCACGGTCGCGCACGCGGCTCAGGCGCCTGGCGGCGGCTATGACGCGATTGTTTCGATGCTGATTTCTGCCAGCGAAACTGGCGGTCTGCATCTGAACTCTGTCAGTGGCAACACAATCGTGGTGACTCCGCCGCCCTACCCTTTGCTGGCCGACGTTTGATTGCTTGGATTTGAGCCATAGCGGTTTCAGCGGAGCGCGCTAAGCCGGACACGCTCGGGCAGGCGTTGCCGTGGCCCTCATGCTGCCAAATGCGCAGAAATCGGTCCCCGGCAACACCCGCCCGAGCGAACACGAAAGCAGCCGACTTATTGAGCTAAAGCCCGTGCACCATCTCGATGTGGACAATGCCGGCTTCCTCGAAGGGTTCGCCGCGTGGCACAAAACCGAGTCGTTCATAGAAACCCCGTGCCGTGCGCTGTGCGTGCAGCAGCACTTCGCGGTCGCCACGCTCTTTGGCTGCGCGCATCAGGGCTTGCAACACCTCTCGTCCCAGATTCGAGCCACGCAACACCTGGCTGACGGCCATGCGGCCGATGCGAGCGACACCCGGTGCGTGTTGCAGCAGTCGTCCGGTGGCGACGGCCAGCCCCATCCGGTTGCGCGCCAGCGCATGGAGGGCCGTCTGGTCAGCGGCGTCCCATTCCATCTCGGCCGGAATGCGCTGCTCCTCTACAAACACTTCTGTGCGTAGCTTGCTCGCTTCCACCCCAAGTTGCTGCCAGCTACCCACTTCCATGCGGACCATGGACTCGCCCGCCTCATAAGCCATCAGGATATCCCTGAAAGATGCCGGCACGGGTCTGGACTTCTGCGTTGCCGGGTCGGCAAAAACGTAGACCAGATCGCAACTGATCAAGTGCTCCTCGCCACGAAAAATGGCGCAGGGGTACAGCATGGATGAAGTCCCGATGCGAGCGCACTTGATGCCGACATCGAGCTGATCATCCAGCCTGGCTGATCCGTGGTATTCCACGGTCGCCTTCTTCACGAACAGGTCACCGGCCAGCGCATGCATGGTGATGTCGTACGGCAATGCCAGCGCGCGCCAGTAGTCGGCAATCGCCGTGTCAACGTACATCAGATAGTGCGCATTGAAAACGATCTTTTGCAAATCCACCTCGGCCCAGCGCACCCGCAGGCGGTGAAAGAAGCGAAAATCGGTGCGTGTCAAGTCAGTCATGGTTTTATCCTACACGGAAATTTCATGGCACCAACATTGCTAGCCAAGTAGATTATGTCCATTCACGCCGCCCTGAACCACGTCACCCACTACAAGTACGACAAGCTCGTCAACCTCGGGCCGCAGGTGATTCGTCTGCGCCCGGCACCGCATTGCCGAAGCAAGATCATCTCGTATTCGCTCAAGGTGGAACCGGCGCAGCACTTCATCAACTGGCAGCAGGATCCGTTTGCCAACTACCAGGGCCGCCTGGTCTTTGAGAAGAAGACGCGCGAGTTCAAGGTCACGGTGGACCTGGTGGTGGAGATGGCGGTGTACAACCCGTTTGACTTCTTTCTGGAGCCCAGTGCCGAAAAATACCCTTTTAACTACGAAGCGCTGCTCAAGCAGGAACTGGCACCCTACCTGGCCACCGAGCACCTGACCAAGCGCCTCAAAGCCTACCTCTCGCGCATTGACAGGCGCAAGCGCCGCACCATCGATTTTCTGGTGGCGGTGAATCAGATGGTGCACAAGGACATCAGCTATTTGATCCGCATGGAGCCCGGCGTGCAGTCGCCTGACGAAACCCTCAAGCTCGGTTCCGGTTCCTGTCGCGATTCGGCCTGGCTGCTGGTGCAACTGCTGCGTCACTGCGGCCTGGCGGCGCGCTTTGTCTCGGGTTACCTGATTCAGTTGAAGCCCGATGTCAAGTCACTCGACGGTCCGAGTGGCACCGAAGTCGACTTCACCGACCTGCACGCCTGGTGCGAGGTCTACCTGCCTGGTGCCGGCTGGGTCGGGCTCGATGCCACCTCCGGCCTGCTTGCCGGCGAGGGGCATATCCCGCTGGCCTGCACACCGCAGCCCTCGGGTGCCGCACCGATTGAAGGTGGCATGGACAAGTGCGAGGTCACCTTTGCCCACCACATGGCCGTGACCCGTATCTACGAGTCACCGCGCGTCACCAAACCCTATAGCGAAGAACAGTGGGCCGATGTCATGGCCCTGGGCAGCGCGGTGGACGAGGAACTGAAAGCCGGAGATGTGCGCCTGACGATGGGCGGCGAGCCCACTTTTGTCGCGGTGGATGACCGCGATGCACCAGAATGGAACACCGAGGCACTGGGCCCCACCAAACGCGGCTTTGCCACCGAATTGGTGCAGAAACTGCGCAATGAATACGGCACCGGTGGCTTTCTGCACTTCGGTCAGGGCAAGTGGTATCCGGGCGAGCAGTTGCCGCGTTGGGCGCTAAACATTTACTGGCGCGCTGACCATGAGCCTGTGTGGGCCAATCCAGCGCTCTTTACCGATGAGCGCGCGCCTACCCATTACACCAGCGAGGATGCGAAGCGTTTCACGCAAACGCTGGCCAGCAAGTTGGGTGTGACCGACAAGTTCATGCAGAGCGCCTATGAAGACGTCTGGTACTACCTGTGGCGTGAGCGGCGTTTGCCGACCAACGTCGACCCCTTCAACTCGAAACTCGACGACGAGATGGAACGCGCACGCCTGCGTCGGGTCTTTGAGCAAAAGCTCGACTGCGTGGTTGGCTATGTGCTGCCGATCAAGGTGGCGGAGAAGGCGGGTTCGCCTGGCGCTGGCTGGACCACCGGCTCCTGGTTCCTGCGCGACGAGCGCATGTACCTGATGCCCGGCGATTCGCCCATGGGCTTGCGTCTGCCGCTGGACTCGCTGCCCTGGGTCAGCGAGAGCGACTATCCCTATCTGCTGGAGCAGGATCCGAGTGCGCCGCGTGACGCGCTGCCAGCGCATGCCGCCATGGCAGCGCGCTACGCGCCCAGCGTGCCAGCCCTCCAGCCAGTGGGTGCGACACCCTATCTTTCCGGCACCGGACCTGCCACAGAAGCAGAGCGAAAATTTCAGAGCGCCGCTTCAGGCAGCGGTACGCTGGCCGCCAGCGCACAGAGTGCCGCACAAACCGAACCCGCAGACTTTGCGCGTGTTCCCAAGCCACAGGAATCAGCGCACTGGATCACCCGCACGGCGCTGTGTGTGGAAGTGCGCGACCCACGCCGCGCCAGTGGCCCCAAAGCCGAAGCCGTGGGCGAGAAGTCCGGCGTGCTCTACATCTTCATGCCGCCGCTGGAAAAACTGGAAGACTATCTGAGCCTGCTGGCCGCCATTGAAGCCACGGCGCAGAGCCTGGGCCTACAGATCGTGCTCGAAGGCTACCCGCCGCCGCGTGACCCACGCCTGAAGCTGCTGCAGGTCACGCCGGATCCGGGCGTCATCGAGGTCAACATCCACCCGGTGACGAACTGGGGCGAAATGGTCAGGAACACCGAGTTTCTCTACCAGGTGGCTTTCGAGTCGCGCCTGTCTGCAGAGAAGTTCATGAAAGACGGGCGCCATACCGGCACTGGCGGTGGCAACCACTTTGTAATGGGCGGCGCGACACCGGCCGACAGCCCCTTCCTGCGCAAGCCCGAGCTGCTGGCCAGCCTGCTGCTGTTCTGGCACAACCACCCGAGCCTGAGCTACCTGTTCAGCGGCATGTTCGTTGGCCCGACCAGCCAGGCACCGCGCGTTGATGAAGCGCGCAACGACCAGCTCTACGAGCTTGAAATCGCCATCGAGCAGATCTACAAGAACCGTGAACTGCATGGCAAATTTTCCGACGGGCCGCCCCTGGGAAAATTGGCCCCCTCGGGGGGCAGCGACACACACGAAGTGGGGGAGCGTGGGGGCCATCCCATGCCCCCGTGGCTGGTGGACCGCACGCTGCGCAACATCCTGATCGACGCCACCGGCAACACGCACCGCAGCGAGTTTTCCATCGACAAGATGTACTCACCCGACTCCGCTACCGGACGTCTTGGCTTGCTGGAATTGCGTGCCTTCGAGATGCCGCCGCATCCGCGCATGAGCGTGGTGCAGCAACTCCTGTTGCGTGCCATGGTGGCGCGCTTCTGGAAGACACCGTACAAGGCACCGGCCACGCGCTGGGGCACTGAGTTGCACGACCGCTTCCTGCTGCCGACCTTCATCCGGCTCGATTTTGACGATGTCATGGCCGAACTGCGCGGCGCTGGCTATGCGTTCGACTCGAGCTGGTTTGCGCCGCACTTTGAGTTCCGCTTCCCGATCGTCGGGTCGGTCCATGCGGCCAGCATCGAGCTGACACTGCGCAACGCGCTGGAGCCCTGGCATGTGATGGGCGAGCAAGGTGCGCCCGGCGGCACGGCGCGCTATGTGGACTCGTCACTGGAGCGCATGGAAGTGCACGTGACGGGCCTGAACCAGAGCCGCTACGTGGTCACCTGCAACGGCCGCGCCCTGCCGCTGCAGTCGACCGGCACCATTGGCGAATACGCTGCCGGCGTGCGCTACAAGGCCTGGAACCCGCCCTCGGCACTGCATCCGAGCATCGGCATCGACACACCGCTGACCTTTGACATTGTCGATACCTGGATGAAGCGTTCGCTCGGCGGTTGCCAGTACTACGTGGCCCATCCAGGGGGTCTCAATCCGGATACCTTTCCGGTCAACGCCTATGAGGCGGAGAGCCGGCGCATGTCGCGCTTTGCCGCCATGGGCCACACGCCCGGCGCGCTGGTGGTACCGCCGGCCACCATCAACGTGGCGGCGAGCCGGGAGTTTCCGTTCACGCTGGATTTGCGCCGGAGCTAGCGTCGGCTCCCGCGGATCTGGGGCTTGTTTCATTTCTTTCGCTAGCCTGGCGCGCCAGTGCCCGATTCACATCGCGCGCATCGAGCCCGTACATCGCCGCAAACTCGGCGACCGTCTTGCCACTGGCCTCGAAGGCGCGGCGCAGTGCCTCCTGCCGGGCGCGTTCCTGATCGTACTCGGCAAAAGCTTCTGTCAGCAGGGCGTTGGCGTCTTCGTCGTTGCCATGCATGCGCGTCTGGTAGTCCTGGCTGCTCAAGCCGGATGCCTCAAACGCAGTCATCACCTGTTTGCGCAGCTTGGGCCGCAAGTCCTGCGCACTGCGACCTTGGCGACGCCGAAAAAGCTCCAGCAAGGCCAGATAAACGTGCTCCGGCGCTACAGCCTCTACCGGCGCGCCCTGCAGGTCATGGCGCGGCTTACCGGCGGCAACGCCTTGCAGATAGGCCGTGGAGCGTGTGTGCACGCCCAGCGCCGCCTTCAGGCTGTTGCGTTCCAAATGATCCGGGTGCCTGGCCAGCAATTCCTGAAAGATGCCCAGTTTGAGCGGCAGAAATTCGGTGCCAAACAACTGCGGGTAAAGCTCAAACAATTTTTCCAGCACGGGCAGCACGGAGGGCCGACGAGCGAGGCGCTGACCCGCTCCTTTAGGCGTCGCTGGCACAGCCTCGACAGCAACTTCAACTGCATCCGGCGCGGCTGCGCCTGGATCAGGAACCGGCGGGTTTTCTGTACGGTTTGTCATCAGGGAAGATCCAGACCCAAAAATTCGGCCAGAACCGGCGTGCTCATGGCGCCATCGCGACTCACGGTCTGCCCGGTCTTCAGATTCTTGGCGACCACAAATGGCACAGTCTCGGCGCCAAAACTGTTCAGAAGCTGGGTGTTGCTCTTGATCGCCTTCGCTATGTCGGGCGGGACGCTGCTGGAGCCCGAAATGCCGCCCTTGCCTGCCAGCAGCGAGGCCTCGTGCTCGCCCATCAAGGTGCCAGGGTCCACTGCGGTCAGCAAGGCAGCGGCCTGCGCCGAACTGATGGCGTTGATCATGCCCACCGGGATCCAGACAAACTTGACCTTGCCCTGCAGGCCCCGCGAGGCCTCCCACAGGTGGCCGCAGTGCGGACACTGGGTGTCAAAAAAGACGTAGACCGTGTTGGCGCTCATCATCGAGCCCACGGCAAAGCCCTTGGCCTGCGCCGCAACGGTAGCGACCGAAATCTCGCGCTTGGCCGGTGCCGACGAATTGTCGGCTTCCTGCGGCGAGCAGCCAGCCAGCGCCAGCCCCAAAAGCAGCAGGAACGGGGTCAACAATCGATGGAGTTTCAAGGAGTACCTCTTTGCGTGCAGTGACGGGATGCTGAAAATTTAGCGAGCTCAGGGCGCGCATCTTACCGTGGACGGCCAGGGC
Organism: Comamonadaceae bacterium; assembly: GCA_007280205.1. Classification (GTDB taxonomy): domain Bacteria; phylum Pseudomonadota; class Gammaproteobacteria; order Burkholderiales; family Burkholderiaceae_C; genus Rhodoferax. The sequence continues at coordinate 24,416 of QYPX01000112.1, forward strand.
CCACGAAGCGCTGGCATACTTGGGGCCAGTGAAAGACGCCACCTCCTCCCCTTCTGCCAGCAACGCCAGTGCCCTGCCCGACCTGCAGGCGCTGGCGCACTCCGGTATGGCCGCACCGGGGCATTTTGACGAACTGCGCGCTGCGGTAAGCCACTCCAGTGGCACAGAACGCCCCCTGACGTCGCCCTGGCAGCAGTTCTTTGAGGCGATGTCTGCGCAGGATGGGCCTGACCTGAACCAGCGCTCCAGCACGCTGCAGCGCCAGATTCGCGACAACGGCGTGACCTACAACGTTTATGCCGATGAAGGCGGTCCGCAGCGCCCGTGGTCCCTCGACCTCTTTCCGCTGTTGATCGAGCCCGAGGGCTGGCAGCAGATAGAAGCTGGCATCTTGCAGCGGGTGCGCCTGCTCGAGCGCATCATGGCCGATGTTTACGGCCCCCAGCAGTTGCTGGAACGTGGCCTGCTGCCTCCCGCGCTGGTGCAGGGTCACCCGGGCTACCTGCGCGCCATGCGGGGCGTTGCGCCGGTCGGCGGCACCCGCTTGCACATTGCTGCCTTTGATCTGGCGCGCGGACCCGACGGCAACTGGTGGGTCGAGGGCCAACGCTGTCAGGCACCTTCCGGCTTTGGTTATTTGCTGGAGAACCGGCTGGCCATTTCGGCCCAGTTTCCGCTGGCCTTTGAATCCTTACAGGTACAGCGACTGGCCGCCACTTACCGGGCCTTGATGGACAGCCTCAAGCGTGCCAGCCCGGCCGGTGCCGACTCGCATCTGGCGCTGCTGACACCCGGCCCTTACAACGAGACCTATTTTGAACACGCCTATCTGGCACGCTACCTGGGCCTGACGCTGGTCGAGGGTTGCGACCTGATCGTGCGCGACCAGCACGTCTTCCTGAAAACGCTCAAAGGCCTGGTACCGGTTCATGGGCTGATCAAGCGCGTGGATGACGAGTACCTTGACCCCCTGGAATTGCGCTCTGACTCCACTCTGGGTGTGCCGGGCCTGCTGCAGGCGATCCGCGCCGGCAACGTGCTGGTGGCCAATGCACCGGGCTCGGCGTTTCTGGAGTCGCCCGCCCTGCTGGCCTTCTTGCCGGCGCTGTCGCGTCATCTGCTCAATGAGGAACTGATGCTGCCGGCGCTCTCGACCTGGTGGTGCGGCGAGCGCTCGGCCATGGAAGAAGCCTTGCCGCAACTGCGTGAGAGCGTCATCAAGCCGACTTACCCGGGCACGCCAATCCACGGCAGTTTTGCGTCAGTGCAGGGGCAAAGCCTGTCGGAGCGAGAGATCGACGAATGGGCTGGCCGCATCGTGCGCCAGAGCGAAGATCACACGGTGCAGGCCTATGTGCCGCTGTCGCAGATGCCAACCTGGCAGAGTGCCGCTGGAGCAACTGCCGGCCAGATGGCAGCGCGCGCCTTCATGCTGCGTGTGTTTGCCGTGTCCGACGGCGCGCAGTCCTGGCGCGTGTTGCCCGGTGGTCTGGCGCGCATCATGGGCGCCGCGGCCACCAGCACGTCGATGCAGCGCGGCGGCAGCAGCGCTGATGTCTGGGCGCTCACAAAGGGTGAGGTGGACAGCACGACGCTGCTGCAGCCGCAACTTACGCCAGCCACCGTGGCGCAGCGCAAACGCATGGTGACAAGTCGGGCGGCAGAGAATCTGTACTGGCTGGGCCGCTACAGCGAGCGCACCGAGAACGCGATCCGCCTGGCGCGGCTGACGCTGGAGTGCCTGCATGGCGAAGAACAATCCTCCCAGCCTTTGTTGAACTGGCTGGGCAAGATGGCGATCTCCAACACACTGGTGCTGCCGGGCGTGCCATCGGTATTGCAGGCGCGCCGCGTCTTTGAGCGTTCCCTGATTTCAAGCCTGGGCAGCGTCGATGGCGCCACCAGCGTCGGCTTCTACCTGCGCGCCCTCAAGATGACGGGCTCGAAGGTCCGCGAACGTCTTTCGCAAGAACACTGGCGCGTCATGGTGCGAGCTGAAGAAGAGCTGTTTGCGCGTTTTGCGATACCCGCCAGAGCGGGTGACTATTCGTCGGTTGAAGCCCTGCAGATTCTGAAGACGACCAGCGAGCACATGGCGGCCATCACCGGCGCGCAGACCGATCACATGACGCGCGACGACGGCTGGCGTCTGCTCAGCATTGGCCGGCACATAGAGCGCCTGGGCTTTCTGGCCTCCGCCCTGCTCAGCAGTTTTCAGAGCGGCTCGGTCCACACCAGTGGCGGCTTTGAAGCGCTGGTGGCCTTGTTTGACAGCACCATCACCTTTCATGCGCAGTACCAGCAAAGCCGTGACCTGGCTGCGCTGATGGACTTGCTGGTACTCGATCGCGACAACCCGCGCTCGCTGGCCTGGGTCGCACAAACGCTGCGCGGACGACTCGCCAAACTGGCCGGCAGCGCGCCGGATCAACTTTGTTCCCTGTCGCTGCGCGTGCCAGACCCGGCCGCCTGGAGTCTGACGCAACTCTGCGAAGACCCGAATTTCTTTGCCCTCACCGACCTGCTGCTGCAATGCACGGGTGCCGCCTTCGAGGTCTCCAATGAGATCAGCACCACGTATTTCACGCACTCGATGGAGTCCAAGCAGAGCGTGGGCACCTGATGAAGCTCAGAATCACGCACCAGACGCGCTACGAGTATCTGCCAGCAGTGGAGACGGCGCAGCACATGGCCTACCTGCAACCGGTCAGCAACCCCTACCAGCGCCTGCTGAGCCACACCTTGCTGATCAGTCCGACGCCGGCGCAGATGACGCAGACGCTCGATGTCTTTGGCAATCCGCGCTGCTTCTTTTCGCTGCAAACGCCGCACCATGTTCTCGATGTGGTGGCGCACAGCGTCGTCAGCACCGAGTCCCGCGCGCTGCCTTCGAGCCGCGTTGCTTGGGAACAGACGCGCGAGCAGTTTCGTTACCAGTCCGGCCTGCCCTTCGACGCCGCCACCGAGTTTGTTTTTGCCTCTCCTTTTTGTCCGAAGGCGCCGGAGTTCGCAGCTTATGCCCGACCCAGTTTCGCGCCCGGCATCAGTGTGCTGGCGGCAGCGCAGGACCTGATGCGGCGCATTCACAGTGACTTTGTCTATCAGAGTCAGAGCACCCACATCAATACGCCGGCACTCGATGCGCTGGCGCAGCGCAAGGGGGTGTGCCAGGACTTCGCCCACATCATGATTGCCTGTCTGCGCAGCGTGGGTCTGGCGGCGCGCTATGTCAGCGGCTATCTGCTGACCCAGGCCGCGCCGGGCAGCGTCAAACTGCGCGGCAGCGACGCCTCGCACGCCTGGGTTGCGGTCTATGCACCCGACTTGCCGGCGGGTCAGCGCTGGTGCGACTTTGACCCAACCAACAACCGCTCCGGCTGGCATTCGCCAGGCGAGGACTATGTGACGCTGGCGACAGGCCGCGACTTTTCGGATGTATCTCCGCTGCGCGGCGTCATCCATGGCGGGGCCAGTCACACGCTGACCGTCGGCGTGACGGTGGAGCCCGTGCCGGACGGGATGCAATCGCAGTCGCAGCCATCTTCCCAGAGCCAGACTCAAAGCCAATCTCAATCTCAATCTCAATCTCAATCTCAATCCCAGGCCGCAAAGGAAATCCCATGAACATTTACGCCAAACTCGAAGAACTCCAGATCACCCTGCCACCGCTGGCGGTACCGGCGACGGCCTACGTCCCCTTTGTCCAGACCGGCAAGCTTCTTTTCGTCAGTGGCCACATCGCCAAAAAGGACGGCAAGCCCTGGGTCGGACAACTGGGCAAGAACCTGACAACGCAGGATGGTCAGGCGGCAGCGCGCGCCATTGCGGTTGACCTGCTCGGCACTTTGCATGCAGCCACGGGTGACTTGAACCGCATCAAGCGCATCGTCAAGCTGATGTCGCTGGTGAATTCAACCGGCGACTTTACTGAGCAGCATCTGGTGACCAATGGCGCCAGCGAATTGCTGGGTGAAGTCTTTGGCGCTGCCGGTGCGCATGCCCGCAGTGCCTTCGGCGTTGCGCAAATTCCGCTGGGTGCCTGCGTTGAGATCGAGCTGATCGCTGAGTTGGATTCTTGAGACTTCCGGACTTCGTGACTGCCCTTTGGTATGACCTGGCTTATGCGGATGCTTTTTCAAGTCTGAGTCTGATGTGTGTGGGCCAAGGGCGACGCATTGGATGGCTCCGCGAATGTCACCCGCCCTTCGGGCTCCTTCTTTA
>QYPX01000173.1 GCA_007280205.1 Comamonadaceae bacterium
ACCCTGCTGCGCCACGGCTCCAAGGCGCAGACGGAACATTACCTGCCCCGCATCGCCAGCGGCGAGTGGCGTTTGCAATCCATGGGCGTGACCGAGCCGCGCACCGGCACCGATACGACCAAGATCAGGACCACGGCTGTGAAGAAGGGCGACCGTTACGTGGTTAACGGCCAGAAGGTCTGGATTTCGTGCGTGCAGCACAGCGACTGGATGATTCTGCTGGCGCGCACCACGCCCCTGACAGAGGTGAAGAAGAAGTCGGAGGGTATGTCGATCTTCATGGTCGATTTGCGGCAGGCGGAGCAGTCTGGTATGACGGTGCGGCCGATTCCGAACATGGTGAACCACGAGACCAACGAGTTGTTCTTCGAGAATCTGGAAATCCCCGAGGAGAACCTGATTGGCGAGGAGGGCCGGGGCTTCAAGTACATCCTGGACGGCCTGAATGCCGAGCGTACCCTGATCGCTGCCGAATGCATCGGCGATGGCTACTGGTTTCTGGACCGTGTCACCAAATACGTCAACGAGCGCATCGTCTTTGGTCGCCCGATCGGTCAGAACCAGGGCGTGCAGTTCCCGATTGCCGATGCCTACATCGAGGTGGAAGCGGCGAATCTGATGCGCTACAAGGCCTGCGAACTGTTCGACGCCGGCCAGCCCTGCGGGGCGCAAGCGAACATGGCCAAGTACCTGGCGGCCAAAGCCAGTTGGGAGGCCGCCAACGCCTGCATCCAGTTTCACGGCGGCTTTGGTTTTGCCAACGAATACGATGTGGAACGCAAATTCCGCGAGACCCGGCTGTACCAGGTGGCGCCGATTTCGACGAATCTGATTTATTCGTTTATTGCAGAGCATGTGCTTGGCATGCCGAGGTCTTTCTGAGACATTGTGGGACAGACCAAGAGTTACACGAAGTGAACTTTGCTCTGTCCCCAACACTTTATGGATTCCTGAAACGATGACAGGTCAAATTCCATTCAACATGCCGGGTGGATCTGGCCGCCGGGGCACTCAGCTCCGCGGCTGTCCTCCGAGTTTTTGGGGTCAGAGCCCAAATTCGCCGAGCCTTCGGCTCGCCCGCAGGGTGCGGCACCACGTGCCGCAGCGAAATTGGTGTCTGACCCCAATAACTCCAAATTGGTGTCTGACCCCAATAACTCCTGCGCTGAGTGCCCCACCAGCCAGATCTTGCGTGCAGTGCTGGTATTTGAAGTGCGCCGCCCTCGGCTTACAAGCATTGGGAAATTTATGATCCGACCCCTGGACGGCATCACCGTCATCTCCTTGGAGCACGCGATTGCCGCACCATTCTGCACACGCCAGTTGGCCGACTTGGGTGCGCGTGTGATCAAGGTGGAGCGTCCCGGCGCCGGCGACTTTGCACGGGCTTATGACACGCGAGTCAAGGGCCAGGCTTCGCATTTTGTCTGGACCAACCGCTCCAAGGAGAGCCTGACACTGGACCTGAAGCAGCCGGCGGCGCTGGCGGTATTGCGCGAGTTGATCGGCAAGGCCGACGTGCTGGTGCAGAACATGGCGCCGGGCGCGGCAGCGCGCATGGGCTTGGGCTTTGAGGCGCTGAGCCTGCAGCATCCGCGCCTGATCGTCTGTGATATTTCGGGCTATGGCGAAGATGGCCCGTACCGCGACAAAAAGGCTTATGACCTGCTGATCCAGAGCGAAGCCGGTTTCCTCTCGGTCACAGGCACAGCCGATTCGCCGAGCAAGGCCGGTAACTCCATGGCCGATATTGCTGCTGCCATGTACGCTTACTCGAGCATTCTTTCGGCATTGCTGCTGCGCGGCCGGACCGGCACGGGCTCGCACATCGATGTCTCGATGCTGGAGTCCTTGGGCGAGTGGATGGGCTACCCCCTGTACTACGCCTTCGACGGTGCCGCACCGCCACCGCGCTGCGGCGCGTCGCATGCCAGTATCTACCCCTATGGTCCGTTTCAGGCCGGTGACGGTGGCACTGTGATGCTGGGCTTGCAAAACGAGCGCGAATGGAAACAGTTTTGCGAAAGGGCTCTGCAAAATGCCGCGCTTGCCAATGACCCACGCTTCGACAGCAATGCGCGCCGCAACGAGCACCGCGAGGCGCTCAAGGCGATCATTCTGGATGCCTTCGCAAAACTCAGCACCGAGCAGGTGCTCGCGCGGCTCGACCAGGCGCAGATCGCCAATGCCCGCATGAACGACATGGCCGGCGTCTGGGCCCATCCCCAATTGCAGGCGCGCGAGCGCTGGCAGATCGTCGGTTCACCGGCTGGTGAGATCCCGGCGCTCTTGCCGCCCGGGCGCAACAGTGCCTTTGACTATCGGATGGATCCGGTACCCGCGGTGGGACAGCACACGGAGGCGATTCTGCGTGAGCTCGGCCGGGACGAAGCAGCCATCGCCAATTTGCGTGTGACTGGCGCGATCTGATACGACTTGAAAGACCGAATCCCATGACTTCTCCGACAGCCGAACTCGCCGCCTTTGCGGCCGGTCTGCGCTTCTCCGACATACCCGCACCGGTTATTCGCAAGGCGGAAGACCTTCTGGTGGATTGGTTCGGCTCGACGGTTGCCGGATACGGCGCGCGCCCGGTGGAGGGCATCACGCGCTTTGCGCTGGCGATGGGTCCGCAGTCCGGTGCTTCAGAAGTGATCATCCAGCGTACTTCCAGCAGCCCCTATCTGGCCGCCATGGCCAACGCAGCAGCTTCGCACATGGCGGAGCAGGATGATGTGCACAACGGCTCGGTGTTTCACCCGGCAACGGTGGTGTTTCCGGCAGCGCTGGCGGTGGCGCAGGCAATCGGTGCCACTGGTCAGCAGTTGTTGGCGGCTGCGATTGCGGGCTACGAGGTGGGTGTTCGCGTTGGCGAATTTCTGGGCCGCTCACATTACAAGGTGTTTCACACCACGGGCACGGCCGGTACGTTGGCCGCGGCAGCTGCCGTGGGCAATCTGCTCGGACTGGACGCACGGCAGATGCAGCACGCCTTCGGCTCTGCGGGAACCCAGTCGGCTGGGCTGTGGGAGTTCTTGCGCACGGCGGCGGACAGCAAGCAGTTGCACACCGCGCACGCAGCTGCGGCAGGCTTGATGGCGGCCTACCTGGCCAAGGAGGGTTTCACCGGTGCGGCGCAAATTTTCGAAGGGCCGCAAGGCATGGCTGCGGGCATGTCGAGCGACGCCGATCCGGCGAAGTTGACCGACGGTCTGGGTAGACGCTGGGCCACAGCCGAGACCTCCTTCAAGTACCACGCATGTTGCCGCCATACGCATCCGGCCGCCGACGCGCTGTTGCAGGTCATGCAGGCGCAGCAACTCCAGCCTTCCGATCTGGCGCGTGTGGTCGCGCACGTGCACCAGGGCGCCATCGACGTGCTCGGGCCGGTGCGGCATCCGAGCACAGTGCACCAGAGCAAGTTTTCCATGGGCACGACGCTGGCGCTGGCGGCGCTTTTTGGCCATGCCGGGCTGACCGAGTTTGAGCAGCATTTTCTGGACGATTCAACCAGGGCGCTGCGCGATCGGGTCGAGATGATGCTGGATCCGGAGGTCGATGCTGCCTACCCGCAGCGCTGGATCGGTAAAGTGACCGTCACCACCACCGACGGCCGCGTGTTGCTGGGGCGTGTCGATGAACCCAAGGGTGACCCGGGCAACACGCTGAGCCGTGACGAAATCACTGCCAAGGCACTGCGTCTGGCTGCTTTCAGTGGTGGCGCAACGGCCGCGGAAATGCAGACCGCGGTGAATGCGCTGTGGGCTGTAGCTGGCTGGGCCAGGGTTGGAAGATTATGGGAGGCTGCGATATGAGTGCTGATCACGACCAGTTGGCGCTGGCGCGCTCGTTTTTGTTTGTGCCTGCCACACGACCCGAGCGTTACGCCAAGGCGCTGGCCAGTGGCGCTGACGCCGTCATCATCGACCTGGAGGATGCGGTGGCAGCGCAGGAGAAGAAGGGCGCGCGCGATCAACTGGCCAGCGCTTTTGAACAACTTGGCGTCCCGGAGCGCGCGCGCACCGTGGTTCGCCTGAATGCCAGTGGCACGCCCTGGTTCGACGACGATCTGGTGTTTCTTGCTGGTCTGGTCGGCCAGGGACTGCCTGCCGTGATGCTGCCCAAGGCAGATTCGGCTCTGGTATTGCGGCAGCTGGCGCAGGCGCTGGGGGCCGGCTGTGCCTTGTTGCCACTGGTCGAATCGCTGGCTGGATGGGACGTCGTCGATGCGTTGGCTGCAGCGCCGCAGGTGCTTCGTCTGGCTTTTGGTCATCTGGATTTCCAGGCGGACGTCGGGATGGCGGCTGGCGCAGATGAAACCGAACTGGTGCCGGTGCGGCTGGCTGTGGTTCTGGCGGCGCGGCGCGCAGGGTTGGCGGCACCTATTGACGGTGTCACGGTGGCGATCCAGGACATGGAGCGATTGCAGGAAGACGTGGCGCGCAGTCGGCGCTTTGGTTTTGGCGCCAAGATGTGCATCCATCCGGAACAGATCGCGCTGGTGAACTCGGTTTTTTCGCCGAGTGCAGCGGAACTCGAATGGGCACGCCGTGTGCTGGCAGCGGTAGAGGCTGCCGGTGGTGGCGTTGTCAGCCTGGAGGGTCGGATGGTTGACGGCCCTGTCGTGCGCCTGGCGCAACGCACTCTGGCGCAGTCTTTTCAGACCATGGGTCACGCGCCTCAGATCGGTTGAGTGCCTTGCACGGCTGCCTTTTCGGCCACCGTGGCAAATTTGCTGTACTTGCCCAGCAAGGTGACCAACTGGCCGTAAACACGCGGGTTACCGGCCAGGCATTCGTGCTGGTCCAGGAAGTTCGGTTCACCGGTGAAGTTGCCGACCAGACCGCCGGCTTCGGTTACCAGCAGGGAGCCGGCTGCAACGTCCCAGGGTTGCAGTCCGGTTTCAAAAAATCCGTCAGTGAAACCCGCCGCAACATAGGCCAGATCGAGCGCGGCAGCACCAGGGCGACGCAGGCCGGCCGTGCGCTGCATCACGTCGCCCATCATGCGCAAGTAGCTGTTGAAGTCGTCGGTGGGGCGGAAGGGGAAACCGGTCGAGATCAGGCACTCTTGCAGCTTGATGCGCTTGGAGACGCGCAGTCGGCGGTCGTTCATGTAGGCACCGCGTCCTTTGGTGGCAGTGAACAGGTCGTTGCGGCTCGGGTCGTAAATCACGGCTTGTTCGACTTTGCCCTTGACCGCCAGGGCGATGCTGACGCAGTACACCGGCAAGCCGTGAATAAAGTTGGTGGTGCCGTCCAACGGGTCGATGATCCAGACAAATTCAGAGTCTTTGGCGCCGTGCTCCTGGCCCGATTCTTCGGCCAGGATACCGTGACCGGGGTAGGCAGCCAGCAGTGTCTCGATGATGATTTGTTCGGCTGCGTGGTCAACATCGGTTACGAAGTCATTGACCAGTTTTTGCGAAATGCGGACCGCCTCCACGTCCAGCGCGGCGCGGTTGATGATGGCGCCGGCGGCTCGGGCCGCCTTGATGGCGACGTTGATCATGGGATGCAGATTGGGGGACATGAATCACTTTTCGGTTTGTGGACAGAACTTTGGCTCTATCGCTTTAGCGGCTGTCATGCCGGACTCGATCCGGCATCCATGGATTGTGGGTGCTGAAACCCCGGACCTGATCCGGGGCCGCAACGACAACCATTTTTGCCAGCGACAATGGAGCAATTTTAGCCGTCCGCTATCTTTCCCGATTTTGTCTCCATGCAAACACGATTTGTCCTGATCAATACCAGCCATGCCGGCAACGTCGGCGCCGCCGCACGCGCCATGAAAACGATGGGCTTTGATGATCTGGTACTGGTCTCGCCACGCTGGGCCAATGTCTTGAACCGGGAAGAAACGATTCAGCGTGCCAGCGGCGCGCTCGATGTGCTGAAGAAGGCGCGCATTGTCGCCACGCTCGATGAGGCACTGGACGGCATGACGCATCTGTGTGCCACCGCCATGACGCCACGCGACTTTGGTCCGCCTGCGGTGGCACCACGTCAGCATTTTGAGCAGTTGGTGAAAGTTGATTCACTGGCTGGGCAAGGCCTGGCCTTCCTGTTTGGCTCGGAACGCTTTGGCATGCAAAACGAGGATGTTTACCGCTGCCATGTGGCGCTCAGTATTCCGAGCAATCCCGAGTTTGGTTCGCTCAATCTGGGGGCGGCGGTACAGGTGATTGCCTACGAGTGGCGTCTGGCTTTGGGTGGCTACGCAGTGCAAGACGCGATCGTGCCGTCCGAGCTTGCCGATGCGGCGCAACTCGCCGGCATGTTGCGGCATTGGGAGCAGGCCCTGGTCAGCATCGGCTTTCTCGATCCGCAGGCGCCGAAGAAACTGATGCCCAGGCTCAATCAGTTGTTCAATCGGGCGGCGCTGACGCAGGAGGAGATCCACATTCTGCGCGGGATGGCGAAAATGATGGATCGCAATGGCCTGTCGCCCAACGCCCTGCTGCCAACCGGGCCAGCGACAAGAGATTAGACTTCGTTTATGTTTTCCCGACTACGTTCCGACATTCAGTGCATTTTGGACCGCGACCCGGCGGCGCGCACGCGCTGGGAGGTCCTGACCTGTTACCCGGGATTGCACGCACTCGTCTTGCACCGACCCGCTCACTGGTGCTGGGGTCATGGACTCAAATGGCCAGGCCGCTTTATTTCACATATCGCGCGCTTTTTGACCGGTATCGAGATCCATCCGGGCGCCCGTATCGGAGAAGGTGTGTTCTTCGACCACGCCATGGGTGTAGTGGTGGGAGAAACGGCCGAAATTGGTGACGGTTGCACCATCTACCAGGGCGTCACGCTGGGCGGCACAGCGCTCTACAAGGGCGCCAAACGCCATCCGACATTGGGGCGCAACGTGGTCATTGGCGCCGGTGCGCAGGTGCTGGGCGGCTTTACTGTTGGCGATGGCGCCAAGGTGGGTTCCAACGCGGTGGTGACCAAGCCGATACCCGCGGGTGCCACGGCGGTGGGCAACCCGGCCCGCATCATCCAGGCGGAGATCGATGTGAAGCGTGAGGAAGTGGCGTCAAAAATGGGCTTTTCGGCCTATGGTGTGACGCAAAATGACGATCCCCTGAGTCAGGCGATGCGGGGGCTGATCGACAACGCGGCGTCGCAGGAGCACCAGATTGCGATGTTGTGGCAGACCATTGACAAGCTTTCGGCCCAGCGCCAGGAGGCCGATTGCGTTCCGGGCGATGCGGCACGCAGTGAGCACTTTGAGGCCGCCAAACTTAATGAACTGGTCGGCAAGTAGGTCGCTTGGCCAAGACTCACGGTGTCATTGCGGCCCCGGATCAGGTCCGGGGTTTCAGCACCCGCAATCCAGTGCATGCGTGGCACTGGATCCCGGATCGAGTCCGGGATGACAAGAAATAGGTTATCTCAGGTCAGTGGTGCTGGGCGCAGGGCCGACTTGGGACGAAAAGCCTTGCACACCTCATCCCTGGTCTCCAGGTACGGTCCACCGATCAGGTCGATGCAATAGGGCACTGCCGCAAAAATTCCTGCCATCAGGGAGTCGCCGTTTTCGCTACGCAAGCCTTCGAGTGTTTCCTGGATCGACTTGGGCTGCCCCGGCAGGTTGATGATCAGTGTCTGCTCCCGAATCACTGCGACCTGCCTGGACAGAATGGCCGTCGGTACAAATTTCAGACTGATTTGGCGCATCTGCTCGCCAAGGCCGGGCATTTCCTTGTGCGCCACTGCCAGTGTTGCTTCGGGCGTGACATCGCGTCGGGCCGGGCCGGTGCCGCCCGTCGTCAGGACCAGCGCACAGCCGGCATCCACCAGTTCAATCAGGGTCTGGCTGATGCTGGCCTGCTCGTCGGCAATCAGCCTTGGCTCGAACGCGATGGGGTTCTTCAGTGCGCGCGTCAGCCAGTCCTGCAGCGCAGGCAAACCCTTGTCGACGTAGACGCCGCTGGAGGCCCGGTCACTGACCGAGACGATGCCGATCTTGACGCTGTCCATTGCAGTGGGGGTCGCAGTATTCATGGCTTGGCTTCCTCCTCTTCGGTAAGCTGCTCGCGCAGGATCTGGAAAATATCGCGGTAAGCCCGTCCGTGGCGTACGGCGGCGCCGGGTTTCTCTGGTAGCGCGTCTTTTCTGGCCTGGCGAATCAGGGCACGTAGTTGCTGCGAGTCGGTGTCCGGATGTTGCGCGAGCCAGTCGCCGAAAGCATCCTCGGCGCCAAGCAGGCGCTCACGCCAACTCTCGGCCAGGTGCAGGATCAGATTCTCCTGTGCCGATCCGCTGGTCTGTTCGCTCAGGGCTGAGCGAACTGTGTCCAGCACGGCCGGATCTACCAGACGCATCAGTTTGCCAATAAACTGCATCTGGCGCCGCTTGCCTTCGAAACTGGTGATGCGTTTGGCTTCCAGCACGGCATCCTTGAGCTTCTCGCTCAATAGAAGCCGCTCCAAGAGGTCTGCGCGCAGCGTCAGCAACTCCTCGCCGAGCTTTTGCAATTCGGCGCTTTCGCGTTTGAGGTCGGTGCGGCTCTGCTCGTCCGTGCCCTTGAGTTCACGTTTGAGTTCGAGATCGCGCTCACTGCCCTCGGCGACAAATTCACCGCGGACGAAATAGCCTTTTTTGAGTTTGCGTGACATAGCCAAGTATCATAGCCTCCGATATGAAGAAACCCACCAAGCACACCCGTCCCGCCGTTGATCAAGCCAAGCCTGAGCGCGGCTTCAGTTACAGCAGGCCATTTTTTGAGGAACTGGTGGACACGGCGTTGGCCCATGCCAGGAAACTGGGTGCCACCGACGCCGGGGCTGAAGCCTCCGAAGGCTGCGGGCTGAGCGTTTCAGTGCGCAAGGGCGAACTGGAAAATGTGGAGCGCAATCGTGACAAGTCGCTCGGCGTCACGGTCTACCTCGGGCAGCGCAGGGGAAATGCCAGCACCTCGGATTTCTCCCGAGCTGCGATAGAACAAACCGTGCAGGCCGCTTATGACATCGCGCGTTTTACCGCTGAAGACCCGTTTGCCGCCTTGCCGGACGAGCACGACATCGCGGCACCGGCGGCGCAACGCACCGATCTGGACCTGTTTTTTCCGTGGACTGTCAACAGTGAAGAAGCGGCCCGGCTGGCCATGGACTGCGAGGCAGCAGCGTTGCAGACCGACAAACGCATCAACAACAGCGAGGGCGCCAGCGTGTCGGCGCAGCAATCGCACTTTTTCAGCGCCCATACCCGGGGTTTTCGCGGTGGCTATGCGAGTTCACGGCATTCTCTGTCAGTGTCGCCCATCGCCGGCAAAGGCGACGACATGCAACGCGATGCCTGGTACAGTTCGATGCGCAATGCCCAGGAGCTGGCCGCACCGGAGGCGATAGGACGTTACGCGGCAGAACGTGCGCTGAGCCGTCTGAACTCGCGCAAGATTCCCACCCGTCAGTGTCCGGTGCTGTTCGAGTCACCGCTGGCTGCGGGACTGCTCGGTAATCTGGTGCAAGCCATCAGTGGCGGGGCGCTGTATCGCAAGAGCTCATTCCTGCTTGACTCCCTGGGCAAGCAGGTGATAGCCAAGCACCTTGACCTCCTGGAAGACCCTTTTGTCAAGCGCGGCAAAGGTAGTTCGCCGTTTGATGACGAGGGTGTTCAGGTGAAGGCGCGCCAGGTGGTGGAAGCGGGGCGGGTGCAAGGTTATTTTCTGGGCAGCTATTCGGCTCGCAAACTGGGCATGAAGACCACAGGCAATGCCGGCGGGTCACACAACCTGAGTCTGACTTCACGCCTGACGCGGCCCGAAGACGACCTGGATGCCATGCTGGAGAAGCTCGGTACCGGCCTTTTCGTGACCGAACTGATGGGCTCTGGTGTGAACTACGTCACGGGTGACTATTCACGCGGCGCCAGCGGTTTCTGGGTGGAGCGTGGGCGCATCGCCTACCCGGTCCACGAGATCACGATTGCCGGCAACATGAAGGCCATGCTCAAGGGCATCGAGGCGGTCGGGGCCGACGCCTACAACTACGGCGCCAAGACCGTGGGCTCCATGCTGGTCAACCGGATGAAGGTGGCGGGGAGCTAGCGGGACAAGGCGGCTTTGACTGCGCCCGATACCTGGCCCATGTCGGCCTTGCCGGCAAGACGTGTCTTGACGGTGCCCATGACTTTACCCATATCGCCGGTGCCAACGGCACGTCCCAACTCCGCACCGATTTCGGCCACGATGGCCAGCACCGCTGCGCTCAATTCTTCGGCGCTCAGGCGTTGCGGCAGGTAGGCTTGTAGCACCACGATTTCTGCCGATTCCTTGTCGGCAAGATCCATACGATCGGCCTGGGTAAACGCGGCAACCGAGTCCTTGCGTTGCTTGATCAGTTTGTCGATGATCGCCACCATGGCGGCATCGTCAAGCACCACGCGTTCATCAACCTCTTTTTGCTTGGCTGCGGCCAGCAGCAAGCGGATCGTGCCCAGTCGCTCGCTGTCTCTGGCGCGCATGGCGTTTTTCATGTCTTCCGTGATCTGCTCTTTGAGTGTCATGGGCGTTGTTCCTTGTAAACAGTTTTGGACATAAAAAAAGCCCGCCTGAGTGGCCTCGGCGGGCTAGCTTCACTGATCAGTTGGGGACAGAGCTGGTTCGCTACGCGTAACTGCTGTCTGTCCCACAAGGTCTCAGGTTTAGTACATCTTCTTGGGCAACTGCATGGCGCGAATGCGCTTGTAGTTGCGCTTGACGGCAGCTGCCTTCTTGCGCTTGCGCTCGGCGGTAGGCTTTTCGTAGAACTCGCGGGCTCGCAAGTCCGTCAGCAGACCCAGCTTTTCGATAGTGCGCTTGAAGCGACGCAGCGCTACGTCAAAGGGTTCGTTCTCTTTTACACGGATGGTTGTCATTTACGTAAAGTGATCCAGAAAGTGCATACTTCAGTCAAAGGAAGATCGGGCGCTTGACCAAGGTACTGCGTTTATTCCCCGCTCAAAAAAAGTGTTCAGGCAGCGAGGGTTTGCCAGCAAAGCTGCAGATTATAGCCCTGTTATTGCGTAAATGTGGTTTACACCGACTGCTGCGTCGCCCCGAACTTGCTGGCGAGGCTCTGGGCGCAGGCGAAGGCGCTGGACCATGCCCACTGGAAGTTGTGGCCGCCCAGCCAACCGGTGACGTCCACCACTTCCCCAATGAAGTACAGACCGGCCTGGCTTGACTCCATGGTTTGTGAGGACAGGTCACGCGTATCGACACCGCCAGCGGTAACCTCCGCCTTGTTGAAACCTTCGGTGCCGGTGGGCGTGAGTTCCCAATTGGACAGGCGTTCAGCCAGTGCCGCCAATGCCTTGTCGCTGGCTTCATTAACCGGTCGCTGCCAGGACGGGGCGGTCTTGCTGTCGTGTGCAATCCAGGTATCGACCAGGCGCGACGGAAGCAGTGTGGCCAGCTCGTTGGCAATCAGCTTTCGGGAATGGAGCTTGGCCTGTGACAGGGCTTGCAGCAGGTCAACGCTTGGCGCCAGATTGACCCGAATCGGCATGGCGGCCTTCCAGTAACTCGAAATCTGCAGTACGGCCGGGCCACTCAGGCCGCGATGGGTGAACAACAGGTCTTCCAGGAAGGAAATCCTGGCCTTGCGATCTCCAAACTCAATTTGCACCGGTAGCGAGAGCCCGGCCAACTTTGCAAAGGGGGACCAACTCGCGCTGTCAAAAGTCAGGGGCACCAGAGCGGGTCGCAGTTCCACCACACGAAGACCAAACTGACGGGCCACCCGATAGCCGAAGTCGCTTGCGCCGATCTTCGGAATCGACAAGCCACCGGTGGCGATGACCAGGGCGCGGGCTCGCACCGTAGCGCGATCACACTCAATCTCGTAGCGGAAAGTGTCCAAGGACTGAGCGTCGGAACCGGATTGGATGGACTTGACGCTGCAGGGTTGCCAGCGCGTTACTTGTCCCGCAGTGCACTCGGCCAGCAGTACCTTGATGAGGTCGTCTGCTGAATGATCGCAAAATAGCTGCCCTTTGTGCTTTTCGTGGAACGCCACGCCATGGCGCTGCAACAAGGCCGTGAAATCGCGCGCTGTGAAGCGTGTCAACGCGGAGCGGCAAAAATTCGGGTTGTTGCTGAGAAAGTTCGCTGGCGTGCAGTCCAGGTTGGTGAAGTTACAGCGCCCGCCGCCCGAAATCCGGATTTTCTCGGCTACTTTCTCGCTGTGATCGAGCACCAGTACCGACAGACCGCGTTGTCCTGCGATACCGGCGCAAAACAGGCCCGCCGCGCCAGCGCCGACGATGACTACGTCAAAGATTTGCATGACCGCAGTTTAGGCGCTGCGCCGTGCCGACTGATGACTGTCGGAATCAACTCATGCGGCTTAGGCGCCTGTCAACTGCCATAATCAGACAGACATCGTCGGTTGGTGGCACGGCGTTGCCGCCGACCTCGCCCGGTGCTTTTTTGGGTTTAGACAACAGTGATTTGGATAGCAATCTTGATGGGTACGCTGGTGGCTGGCATTGGCAGTGTCTGGCTCGCGGCCTTGCTAAGCTTTGGTGTGCTGGGACGCTACACCCAGCACATGCTGAGTCTGGCAGCAGGCGCGCTGCTGGCCACCGCATTCCTGCATCTGTTACCAGAAGCTTTTGAGGCTCAGGTGGCGGCGCACAACTTGTTTGTGGCCCTGCTCGTTGGACTGGTTTTTTTCTTTTTGCTGGACAAGGCCGAACTGTGGCACCACGGGCACGAGCACCATCATGAGCACGAGTCGGACCCGCAAGGTCACGACCATGGGGCCGCAAGCGGCACATGGGCGGTGCTGGCTGGCGATAGCGTGCACTGCTTTGGAGACGGCGTGCTGATTGCCTCAGCGTTTGTGGCGGATCTGCATCTGGGTCTGATTGCGTCGCTCGCCGTGCTGGCGCACGAGGTGCCACACCATATGGGTGATCTGATGGTGTTGCGCTCTGGCCCGGGCAATAAACGTGCAGCGGTCCTCAAGGTTTCGCTGGCCGGTGCAGTGACATCCCTGGGGGGGCTGGCAGGTTACTGGCTGGTGGATCAGTTGCAGGAATTCCTGCCGTATTTTCTGGTCGTGGCCAGTAGCAGCTTTGTTTACGTGGCGTTGGCAGATTTGATCCCTCAACTGCAAAAGCGTCTGACGGCACGTGAAACGGCGGCGCAGATTGGCTGGTTGATGGCCGGGATCGCTCTGGTCACGCTGGTCAGCAGTTTCGCCCACACACACTGATCACAGGCTTGCGGGTGACCCCGCGAGATCGACGTCAAACTGACTTCTCTGTATAATTGGGAAAAATTCCCAAGAACACTTTGAGGCAGCAACTTACAGAGAGTTACCTACTTCATTAAGCTTTACTTAAGAAAGCTTACTTACCATCAAATGGAACCAACTCAACACGCCAATGCCATTCCGAAGATGACCACAGCCACTGAAAATCTCTTTCCGCATGCCATACCAGTTCGTGACTCCGAATTTCCGGATTCGACACTCTTGGGTGCACGCGGGCCTTCTGCGCAACCATTGGATCAGGAACGCACTTTCACCAGTTCGCTGCCAATGGATGTGATGGTCTATCTGGTGATTGCGGTACTGGTTGCTGCTGCCTGGCAGTTCAGCAGGATGGGGTTTTTCCAGGCTGGCGATGATGTTGGGTATTGGCTGGGGGTGGCGGGTGGCGTCATGATGGTTTTGCTGTTCAGCTACCCGATGCGCAAGCATTTCAACTTTTCAAGAAACTGGGGTCGTGTCAAGTGGTGGTTTGTAGCTCATATGTTTCTGGGTGTGGGCGGGCCGCTGCTGATTTTGGTGCACTCGACTTTTCGAGTGGGATCGCTGAATGCGGCGGTGGCCCTGTACAGCATGGTGGCGGTGGCGGTCAGCGGGGTGGTCGGTCGCTTTATTTATGCCAGGGTCAATCGCGGCCTGCATGGTGAGAAGGCCGGCTTGCGTGATTTGCAGACTCGAGCTGGTTTGGAGGAGGCTGACGCCAGGTCCCGCCTGTCGTTTGCCCCCGAGGTTGAAAGCAGACTGATTGCGTTCGAGCAGAGAGAACTCAAAGCGCGCGTCGGGTGGCTTACCTATCTCCGCCAAGTGTTTTGGCTCCCGTTACAGCAGTGGCTGACCTATCGTCGCTGTGTCTCCGAAGTGGGACGCGCTTTACGGAGTCTGGCGGCACAGCATCAATGGAGTCCGATGGACCTCGCCAAGCGTGAAAAGCATGCGAAGGCGCTGGTCTGGCGGTATCTTCACGCTGTCACCCGTGTTGCCCAGTTCACCGCTTATGCACGCCTGTTTTCTCTGTGGCATGTGGCGCATATTCCGTTCGTCTATCTGCTTTTGCTCAGTGCAGTTGTGCACGTGGTTGCGGTTCACGCCTATTGATCGGCAGTGCGAACTGATGTCATGGCCAATGCTGTCCCGTTCAAAGTGCAAGGGCTTTGCCATTTCCATCGTGCTGATGGTGTGGTGCTGCAGCTGGCCTGGATTTGCCCAAGCGCAAAACATCGAATCCATTCTGGCACCCGGCAAGCTTATCCAGGGACATGCCAAACTGGAAGACGACTGCAAACAGTGTCACGTCAAGTTCGATCGGGGAGCGCAGTCGGGACTGTGCGCCGATTGCCACAAGGACGTCGGCGCTGACATGCGAGCCAAGACAGGTTTTCATGGGCGGCAAAAAGCCCAACCCTGTAGCGTTTGCCACACGGATCACAAGGGGCGCGAGGCGCAGGTGGTCAACTTTGACAAGAAGAAGTTTGATCACAGTCAGAGCGACTTCTTGCTGCGTGGCAAACACCAGTCTCTTGAGTGTGATAAGTGTCACGTGACGGGTAAGAAATATCGCGAGGCGGCGACCCAGTGCAGCGTTTGCCATCGCAAAGACGACGTGCACAAAGGCACGCTGGGTGCCAAATGCGCCGACTGTCATAACGAGAGCAACTGGAAAGAGACCAAATTCGACCATGCAACGACACGTTTCGCGCTGGTTGGCAAGCACGTTGATGTGAAGTGTTCAGCATGTCACAAGACGACGAATTACAGGGAAACGCCGCGTACCTGCGTCGGCTGTCACAAGAAGGACGACGATGGTGCCAAGGGCCACAAAGGCCTTTTCGGTGACAAGTGTGAATCCTGCCATGGCACCAACCTTTGGAAAAGCAGCAGGTTCAATCACGACACCGATACCAAGTACGCTTTGCGTGGCAAGCATGTCACGACGGCGTGTGTGACTTGTCATACCGGCAATCTCTACCGCACCAAGTTGAGTCAGGAGTGCAATGCCTGCCATGCCAAGGATGACAAGCACAAGGGTTCGTTGGGCAAGGACTGCGCGAGTTGCCACAGCGAACGGAGTTGGAAGGAGCCGGCGAAGAAATTTGACCATGATCTGAGCAGTTTCCCCTTGTTGGGCAAGCACGCCAAAGTTGAATGCAAGGAGTGCCATAGGAGTGCAATGTTCAAGGAAGCCCCGAGGGATTGTCTTTCTTGTCACAAGAAAGACGACAAACACAATGCGACCTTGGGTGTGAACTGCGGGGAATGTCACAGTGAGCGTGACTGGAAGAACACGGCAGGCCGCTTTAGTCACGACAAGACCAAATTTGTTCTGCGTAACGCGCACGCCCGCCCTGCGGTCAAGTGCTCTGCGTGCCATCAGAACCTGGCGAGCCTGCGAAAGACGGCCATGGATTGTTTCAGCTGCCACAAGAAGGATGACAAGCACGAGGGACAGCAAGGCACCGCTTGTCAGCAGTGTCACGATGATCGCTCATGGCGTGTTGAAAAATTTGACCATCGACTGACCCGTTTCCCGCTCACGGGGCGGCATGTGCCCGCCGCCTGCAAGTCTTGCCATCAGAGTGCAAGATACAAGGACGCGGCGCGTGATTGTCTGGGTTGCCACCAGAAGGAGGACGCGCATCAGCAGAAGTTGGGGGCACTTTGCGAGAACTGCCACAACACACGCGCCTGGACTCTGTGGGAGTTCAATCATGACAAGAAGACCAAATACCGCCTCGATGGCAAACATGGCAAGCTCGGTTGCGAGTCGTGCCACAAGCAAGCGGCACCCAAGGGCAAGGCGATCGCACCGCTAGGTAGTGAATGCGTCAGTTGCCATCGTGCGCAAGATCTGCACAACGGCGAATTCGGTGCGCGTTGTGATCAGTGTCACGTGAGCGAGAGCTGGAAGAAGATCCAGCGGCGTACCGGGCAATCAGGCAAGTCTGAAACCTTGCTTGTGGCCGGGGGGCAAGCGCGGTCGGTGTGCTTGGCTGCAAATGCAAGCAGCTTGATGTTGCCGAAAGGCGAGGGAGTGTTCTTGTGAAGCCATACAGTCCAAACCTGCTTGTGCGCGTTGTCGGGGTGCTGTTGGCGCTTCTATGCGTGACCATTGGTGCCAATTTGTGGGCGCAGAATGCAAGAGAAAAATTTGACCATTTGAAAACTGGTTTTGCGCTGACCGGGGCGCACTTGTCCGCGCGTTGCGAGTCGTGTCATGTGGGTGGAGTGCTCAAAGGTACGCCGCGCGACTGTGCCAGTTGCCATACCAGCGGTCTGCGCCTGGCGCGAAACAATGTTGTCAAGCCGCAGCAACATGTCACATCGCCTTTAGGGTGCGACTCCTGTCACAGCACCAAGGTCTTTGCCGGCGCCAAGTTCAATCACGCGGGTGCGGTCACCGGCGCTTGCGCTAGCTGCCACAACGGCAGTGCGGCAAGCGGCAAACCTGCTGCTCATACCGTGACGCATGCTTCATGCGATACCTGCCATAAGCCCGGCGCGTGGTTGCCTGCGACCAAGATGGACCACTCGGGTTTTACCTCTGCAACCGTCTGCGCAAGTTGTCACGATGGTGCCAAGGCCACAGGCAAGGGGGTCAATCACGTCAGCACCAGCGCCAATTGCACGACCTGCCACAAGAACGCGCCGGGTAGCTGGTTGCCGGCCAAGCTCCATGCCAATGTGTCGGTCACTTCGGGTTGCTCGAATTGTCACAACGGCAGCATTGCTGCTGGCAAGTCAGCATCGCATTTACCCACCACGGCCAGTTGCGAGAGTTGCCACAAGTCCACCACTGGCTGGACGGGCGCGAAGGCGGATCACGGCACGTTCAGCAGTTCGACCACCTGTACCAGTTGTCACGACGGGGCCAAGGCCACTGGCAAGGGCTCCAACCACGTCAGCACCAGTGCCAACTGCACGACCTGCCACAAGAGCTACACCAGCTGGACGCCGGCCAAATTCCACGCCAATGTGAGCGTGAGCACGGGATGTTCGAG
>QYPX01000116.1 GCA_007280205.1 Comamonadaceae bacterium
ATAACCGCGGCTGCACCAGGCTTGCGAAAGAACGGGTTGGAGGGCAATAGCTTGGTCGCAACTGTCGATGGCTTCCTGGTGGCGCTTTAACTGATTCAAGGCGATGCCGCGATTGCTGTAGGCTTGTGCGTAATCTGGCTGGAGCGCAATCGCCTGATCGTAACTTTCGATGGCTTGCTGTTGCTGCTTGAGTTCCATCAGAGCATTGCCACGGTTGCTGTAGGCCTCGGCATGGTTCGGCCGCAGGGCAATAGCCCGGTTGTAACCGTCGACGGCGACCTGATATTGTTTGACGCCATGCAAGGCAGTGCTGCGGTTGCACCAGGCGTCTGCATAGTCTGGCTGGAGGGCGACTGCCTGGTCGTAGCTGTTGATGGCGTCCTGCTGCAACTTGAGCGCCTGCAAGGCATCGCCACGGTTGCACCAGGCCTGGGCATGCTCAGGTCTGAGGGCAATGACACGGTCGAAACTCGCGACGGCTTCCTGGTGGCGCTTTAGCGCATTCAAGGCAATGCCACGGTTGTAGTACGCCTGCGCAAAGTCTGGTTTCAGCGCAATGGCCTTCTCGTAACTTTCAATGGCGGCCTGGTGCTGCTTTAACGCGTTCAATGCAACACCGCGATTCGAGTAGGCCTCGGTATGGTTGGGCTGCAGGGCAATCGCTTGGTCGTAGCTTTTGATTGCTTCCGGGTAACGCGTCAGGTCACTCAGCGCATTGCCACGATTGGAGTGAGCAGCAGGGTTGTCTGGAGAAATTTTCAGTGACTTGTCGATCCATTGCACCGCCTGAGCCGGGTTTCCGGTCTGGCGCGCGAGCATGCCCAGAAAATGCAGCGTGTCGGCGTGCCGCGGCTGGATTTTGAGAATTTGCTGGTAGATTTGCTGCGCCTGTGCCCACTGCCCCTGTTGATGCAGTGCCAGTCCTTCCCTGAACTTGGACTGCACCGTCATCGGCTATCGGACCAGGCGCACGTGAGCCGGGCTGCTGCGATTGCTTGCGTTCACACTGCCTTCGGCGAACAGGACGGCCCAGGCGCTGGTCGGGTCGCTCGCATAGGGCGACGATGCCCAAGCGAAGAAGGCCGGCGTCGCCGGGAAAGCCGTGCCATTGATGGCCGGCCCAATGAAGCTGATATCGACCAGGCTCGAAAGCTCCTTCACGCTGGGCAAACGCCAGCCCGTTTGCGCCTTGGCGTAGGCCAGGGCCTCCTCGTGGGTATAGGTGCTGGCCGTGCCGCTGCAGGTGCCGGCCGCAAAGCTTTGGCCTGCGCTACAGCGCTGCCAGGTCAGACCCGTCTTGCTGTCGGTGACCAGGGCGTTGGCGGTGCCGTTTGCATCCGCGAGGTAGCTGTACACGCTTTGCGCCGGGCACACGCTGGTGGCCAGCAAGCCCAGCAGTGCTGCGGTGATAGCGACGATGGTTCTTTGCTTCATACGATTTCCCTTTGGCAACAATGCAGCGACACCTAGCGCACCAGCCTGAGCAGGAGCTTGCCGCTGCGGGCGTTGTTGCTGACGAAGCCATTGGCGAAGTTCACCGACCAGGCCTTGGCAGAGCTGCCGAGGTAAGGTGAGGAAGTCCAGTACGCCGAGACTCCCGTATTTGGCAGCCATGTTGCATCCACGGTGGGTTCGGGGCTCGCCACCGAGTAATCAACCAGGGCTTGCAGTTCGTCGCGTGTCGGCAAACGCCAGTTGCTGTAGCCGCACAGCTTGGCCGCGTTGACCGTCGTCACGTAGGCGCTGGCATCAGCGCTGCGACTGTCGCCGTAGTTCGTATAGCTGTTGCTGCTGGCCCTATCACCCGTCGCGGTCTTGCCTTCCCAGACCAGGCCGGTCAGGTTGTCTTTGACGCACTCGGTACTGGCGTAGCTGCCCACCGCGCTAAAGCTGAAACCCAGTTTGCCATCACTGCTGCTGGCGCTGCTGACGTCACGCCCGACCATGCCGTCTTGCGCGCTGTTGAGTGCCAGTGCCGCGCTGCCGGTGCAACTGGCCAGGGTATTGCTTCCGCTGCCGTAGCACTGGCTGGCGCTGACGCCGGTGTCGTGCACCTGTGCGGCGGTAATGCTGACGCTGGCAGCGCCGCTGGTCAGCGTGCCGTCGCTGACGACGACACTGGCCACATAGCTTCCGACCACATCGGTAACCAGGCTGGCCTTGACCGCGCTGGCGTTGCTCAACACCGCTGAACTGCCAGTGGGTCTGGAGGTTAGCGTCCACGTGTAGCTCAGGCTGCCACTGGCGGCGACACTGGCGCTGGCATCCAATGTCGCGCTGGCCCCGCTCAACACGCTTTGCGCCGTGCCGGCGTTGGCTGTGGTGACCGGCACCACAGCGACACTTTGGTTGGCCGCATTGGTAGCGTAGTTGTAGTTAAGCCAGGTCTGGTTGTTGTAATTGATGGCGACTGCTCCGTAAGTGGCGTCACTTTCCAGATTGGCTAGCAGTCGGGTCGCGTTCAGGATGATCTGGCCACGCAAAGCCGGACCGTAGTAGGCAAACAATTGTCCCAAGGCGTCAAGCAGCAGCGCGTATTCACTCTGGCCCTGGGCATTGACGGCGGGTACGCTGCTGGCCGTGATGCCCAGGTTGTTGAGCACCATCAAGGCCAGGCTGGTGTCGCTGCTGGTCTTGGCATAACTGCTGACCAAAGCGGATGCAAAAGCTGGGGCGTCGGTGCCGGCCTGTGTGGTGTAGGCCAGCAAAGTCAGATTGCCCGGCGCCTGTCCGGTCAGAGCCTGAAATACCTGAATCGCCGTGGCTACGTTGCCGGTAACTTTGGCCGCGGCTTGCATGGTGGGGCGCACAACACCCGCCTGCGCTGGGGGCGCC
The DNA here is from genome assembly GCA_007280205.1 of Comamonadaceae bacterium. Lineage (GTDB taxonomy): Bacteria > Pseudomonadota > Gammaproteobacteria > Burkholderiales > Burkholderiaceae_C > Rhodoferax. The sequence continues at coordinate 2,836 of QYPX01000116.1, forward strand.
TGCAGGGCCGAATACGGGGTTTCACCGCCGCCCCCACACGAGCAGAGCAGCGTCGCCACCGCAGCCAGCGCGGCGCGCTGGAGCATGGGCCAGTCCATCGTCATCTTGTTTACTCCCTGCAAGTTATCAGGCAATGCACGCCTCTGCCGGTGCATGCTGTTTATACCAGACCGCCACCTTGCGGAAGCTGGCCTGGGTTGGTAATCGTCTAAGCCAGCGATTTAGGCAAAGAGCCAGTCAATGTCCGCCGGAGTATAGGCGCCGCCACCAACGATCTTGATCAGGGCGTCGCCTGCGTTGAAGGTTGCACCGCCGTCGGTATTGATGACAAGGTAAAGGTCAGCCCCGATGGCATAGTATCCTATGTCCCGAGCTGCATGACCCCCGTTGCCCGCAGCGAGTATGCTGGCTAGCAACGCGGCCTCGTCAGCTAGACTCGCCGGGGTTGCGTAGGCGCTGATCGTCCCCTGGGGGCCACCCACGCTGATCAGGTCGCCTGAAGTCAGGCCCGTCGCAATACCACCCGTGATGGTGTCAAACAGACCAGCCTGGGCCAGCGATGAACCGCTAGGTATCACGAACATTTCGCGAGATCCGGTAGCAGTGAAGCGGTCCTGTCCGCCGGCGCCTGTCAAAACTGTATAAATGGCGGCCACGTCAGCAAGATCGGCAGTGCTTGTCACCCACCAGCTGTCAACCAAACCAACACTTGAGGCGGTCTGGGACACGGTGAACGTGATTCCCTCGCCGGTTTCTGTATTGCTGTCCGTCAAGGCGTAACTGGCCAATTGGAAGGCCGTTGCACTTGCGTCAATCGTAATCAGACCGCCGACTGGAACGTCCAACCAACCGCCCGCTGCCGTTCCCATGTGGTACTTGAAGCCGCTGTAGTCTGCTGCGTTGGCCCCACCTGTGCCGTACATGGTCACACGCACTTGGGTGCCTGCGTAATCGGCTGGTACCGAGCCACCGCCACCATACGAGACGTTGAAGGTGGCTTTGGCGGGCGCAGGGGTAACGGTCCAGTCAACAGTTCCTTCCATACCCGTGGTTGGCGTCCCTGCCGTGATCGTGCGCGGATAGGCCGAAGCGCCTGCCCCTTGTGCGTCCTGGAGATCGACGGTACTTGTCACCCACCAGCTGTCGGTGAGGGCGGGGCTCGCGCCGGTATTGGCCACCGTGAAGATCAACTGCTCGCTGGCTTCTGCATAAGTATCGGTCCCGATCAAGGCGGACAGGGAGAAGCTTGTGACAGAGCCAGGAATCGTGATGAGGCCATTGTTGGCAATGGTCACATCGCCGCCGCCAACGTTGTACCTTAACTGGGCATAGTCAGCCGTGCTGGAGCCGCCCAAGCCAGTGAGAATGCCTACACGCACTTGGGCGTCTGCAAAGCCAGTTCCTGGCCCACTGCCGGTAAGGACGTAGGCTGCCCTGGCGGCAGTGCCACCTTCTACGCCTGTGGTTGCTGTGCCTGCGGTAATGGTGCGAGACTGGGCTGCTGCTCCGAAGCCTGCTGCGTCCTGCAGATCGACAATGCTTGGAACCCACCAGCTGTCGCTGAGGGCGAGGTTGGTGGTGGTCTGGGCCACTGTGAAGATCAACTGTTCGCTGGCTTCTGCATAGCTGTCGGTCGGAATAACTGCGGACAAGGAGAAACTTGTGACAGAGGCAGGAATTGAGATCAGGCCATTGTTGGCAATGGTCACATCGCCGCCGCCGACGTTGTACCTCAACTGGGTGTAGTCAGCCGTGCTGGAGCCGCCCAAGCCAGTGAGAATCCCCACCCGCACCTCGGCGGCGGCGGTGCCAGGATTGGGGGCAAGGGTGTAATTGGCCCTTGCAGCGGTAACACCTTCTACCCCAGTGGTTGGGGTGCCTGCGCTGATGGTGCGCGACGTCGTATTGACGCCAGTGCCCGCTTGGTCCACTAGATCGACAGTGTTTTGTACGCCCCAGCTATTGATCAGGCCGACGCTGTTGTTGGTCTGCGAAACCGTAAACAAAAGCTGCTCATTGGCTTCTGCAAGTGTGTCTGTTGCGAGAACGGCAGACAAGGAGAAGCTTGTGACAGAGGCAGGAATCGAGATCAGGCCATTGTTGGCGATGGTGACAGGGCCTGCGCCGACATCGTACCTGAATGCAGTGTAGTCAGCCGCTGTGGCTCCACCCAAGCCGGCGGTTATGCTTACCTGCACTTCGGTGGCTGCATAGTCGGCCAGATTCGGGTTGCCGAGGCCGCCGCCCGAGATGGTGTAATTGGCCGTTGCGGCGGTTGAACCTTCAGTCCCGGGGGTCGTCGTTCCCTTCGTGATGGTGCGGGAAAATGCCGAACCACCGGTGCCTCGCGGGTCGGTTATATCGACCTGGGCTGGCACCCAATAGCTACCACTGAGGCCAACGCTGGCGTTGTTCTGCGCCACCACGAACGAGACACCCTCGCCAATTTCGGTAACGCTGTCTTGAGAGACCAGGACCCGTAGCTGGAAGTCGGTGTACCCGGCATTGAGTGTGATGCTGGCGCCGCTCACCGAGGTCCAGGCGAGATTGTCTGCGTCGACCCCCATACGCCACTGGAATCCGCTGTAGTCTGCCGTGTTGGCACCACCGGTACCACTCACGCTGACATTCACTGAGGTGCTGGTCGCCAGCAAGCTCGAAAGTGAATAGTAAGCGACTGCGTAGGAATTGACGACAGGGCCGGTCGTGCTCTCATAGACCGATGTATTCTGAACTACTCTACTTATGACTGAATCAACCATGGTAAATCCCCCTTATATTTTGCGCGTCTGCCAAACAACTCCAGGATGCTGCGCTAGCACAACGGAGTGGGTCAAAAAACCGCCCAGAGAGCAAGACTCGAACCTACTGGTCAACCTTGGTAAAGAGTAGAGGTGCATAGTCCCTGCCAACTGCAGTTAAATAGGCCCCCATGATCAA
>QYPX01000272.1 GCA_007280205.1 Comamonadaceae bacterium
ATTCAGGGAAACTACCAACAAATGCAGCAACGAAATTCAAATCGACACCAAATAAAACCGGCCGCAAACCCGCATGGTTATTGGCTCTGCGCCAAAACCAAACGACGTTCACCGGACACTACTGATCAGCCACAGGAAAATCATGACGACAGCCCGGTTTTTGTTCCCTCTTGTTTGCGGCCTCACGCTGGCAATGCTTGCCGCATGCGGCGCCAAGACGGAGGTCACGCCAAGCGCGAGCGCAGCCAGTGCACCTGCGCTCGCGGCATCGGCCGCAGCACCGCCAGTCACTGTCAGCACGGTCAAGGCGCAACAACGCGACCTGCCGGTGTTGCTCAAAGCCGCCGGCAGCGTGTTGCCGCTGACCAGTGTTGACGTCCGTTCCCAGGTAACCAGCAGCGTGAGAAAGGTTCACATCCGGGACGGCCAGTTCGTCATGGCCGGCGAACTGCTGTTCACGCTGGATGCCCGCACCGACGAGGCCAATGTCGCCAAGGCCAGCGCCCAACTGGCAAAAGACAACGCGGCGCTGGCCGACGCGCAGCGCCAGTGGGCCCGCGCTCAGCAGTTGCTGGCGCAGAACTTCATCTCGCAGGGCGCACTCGACACCGCCCGAGCTCAGCTCGACTCGCAACTGGCAGTGGTCGCGGCCGATCAGGCCGCAGTCGATGCCACACGGGTGGCGCTCTCGTATTCACGCATCACCGCACCCAACGCCGGCCGCGCCGGCAGCATCGGGGTCTCGGCTGGCAGCACCGTGCAGGCCAATGTGACGCCGCTGGTAACCATCACGCAACTCGACCCGATTGCGGTGGCGTTCAGCATTCCGCAGCGCAATCTGGGCGACGCGCTGGCGGCGCTGAAGAACGGTGGCGCACCCGTCACGGCGACGCTGGCCGACGACGCCGGCAAATTCAGCGGTCGTCTGAAATTTGTCGATAACGCAGTGGACGCGAGTTCCGGCTCGGTCAAGGTACGGGCTGAATTCGCCAACCCCGACGGCAAGCTCTGGCCCGGCGCATTCGTCGAAGTGTCACAGACCGTCAGCACCATCAAGGACGGTGTCGTGATACCGCAGGCCGCCATCATCCAGAGCGCGCGCGGCACCATCGTCTACGTCGTGGAGCAGGGCAAGGCCGTGCTCAGGCCGGTGAAGCTGCTGTACGCCCAGGGCGATGACGCCGCCGTCAGCGGTGTCAGGGAAGGCGAAGCCATTGTTCTGGTTGGCAAGCAAAACCTGCGCCCCGGCTCGGCCGTGGTCGAACGCCCCGCCGGTGAGGCCAGTGCTTCGGCACCTGCCAAACGGCCCTCAGCACCATGAATCTGTCCGAAATTTTCATCCGTCGTCCGGTGATGACGGTCCTGCTCAATGCGGCCGTGGTGCTGGCCGGCATCATCGGTTTTCGCAGCATCCCGGTAGCTGCGCTGCCAAGCTATGACACACCGGTGATCAATGTCTTTGCCGCCCTGGCCGGTGCCAATCCGGAAACCATGGCCAGCTCGGTGGCGCTGATGCTGGAGAAACAGTTCCAGACCGTGCCGGGCCTGAAAACCATCAGTTCCACCAGCACCCTGGGCCGAACCTCGCTGACGCTGGAGTTCGAGGAGGGCCGCAACATTGACGCTGCGGCGGTCGATGTGCAGGCGGCACTGCTGCGTGCGCAGCGCGCCCTGCCGATCGACATGACGGCAACACCGGCCTACCGCAAGGTCAACCCGGCCGACGCACCGGTGCTGCTGATTGCCCTGACCTCGCCCTCGGTCAACCCGTCCGATCTGCAGGATTACGCCGAACACCTGATTTCGCCAACGCTGACCACCATCGACGGCGTGGCGCAGGTCAGCATCTATGGCGACAAACGCTATGCGGTGCGGGTGCGGGTGCAGCCGCAAGCGCTGGCGGTGCGCAACATCGGTCTGGACGAATTAAGCGCGGCACTGCGCGCGGCCAACGTCAACACCCCGGTCGGCACCTTTGAAGGCCCGCGCCAGACCCTGACTTTGCAGGCCAATCGCCAGCTCAAGAACGCGGCCGATTTTGCCGACCTGATCGTCAGCACGCGTGGCGGCACGCCGGTGCGCCTGCGCGATGTGGCGCAGGTCGAAGACAGTCTGGAATCGCTCAAGAGTTGGGCCACGCTCAATGGCGAAAACTCGATCACCATCGCCGTGCAACGCCAGCCTGGCGCCAACACGGTCAAAGTGGTTGACGCGGTACGCGCAGCACTGCCCAAGCTCAAGAGCCAGATGCCGCAGTCCGTCACCATGACACCGATCAACGACCGCTCGGTCTCGGTGCGCGAGGCGCTGCACGACGTCACGCTGACCTTGCTGGGAACCATTGCACTGGTGGTGCTGGTGATTTTCCTGTTCCTGCGCCGCTTTGTCGCCACCGTGATTCCGACCCTGTCGCTGCCAGTCTCGCTGATTGGCGCCGTCGCCCTGCTCTGGGGTTTCTCCTACAGCCTGGACAACATCTCGCTGCTGGGGCTCACGCTGGCGGTGGGCCTGGTGGTGGACGACGCCATCGTGGTGCTGGAGAACATCATTCGCCACGTCGAGAACGGCGTGCCGCCATTTACCGCCGCCCTGCGCGGCGCGCGCGAGGTGGGCTTTACCATCATTGCCATCTCCACCTCGCTGATCGCCGTTTTCATTCCGATCTTCTTCATGCCCGGCGTCATCGGGCTGCTGTTCCACGAGTTCGCGGTGGTCGTCGGTCTGGCGATTGTGGTGTCTGCCTTCGTCTCGCTGACGCTGGTGCCCATGCTGGCAAGCCGTTTCCTGTCCGACGAAGCACACAAGAAGCCGCCAAACGCCCTGGTACGGTCTTTCGAACGCGGCTTTGACTGGTTGCTGGCGCTCTACACACGTCAACTCGACATTGCCTTGCGGCATCGCAAGTTGGTGCTGTTGCTGGCGTTGGCCACTTTTGTCGCTACCGCCTGGCTGATGGTCATCATTCCGAAAGGCTTCTTCCCCGAGGAGGACATCGGCCAGATCCAGGTCTCGACCGAAGCGGCAGAAGACACCTCTTTCCCGGCCATGGTCCAGTTGCAGGAGCGCGTAGCGGCCGTCTTTCGCGCCGACCCGAACGTGGCAGCCGTGAGTTCCTTCAACGGCGGCAGCGGTGCGCAGAATACCGGGCGCATGTTCATCACGCTCAAACCGCAGGCGCAGCGCCAGCCCATGACCAAGGTGGTTGAAGGCTTGCGCCGCAAACTGCGCGAGGTTGCCGGCATCGCCGTCTTCATGCGCCCGATCCAGAACCTGCAACTCGGCGGGCGCCAGAGCAAGGCGCAATACCAGTACATCCTGCAAAGCGTGCGCGCCGATGAGATCAACGACTGGGCCACCAAGCTGCAGGAAAAGCTGCGCGGCGACCCGATGTTCCGGGATGTAACCAGCGACGCGCAGATGCGCGGCCTGCAGGCGCAACTCAAGATCGACCGCGACCGTGCCAACACGCTGGGGGTTTCGATCGAGGCCGTGCGCACTGTGTTGTTCAGCGCCTTTGGAGAGCGCCAGGTCTCCACCATTTACCTGCCCACCGACAGCTACCAGGTGATCATGGAAGTGACGCCCGAAGGCAAGCTCGATGAACGCGCCCTGGGCGGCATCTACGTGCGCTCCAGTACGGGCGCCATGGTGCCGCTGTCGAGCTTCACCACGGTGGAGCGCACCGTCGGCCCGATGTCAATCAACCACGTCGGGCAGTTGCAGGCGGTAACGATCTCGTTCAATCTGGCCCCGGGCTCGGCGCTGGGTGACGCCACCGCCAAGATCGACGCCGCACGCAGCGCGATCCTGATGCCCACCTCCATCATCACCAGCTATGGCGGCGATGCGGCGGTCTTCAAGAGCTCTCAAGGCAGCCAGGCGATTCTGATCATTGCCGCACTGCTGGTGATTTATGTGCTGCTGGGCGTGCTCTATGAGAGCTTCATCCACCCGATCACGATACTGGCCGGCCTGCCGTCAGCCGCCGTCGGCGCCCTGGCGACGCTGATGCTGTTTGGTCAGGACCTGACCTTGATTGCCACCATCGGCATCGTGCTGCTGATCGGTATCGTCAAGAAGAACGCGATCATGATGATCGACTTTGCGCTCGATGCGCAACGGCACCAGGGCATGACGCCGGCGGTGGCGATCCGCGAAGCCTGCATCCTGCGCTTTCGCCCGATCATGATGACCACCCTGGCGGCGCTGATGGGCGCCTTACCGATCGCCATCGGTATCGGTGCCGGCTCGGAACTGCGCCAGCCGCTCGGTCTGGCGGTCGTCGGCGGTCTGGTGTTTTCGCAAGCCATCACGCTCTTCATTACGCCGGTGATCTATCTGGCGCTGGACCGGTTCAGCGGACATGGGCCGGTATTGACAGCCGAAGAGGTCAGCGCGGTCTGACAGAAATGCTCGGGTGGATCGTGCCACTGCGGCACTCAACTTCGCGGCTACTTTTTCCCCACTCACTCACCCCCGCCGGTTTTTGGGGTCAGAGCCAGTAGTGTCCGGTGAACGTCGTTTGGTTTTGGCGCAGAGCCAATAACCATGCGGGTTTGCGGCCGGTTTTATTTGGTGTCGATTTGAATTTCGTTGCTGCATTTGTTGGTAGTTTCCCTGAATTGACTTTTTTGGGAATTTCCAATGAATCTTGGCAAGACGCTTTTTGCCCAATTGATGGAGTTTGTGCCATGGACCAGCTTCGCTCGCATCGTGACGCGCTACTCGGGCGACGCGCGTGTTTCGGCATTGCCATGCACTGAACACTTTCGCATCATGGCCTACGCGCAGTTGACCTGGCGCGAGTCCTTGCGCGACATCGAAGTCACCTTGGGCGCCAATGCCACCAAACTCTACGCCATGGGGCTGCGCCAAGCGGTACGTCGCTCCACGCTGGCCGATGCCAACGAAAGGCGCGACTGGCGTATCTGGGCCGACTTCGCGGCGGTCTTGATTCGCCGCGCCAACAAGCTCTATGCCGACGAGCCGCTGGGGTTGGATGTCAATATCGCGGGCAACGTGTATGCGCTGGACTCCAGCACCATCGACTTGTGCCTGAGTCTGTTCGACTGGGCACCGTACCGCACCGACGACGCGGCGATCAAGTTGCACACGCTGCTGGACCTGCGCGGCAATATTCCGAGCTTCATTCACATCAGCGACGGCAAGATGGGGGACATCAATGTGCTCGACATCTTGCCCATGGAAGCCGGAGCCTTCTACATCATGGACCGGGGCTATGTGGACTTCACTCGGCTGTACGCCATGCATCAGCGAGGCGCCTTCTTTGTCACCCGCGCCAAATCCAATTTCGATGCCAGGCGCGTGTATTCGGCCAAGGTGGACAAAGCCTCTGGCGTGGTGTGCGATCAGACGATGGCGCTGAGGGGCAGCAAGAGCGCACGCAACTATCCTGAGCATCTGCGTCGGGTGCGATTCAAAGATCCACTGTCCGGCAAAACTTTGATCTTTCTGACCAACAACACGACGCTGCCCGCACCAGTGATAGCCCAGCTTTACAAGAGCCGCTGGCAGGTGGAGTTGTTCTTCAAGTGGATCAAGCAGCATCTTCGGATCAAACGCTTTTTGGGCACAAGCGAGAACGCAGTGAAGACGCAGGTCTGGTGCGCCATTGCCACTTACGTGCTGATCGCCATCGTCAAAAAGGAACTTCACCTCGATGCCTCGCTTTACACTTGTCTACAGATTTTGTCGGTCTCGGTTTTTGAGAAAACCCATATTTCATGCGCCTTGCAGGCCGACGACTACAACAACCAACCACCACCCTTCGCTAACCAATTGATTTTGTTCGGGTTTTGACCGGACAGCACTGG
>QYPX01000046.1 GCA_007280205.1 Comamonadaceae bacterium
GCTGCGTCGGGTGCTGCGTGATTTGCCTTCAGCCAAAAGCGTCGACGCCATCGAGGCACTGCTGCCTTGGAATCTGCGCGTAACAGATTTAGTGGGTGAAACGGCGCATTGATCGACTGTGGTTGCTGGAGCGCTTACGAAAGAACTACAACAAAGTATTTGCGCAACATTTGAAAAAGCTGATCGAAGCTGACCTCGATCCCAAGACATTCCGCGCGGCGCTTGCTGAACCCACTGGCGAGGCGTCACGGTGGCCGCGTGACGAGGAGTTTCGACACCATTGGCTTGACTCATCCATCTACCCGGGGCGGCTTGATGCGGCGAAGCTTCGCGCCCTGTTCCATCGACTCGAAACTGCAATGCGGTCGGAAGAGAGCGAGGAGCCTGTACCGTTGGCAATGGATGCACTCGATATTGATCACAAGCTGCCGCAGTCTTGGTATATGTACTGGCCGTTGACGGATGGCAGCAGCGTGTCCTATCACGAAGCCCGGGCTGCGGCACCGCTGCAATTTTCAGTTATGCCCAAAGATGATCGAACGACAGCCATCCTTGCACGAGAGCGGCATGTTCCTCGCATGGGAAATCTGACCTTGGCCCAATATGGCGTAAACCGTGCCTTGCAGAACCATGGGTTTGTTGAGAAGCAGAAGGCATTCTTTGACCACTCGCATCTGCAACTGAACAGAGCTTTTACGAAAGGCACGGCTTGGGATGAAGCGGCAATCCAGGGGCGCGGTGAAATGCTCTTTGAGTTTGCACGCGCCATTTGGGGTTCACCAGTGGTGGCGTGATGCAGTGGGCATCGCAGCGTTTTTAAATTGCTTTTGAAAACGTAGCTTCTTGCGCATATTTCACAACGACTGCAGCTAAATTTGACCAGAAAATCAAGATGAAAGAACTCTACAGTCCAAACTGATTCAATCGATCAACCAACAGCCCCCATGCGCCAGCTTGACATCTTCCCCGCCCTGCAGTCCAGTACCGAGGGCATAGCCACCGAATTCAAGTCAGCGCGTGGTCGTGTGGCCAACACCCAGGGCGGCACCATTGTTTTTGGCGTTGCCAAAAAGCCCACCGGCTTGGTGGGGGACCGGCACTTTCTGGTGAATCAGTTTTATCCGGCGCATCCGTCGGCAAGGGTTTGAGCGTTTGAGGTCACAAATTGTGACTTCAAGTTGAGCATCAAATAACTGTACATAAAATCAGTAAATTGGTAAAATCAAGCCCTGACTGTGGGGGTGTGACATGAATGAATCCTTGGCGGCTTTATCGCCGCAGGCCTTGGCGGGGCGCATTGTGGTGATCCGTGGGCAGCGGGTGCTGCTGGATGCTGATTTGGCGCAGTTGTATGAGGTGGAGACCAAGCGGTTCAACGAGCAAATCAAACGAAACCAGACGCGCTTCCCGCCAGACTTCATGTTTCGACTGACTGATGAAGAATTTGAAAGTTTGAGGTCGCAATTTGCGACCTCAAAGCGCGGCGGACGCCGCTACCTGCCGATGGCATTCACCGAGCACGGCGCCATCATGGCCGCCAGCGTGCTCAACTCTGACCGGGCGGTGGAGATGAGTGTGTACGTGGTGCGCGCCTTTGTGCAACTGCGCACCGTTCTGTTGGACCACAAGGCGCTGGCCGACAAGCTCACCGCGCTGGAGCGGCGGGTTTCGCATCATGACAACTCCTTGGCCGAGGTCATAGACGCCATTCGCGCTCTGATGGCCCAGCCCAAACCCGCCAACCGCCCCATCGGGTTTATGGCGGATGTGACGGGCAAACCTGTAAAGCGTGCTTAAACGCAAACGGGAATTGGCTGGTTAATTTCGAAAAAACCGTTAAAAATCAATGAGTTATTTGGTTAATTGCAGCCCTGGAATCGCACCTTGGAGTGGCTTAGCCCCGGCTCGCGAACTGGAGAAGACGGCCGTGCAAACCTTAGTGCGGGACGGCCTGCTGACGCAACAAAACCCGCGCTGTTGAGTAAGCGACCGCGTGGCCGACGACTCCCCCCAATCAGGTGATGACTCCCGCCAAAGCTCCCCCCAATTGGCCTGGGACTCCCCCCAATTGCCGCCGAACTCCCCTCATTTGCAGCCTGAACTCCTGTCATTGGCCGAACCGGCCCGCGTCAAAGCAAAGCTTCCTGCGGCGGAAATGCAGGCAGTGGTTCTGCGTTTATGTGATGCCCGTTGGCTGACTTCCAAGGATTTGGCTGCCTTGCTGAGCCGCGACGCGGAAAACTTGCAGGGGCGGATTCTTGCCGGGCTGGTCAAGAAGGGTTTGCTTGAGTTGCGCTTCCCGGATGTGCCGAATCGGCCTGATCAGGCGTATCGGGCTGTTTCCAAATCGCTATAAAAAGAGTAGCTGCTTGCCTGCTTTGGCCGGTTTGGGGCGTTTGTTAAAACGCAGTATTGAACAAGAAAAACAATGGAAAACAAACGGGTTAACAAAGGGTGTGTCGCGCGGATGCTGATTTGGCCCAGTTGTACGCGGTGAAGACCAAGCGGTTCAACGAGCAAATCAAACGAAATCTGACGCCCTTCCCATCTGATTTCATGTTTCAGCTGACCGGCGAGGAGTTCAAAAACTTGATATCACAATCTGTGACATCAAGATGGGGCGGGCGGCGCAAGCTGCCTCTGGCCTTCACCGAGCACGGCGCCATCATGGCCGCCAGCGTGCTCAACTCCGACCGGGCGGTGGAGATGGCCACATAATCTCCATTGAGAGAACACCATGATTGCCCTCATCGAACAACACCGCCCCGAAGTTGCCGCGCTATGCAGCCGTTTTGGCGTGCAGAGCCTGGAGGTGTTTGGCGTAGCTGCCGACGGCGCGTTTGACCCGGCACACAGCCACATTGATTTTTTGGTCGAATTCCTTCCGGGTGACGCGGGCAGTCTGTTCGATAGCTACTTTGAACTGCAGCAAGCACTGGAGCAATTGTTTGCCCGCAAGATCGATCTGGTAACGACCTCTGCGCTGGAAAATCCTGATGTCATGGCGGTGGTGAATCAGTCGCGCCAAACGGTTTATGCCTCCGCGCGCCCAAGCACTTGAATCCATCCGCAACACGGTCGAGGTTGTCGAGACATTCATCCAATTCCGCCTAAAATTCGCCCATGCATCCCGCCATCGCCCAACACCGTTCCGGCATATCCGCGATCTGCCAGCGTTACCGCATCAATCGACTTGATGTGTTTGGCTCAGCTGCGCGCGGCGATGACTTCAAGCCGGCCACTAGCGACGCTGACTTTTTGATTGAGTTCGCGCCCGATGTGCCCACCGGATTGAATGAATACTTTGGTGCCAAGGCTGCGCTGGAGCAATTGCTGGGCCGAGGCGTTGATCTTGTCGAGGTTGGCGCAGTGCGCAACCCCTACGTGCTGGCAAGCATCAGCCGCAACCTGGAACCGCTTTATGCAGCGTGATCCGCGGGCATTCTTGTGGGGTGAGTCTTGAGTGCCCAGCGTGGCGAGCGCCTCGGCATGAAATAGATCCCAAATATGGCGCGACCCAGCGCCAACACCAACGAGCTGGTGCGCTCGGTCGAAGTGGCCAACGGTGACCTCAAGTCTGGACAAGCCAGCGGCAAAGAGGTAAAGTAAGGATTCCTTACTTTAGCCAATTCGCCATGCTCGCCAAGATCACTTCCAAGAACCAACTCACTCTGCCCAAGAGCGTGACGCAAGCCGTCGGTACCGCCGAGTACTTTGACGTAGAAGCCCGCGCTGGTCAGATTATTCTGACGCCAGTGCGCATTCATCGCAGCGACGCAGTCCGCGCCAAACTCGCGGAGCTCGATCTCTCGGATGCGGACATTGCGGATGCTGTGGCCTGGGCGCGCACGGCGGTCAGTGCGCCGGCAATGGCAGCGGAGCCGGCAGCGTCATATAGTGCTGCCGTTACGAAGCCCAAGCGGGTGACAAGTAAAAAGGCTACCGCTAATAAGCCAGCCTCCAAAGTATGAGGGCCCTCTTGCGTGTGGTGCTCGACACCAACGCCGTGCTCTCGGCGTTGGTGTTTGGCGCTGGCCCGGCCGGACGGTTGCGCCTCGGTTGGCAACAGGGTTTTTTTGTTCCGCTGGTAAGTACCGCGACAGTGCAGGAACTGATACGGGTGCTGGCCTACCCAAAGTTTGGCCTCTCCAGGTTGGAGCAGGACGAACTGTTGGCCGACTATCTGCCCCATACGCAGGCAGTGCGCATTCCCGTACCACCCCCCACCGTGCCCAAGTGTCGTGATCCGCTGGATATGCCATTCATGCATCTGGCCGTGGCTGGCAAGGCACAGGTGCTGGTTTCTGGCGATCATGATTTGCTAGCGCTGGCGGATGTGTTTGAAAAGGCCAGCGGCTGTCTGATCGTGGATCTCGATTCCTTTCTTCGGGTGTATTCGCTCTCAACTGAGGACTACACGCTGGCGCGCATCAAGGAGTTTGACGAGGCCGAGGCCAAGCTGACGCGACTGATGCAAACGTCAAAATCACAAAGCAAGAATGAACGGGAAGCACCATGAACTCAGCCACCATCGTCCAGAAACTCTGGAACTACTGCAACGTGTTGCGCGACGACGGCATGAGCTACGGCGACTACGTGGAGCAGCTCACTTACCTGCTGTTCCTCAAGATGGCCGACGAGCGCAGCCGACCGCCGTGGAGCCAGCCCAGCCCGATTGCGAAGGGTTTTGACTGGCCGGCGCTGCTGGCCAAAGATGGCGATGAGCTGTTTGACCACTACCGCCACACGCTGGAGAAGCTCGGTGCCGAGAAGGGCACCATTGGCCTGATCTTTGGCAAGGCGCAAAACAAGTTTCAGGATCCGGCCAAGCTGCGCCGGCTTGTGGTGGACCTGATTGATTGCGAAAACTGGTCGGCCATGGGCGCCGATGTGAAGGGCGACGCCTACGAGGGGCTGCTGGAAAAGAATGCGCAGGACACCAAGAGCGGTGCCGGGCAGTACTTTACGCCGCGCCCGCTGATCCAGGCGATGGTGGACTGCATCGCGCCCAGACCGGGCGAGACGATTTGCGA
>QYPX01000268.1 GCA_007280205.1 Comamonadaceae bacterium
GTTCTCCTCGTTCACGGCAAAGGCGTAAACGTTGATCCAGTCCAGCACCGACAGCGGGTCTGCCAGTGCGCGCTCGGCCCGCTCGCGCAGTTGCGCCGCCAGCACCGGGGCGCGCCGCTGCACCTTGAACGGTCCCGGCAGCGTGCCCTGTTCGGTCAAGCCGCGCGCTACACACTCCCGCATGACGCGCCAGATGTTGAGCAGGCCGGAGCGGATCTCCACATCGCTGCGCCAGCTGCGCTCGTTGGCCCACATCAGCTCGCTGATGCGCATCTGGTGGGTCTGGCACAGGCGCAGCAGTTCATCGCCCGACGCAAACGGGTGGGGCGTTTTCTCGAAGGCGTGCAGCACGGCCTCGTTGGCAGCACCGGCAGTGACAACAAAACCACCGCCGACGCTGAGGTATTTGCTCTCCTTCATCAGCCTGCCCTGAGCGTCCAGGGCGCTGAACTTCATGCCATTGGGGTGTTCGACCAGGGCCTCGCGCTGATTGAGCAGCAGGTGCTCGTTGGGGTGAAAGTCGATGACGTGCTGCCCCAGCAAAGACAGGCGCTTGCTGCTGCGCACCGCCGCCACCAGTGCCGGAACCGCCTGCACATCCACGGTGTCGGGCTGGTGGCCCATCAGACCCAGCATGACGGCGGTATCAGACCCGTGCCCCTTGCCGGTGGCACCGAGCGAGCCGAAAAGTTCGCATTTCAGGCTGCTCGTCGCCTCCAGCAGACCCTCGCGCTGCAGCGCCAGTGCGAACAGGCGCGCCGCCCGCATCGGGCCCACGGTGTGGGAGCTGCTCGGTCCGATGCCGATCTTGAAGAGGTCAAACACGCTGATGGCCATGGCCTGATCTTAGGCTGCTTCAGCGCGGGTTTGCCATCAAAGAGCGGGCATCGTTCTCGTAATCTTTCATGGTTTCCATCAAGTGGCGCCGCTGCTCTGCGGTGCTGTTGTTGTGCAGGGCCGCCAGTGTGCTGCAGGTCTCAAGCTGTAACCGGGCTGCGTAGTTTCGGTATGCTGGATCAGGAGAAATCATGGCACGCTCGATCAGGCCGCGCATTTCCAGCCGGACGCCGGGTTCGTCGGGCTTGCTGCCCTGCACGCGGCGCAAGGTCTGCAGCGTGTCCTGCTGGCGCCGAAGTGCCTCGCGGTGATTCAAGTCGGCGTCAAAAAGAGAACCGGCCGCGGCATTTTGCAGCAGCGCACGCTGGGTCTTGTCGAGTCGACCGTAGAACGACTCGGCGCGCTCCAGCAGTTGCTTGAGGCGGCGTTCCCTGCGTTCCAGCGCGCTGCCGGCAAGCCATTCCTGGCGCCACTTCTCGGCTCGCTTGTCAAACTGCTGCGTCAGGTGTGTCAGTTGTTGTGGCGTCAGCGTGGGTGCGATTGCCAGCACCGTGGGCTCGACGCCATCGAGCAGCGCTTGCAGACGCGGTCGCAGTTCGTCAGCCACGGCGCAGAGCTGCCCCGCGCTCACGCTGGCGCCAGCCATGCCTTGCAGCTTTTCCAGCGTCGCCGCGTACAAAGGCAGTTCATGCTGACGGTGCCAGCTCTGCAGGGCCGTCAGATCGTTGCGCACCCGGCTTGACTGGGCTGGCGTGAAATCAAGGTAGCCGTCGAGCCACCAGTAGCTCAGTTCGGGGGCGTTGTGGTAGGCCAGCTTGACAGCGCTGCAGCCCGAGAGCATCAGCACGGCCAGCAGCACACCGATAATGTGACCGAGCTTCAGGAATCGACTTGTTGACTGATGGGGGATGGGCATGAGTGATATTTCAAAAAACGCCACCGCGCCAGGCGCTGTGGATGTGGTGATCATGGCGGCCGGCAAAGGCACGCGCATGAAAAGCAAATTGCCTAAAGTGTTGCATCTTTTGGCCGGACGCGCTTTGTTGCGACATGTTGTGGATACTGCGGCCGAACTTTCCGCGCGCCAGGTGATCGTGATTACCGGTCATGGCGCCGCAGAAGTGGAGGCCGCGTTGGCTGGTCAAAGCGGTGGCGCCGGACGCTTTGATCTCGACTTCGTGCGTCAGGAGCTTCAGCTGGGTACCGGGCACGCGGTGCAGCAGGTGTTGCCGGTGCTGCGTGACGACGGGGTGGTGGTGATCCTGTCGGGCGACGTGCCGCTCATTCGCGCCGACACCTTGCGGCAATTGATTGCTGCCTGTGGCGACAGCAAACTGGCCCTGTTGACGATTGACTTGGCCGATCCGACCGGCTACGGCCGCATCCAGCGTCGTGGCCAGGCGGTGCAAGCCATCGTCGAACAAAAGGACGCCACTGCCGAGCAGCGTGCCATCAACGAGGTTTACAGCGGCATGATGGCCTTGCCCGCCCGGCAACTCAAGCAGTGGCTGGCGCGGCTTGACCGCAACAATGCCCAGGGCGAGTATTACCTGACTGACATCGTGAAATTTGCGGTCGCCGATGGTGTTGAGGTGGTGGCGCACAAGATCAGCGATGCCCTGCAGGTGGCTGGCGTCAACAGTCCGCTGCAGCTGGCTGAACTGGAGCGCGCCTGTCAAAGGCGGACCGCATTGCAGTTGATGGAGCAGGGAGTTCGGCTGGCGGACCCGGCGCGGCTCGATGTGCGCGGTAGCCTGCAGTGCGGGCAGGACGTCTCCATTGACGTGAACTGTGTTTTTGAAGGCCAGGTCACACTGGCTGATGATGTACGCATTGGCGCCAACTGCGTGATTTCGAATGCCAGCATGGGTGCCGGCGCTGTCATCCACGCCTTCAGCCACATTGAGGGCGGTGCGCCGGGTTCGAAAGACTTCATCGAAGTTGGCGCGGGCTCACTGGTCGGGCCTTATGCGCGGCTGCGTCCGGGCACCAGGCTTGGCGCTGAAGTGCATATCGGCAACTTTGTCGAGGTCAAGAATTCCAGTCTGGCGCGCGGCGCCAAAGCCAACCATCTGGCTTATCTGGGTGACACCACGGTTGGCGAGCGCGTCAATTTTGGCGCCGGCAGCATCACCGCCAATTACGACGGCGCCAACAAGCACCGCACCGTGATTGAGGCCGACGTGCACATCGGCAGCAACTGCGTGCTGATTGCGCCCCTCACCGTGGGTGCCGGTGGCACCGTGGGCGGCGGCTCGACCCTGAGCAAGGACACGCCGCCAGGTGCCTTGAGCGTGGCGCGCGCCAGGCAGGTCAGCATTCCCAACTGGAAGCGGCCGAAGAAAAATAAATAGCTTTGCAGTAGGATTCACGGCTATGAATTCAGATCGAAACCCAGCCATCGTCCAGCCACACTTTCCGCCCGAGTCGGCCTTTGCACGCTTGATCCCCGCTCTGGCCGTTGAGCCCTGGCCAACGGACGCCTTGCTGGCCGAATTGCCCTTCGGGCGCGATCTGATTGGGCTGGTAGATCACGAGCGCGACCCCAAGGACAATCGGGACACGCCGGGACACGTTCGCGCGGTGGTGAAGAAGGCGCTGCAAATCAACCAGCATGGCCTGAGTGGCGTGGTACAGACGGATGACGACGAGCTCCTGTTCCTGATGGCCGAACTGGAGTGCGACTACCAGGCGATCTTCGAGTCGCCCGAGATGCAGCGACGTGGCTGGTCGGCCAGGGCAGCCCATGGCTACATTGCGGTGGCGGCGCTCTACCACGATATCGGCAAAATCATCCAGCGTGAGCGTCACACCACGATCGGCTACTACCACCTGCTGTACAGCCCCGAGCAGGGGGCACTGCGCGCCATGTTCAGCACCGAACTGGACCACTGGCTGTTCTTGCACATCATCCGTTTCCACGACGTGTTCGGTGTGCTCAGCACGGGCGAGAGTTCGCTGGCTGCGCTGGTGGACCTGATTCCCATGCGCGAGATGTCGGAGGCCGAGCGTCTGGGCATCCTGCACCTGTTTTTGCGCATCACTCTGGCCGACATTGCCGGAACCATCCAGGTGCGCGAGGCCAAGATTCGAAACATGATGGCTGATCTGAGGCGTGCCGCTGCGGCCATGCCTTCGGGCGGCAAGGGCACGCAGCCCACTGAAGGTCTGGCGTTTCGGGAAGCGCTGATAGAGGCCGACACCGGCGTCGGTCGGGCGGTGGCGCGCCTACAGCGCATACTGGCCGAACCCGGCCTGCCCGAGTACCAGGACGAGGGTTTGGACATCGTGATCGAACGCGAATTGATGGCTATTCAGGGCTCCAACGTACGCCAGTTTGCCAATACCTTTTCGCACGTGTGCAAGCTGGACTACCTGCTGCGCTTTGTGCGTGCGTTGCAGAACCAAGCCAAAGAGCAGGGCAAGCCCGTACGCGTGGTCGTCAACGCCTTCGTCGCGCTGCTCTGCCGGGTGGTCAACGAATACGGCGACCTGACCTACCGCATGGGCGGCGACCGCCGACGCATCGGCATCGCCCTGAAGGGTTGGACGCGCGAGCCCGGCACCACGAGCAAGCTGTGCAGCATGTTGTTCGATGACACCCACCTGGCCCTGCAATGGGCCACCGAAGAAGCCACGGCCTGGTTCTACGACTGAGTCGGCAAACTGGCGAGACTCACTTGTTCCGGAATTCGGGCAGCGGCAGCCGGGCGCCGAATTTGCTGCGCTTGACGCTGAAAAAGGTCTTGACGTTGCGCACGTTGGCATCGGCCGTGAAAAGCTGCTGCACCAGCGCCAGGTACCCTGGCATGTTGGCGCAGTGCACCACCAGACAAAAGTCGGGCCCGGGTGAGACGCGGTAACACTGCTGCACGGCATCCTGCGCCGCCACGCGCTGCTCGAACGCCTCCAGGGCTGCATTGTCCTGCCGGTCCAGGGTGATTTCGACAATCGCACACAGTCCGTGGCCAACCAGCGAGGCCAGCTTGTCCACGCTCAGGATGGCAATTTCGCGCTCGATCAGACCGGCCTCGTGCAGCCGTTTGACGCGGCGCAAACAGGTTGGCGGCGAAATATGAAGACGTTCAGCCAGCGCCTGGTTGCTCAGCGCGGCGTCGCTCTGCAACTGCGCGAGCAACTGCAGGTCGGTGGCGTCCAGAACAAGCGAAGTCATTCTGAGGGCGCTGCAGACAGGTTCAGCCTAAGGCGTCGGCAGCTTGGCGGCGACGCGGCGGCGTTCCAGAAAGGCCTGCAACTCACCGACCACGCCCTTGCGAAACGCCAGCACGCACAGCACAAAAATGACGCCGATGATCACGTTGACCCAGGAGCCCACCTTGTCGGCCAGCATGTCCTGCAGCGAAATCACGATGCCGGCACCAAACACCGGACCGAAAAAAGTGCCAACACCGCCAAGCAGCGTCATCAGGATCACCTCGCCCGACATCGACCAGTGCGTGTCCGACAAAGTGGCAAAACCCATGACCAGGGTCTTGAGCGACCCGGCCAGGCCCGATAGCGCTGCCGACAGGGCAAAGGCCAGCAGCTTGTAGCGGTCCACCTGGTAGCCCAGCGAAATGGCACGTGGCTCATTCTCGCGGATCATCTTGAGCACTTGCCCGAAAGGTGAATGCACGATGCGCGAGATGGCCAGAAAGCAGGCCACAAACACGGCCACCACCAGGTAGTACATGGCGGTATCCGAGGCCAGTGAGAACTGGCCGAACAAAGCGCCGCGCGGCACCCCTTGCAAACCGTCTTCACCACCGGTAAAGGATGCCTGCAGGCAAACAAAAAACACCATCTGGGCAATCGCCATCGTGATCATCGCGAAGTAGATGCCCTGGCGCCGGATCGCCACCAGTCCCACCACGACACCGATCACGCCGGCGCCCAGCATGCCGGCCAGAATGCCCAGCTCGGGTGTCCAGTTTTGCATCTTGATCAGCCAGCCCGTGATGTAGGCGGCGGATCCAAAAAAGGCGGCGTGCCCGAAGGACAGCAAGCCGGTAAAGCCTAGCAGCAGGTTGAAGGCGCTGGCGAAGATGGCAAAACACAGCAGCTTCATCACAAACACCGGATAGAGTCCGATCATGGGCGCCAGCAGCGCCAGTATCAGCAGTGCGATGTAGGTCAGACGAATCAGTTTGGCAGCGGGGGTCATGAATCAGTTTTCCTTGCCAAACAAGCCGGCCGGTCGGAACATCAGCACGATCACCATGATGACAAAAACCACAATGCTGGAGGCCTCCGGGTAGAAGACGCGCGTCAGTCCTTCCACCACGCCCAGACCCAGACCGGTGACGATGGAACCCATGATGGAGCCCATGCCACCGATCACCACCACCGCAAAAACCACGATGATCAGGTTCGAGCCCATCAGCGGATTGACCTGGATGATGGGCGCGGCCAGCACACCGGCGAGGCCGGCCAGTGCAGCGCCGGCGCCGTAGGTCAGCATCACCATCAGCGGCACATTGATGCCAAAGGCCTGCACCAGCGGAGCGTTTTCGGTGCCGGCGCGCAGATAGGCGCCCAGCCTTGTGCGCTCTATCAGGTACCAGGTGCCCAGACAGACCAGCAGTGACACCAGCACCACCCAGGTACGGTAGTTGGGCAGCACCATGAAGCCCAGATTGGTGGCGCCCGAGAGCAGGGCCGGCACGTCGTAATTCTGGCCCGAGGCGCCGTAGAGTTCGCGGAAAATCCCCTCAAAGATCAGCGCCAGGCCAAAGGTCAGCAGCAATCCGTACAGCGGATCGAGCTTGTACAGATGCTTGAGAAAGAGCCGTTCGATGACGACGCCCAGCAGACCCACCGTCAGCGGCGCCAGCAGCAGCGCCGCCCAGTAATTGATGCCGAACTTGTCGAGCATGATCCAGGCCGCAAACGCACCCAGCATGTAAAGCGCGCCGTGCGCGAAATTCACGACCCCCAGCAGACCAAAGATGACGGCCAGGCCGAGGCTGAGCATGGCGTAGAACGCGCCATTGACCAGTCCCAGCAAGAGCTGGCCCAGAAAGGCCTGATGGGGAATGCCGAAAATTTCCATGAAGATGCGTCGCTTCCCGTCAGACTACTTCTTCAGCAGCGAGCACTTGGATTCGGCCACCGTGGTGAAGGCCTGCTCGCCGGGGACCTTGGCGATCATCTTGTAGTAATCCCAGGGCGTGCTGGAGTCCTTGCTCGATTTCACTTCAAACAGGTACATGTCGTGAATCATGCGGCCGTCAGCGCGGATTTGACCCTTGCCGTAGAAGTCGTCGAACTTCATGGTCTTGAGCGTGCTCATGACCTTGTCGGTGTCGGTGGTGCCGGCAGTTTGTACGGCCTTGAGGTAATTTGCGGCAGCGGAGTAGTCGGCAGCCTGCAGGCTCGACGGCATGCGCTTGTATTTCTCGAAGAAGCGCTTGGCAAATTTGCGCGAGGCGTCGTCCTGGTTCCAGTACCAGCTGTCGGCCAGTTGCAGACCTTCGGTATTGGACAGGCCCAGACTGTGCACGTCGTTGATGAACACCAGCAATCCGGCAACCTTCATGCTCTTGGTAATGCCAAATTCCTTGGCCGCCTTCATCGCATTGGTGAAGTCACCGCCGGCGTTGGCCAGGCCCAGAATCTGCGCCTTGGAGGATTGCGCCTGCAGCAGGAAAGCCGAGAAATCAGACGCATTGAGCGGATGGCGTGCCGCACCGGCCACGGTTCCGCCATTGGCCTTGACCACTGTGGCGGCATCGCCTTCAAGCGAGTAGCCAAAGGCGTAGTCAGCCGTCAGGAAGTACCAGCTCTTGTTACCGGCTTTGACCAGCGCATTGCCAGCGACCTTGGCCAGGGATACGGTGTCATAGGCGTAGTGTATTGAGTAGGGTGAGCAGTCCTCGTTGGTCAGACGGGCCGAGCCGGCACCGATGACGATGAAAGGACGCTTTTTCTCGAGAGCAACCTTGCTCATGGCCAGCGCAGTACCGGAGTTGGTGCCGCCAATCAGCAGGGTCAGGCCTTCCTTGTCCATCCACTCACGGGCCTTGGAACTGGCAACGTCTGCCTTGTTCTGGTGATCAGCCGTCAGCACTTCAATCGGGCGCCCCAGTACCTTGCCGCCGAAATCCTGAGCGGCCCACTTGACCATTTCACCGCCGGCCGGGCCGTCGATGTCAGCATAAAGGCTGGACATGTCGGTGATGAAACCGATTCTGACCGGTCCGGGAGCCTGGGCAAAGGCGCAAGCGCCAAAGCCAAGGGTTATGGCGGCGACGAGGGTTTTGAGTTTCATGGTGTCTCCTGTTGAGTTGAGGGTGGAAAAATGGGTTGAAAAGGGTGGCGCCAAGAGGGTCAAACGCCCAGGTATTCCTGCAGCATGCCCATGTTCTGGTTCAGCTCGGCTTGGGCAAACTGTTTCACGATGGTGCCGTGCTCCATGACGTAGAAGCGGTCTGCCAGCGGTGCTGCAAAACGGAAATTCTGCTCGACCAGCACGATCGTATAGCCCTTGGCCTTGAGCGCCAGAATCATCTCGGCGAGCTTTTGCACGATGACAGGCGCCAGCCCTTCCGAGATCTCGTCGAGCAGCAACAGGCGGGCGCCGGTGCGCAGGATGCGCGCCACTGCCAGCATCTGCTGCTCGCCGCCCGACAGACGCGTGCCAGGGCTGCTGGAGCGCTCTTTGAGGTTCGGAAACATGTCGTAAATTTCTTCCACGCTCATGCCGCCAGCGGCGATGGTGGGTGGCAGCATCAGGTTTTCTGCAGCCGTCAGACTGGCGAAGATGCCGCGCTCCTCGGGGCAGTAGCCGACGCCCAGGCGCGCTATTTTGTGCGGCGCCAGTTGGATCGCCTCCACGTCCCTGATCTTGATCGAGCCCTTGCGCCTGCCGGTCAAGCCGACGATGGCGCGCAAGGTGGTGGTACGCCCGGCGCCGTTGCGCCCGAGCAGTGTCACCACCTCACCTTCATGCACCGTCAGGTTGACGCCATGCAGGATGTGCGATTCGCCATACCAGGCGTGCAGGTCTTGGATTTTCAGCAGCTCAGTGGTCATCAATGAGCACCTTGGAGAGCGGTATCGACGGTGCCCATATAGGCTTCAATCACCAGCGGGTTGCGGGCGACTTCAGCATAGGGACCGTCGGCAATGATGGCGCCGCGCTGCAGCACCGTGATGCGATCCGCAATCTTGGCCACCACGTTCATATTGTGTTCGACCATCAGGATGGTGCGCCCGGCGGATACCTTTTTGATCAGCTGCGTGACCCGGTCCACGTCTTCGTGGCCCATACCCTGCGTTGGCTCATCCAGCAACATCAGTTCGGGCTCCAGCGCCAGTGTGGTTGCGAGTTCCAGGGCGCGTTTGCGACCATAAGGCAGATTGACCGTGAGTTCGTCAGCGAAATCCTGCAGGTCCACCGCGGCCAGCAACTCGTGCGCGCGACCATGCAGGTGCGTGAGCGTGCTTTCGGATTTCCAGAAATGAAAGGACGTGCCCAGATTGCGCTGCAGCGCGGCGCGCACATTTTCCAGCACCGTCATGTGCGGAAACACCGCTGAGATCTGGAACGAGCGCACGATGCCACGGCGCGCCGTCTGCGCCGGTTTTTCGGTCGTGATGTCGATGCCGTTGAAGCTGATGCTGCCGCTGCTGGGGTGCAAGAACTTGGTCAGCAGATTGAAGAACGTGGTCTTGCCGGCGCCGTTGGGGCCGATCAGCGCGTGGATATGGCCGCGCTGGACCTTCAGGTCGACCTGGTTGACTGCCACGAATCCCTTGAATTCTTTGGTCAGTCCACGTGTTTCCAGTATGAATTCCGCTGACAAATGGATCTCCGGCCACAAGGGCAAATAAGCAGACGCTCGCTCGTCCGGCGAGTACCCGCATGCTATCGATTTACGCTGCAAGGCGCCACCGGGTTAAAGCTTAGGTAGTTCTACGTGATATGCCGAACTGATGTTCTTGAGCGCCTTGTGATGAAAGTATATTTCATAAATGTTTATTAAAGATGCAATATATTCACAAACAATCAAATATGAAATAAAACGCCAAATTTGTTAACAATTAGATAACAAATTTCTCTGACGTAGTTTTACCATTTAGGCCTACATTTACTGGAGCATTCTATGTGTGGCATCGTCGGCGCAGTTTCTACCCGCAATATTGTCCCTATCCTGGTGCAGGGACTGGCCCGACTGGAGTACCGCGGTTATGACTCCTGTGGCGTGGCGGTGGTGGCCAATGGCTTGCAGCGGGCACGCAGCACCTCGCGCGTGGCTGAGCTGGCCGAGCAGGTGAGCGCCAGCAAACTTGAAGGCCACACCGGCATTGCGCACACGCGCTGGGCGACGCACGGCGCACCGGCCGTGCACAACGCGCATCCGCATTTCAGCCACGGTGTCGGCCCCGACGCTGCCAACCGAGCCGGTCGGGTCGCCCTGGTGCACAACGGCATCATCGAAAACCACGACGAATTGCGTGCGGCCCTGCAGGCAAAAGGCTATTGCTTCCAGAGCCAGACCGACACCGAAGTCATCGCGCACCTGATCGACAGCCTGTACGACGGCGATCTGTTTGAGGCCGTCAAGGCCGCCCTGCCGCAACTGCACGGCGCCTATGCGATCGCCGTGTTCTGCAAGGACGAGCCGCACCGCCTGGTGGGGGCTCGCGCCGGCTCGCCGCTGGTTCTGGGCGTGGGCAAAGATGGGCAGGAGCACTTTCTGGCCAGTGACGCCATGGCCCTGGTCGGGGTCACCGATCAGATCGTCTATCTTGACGAGGGCGATCTGGTGGATCTGCAACTGGGCAAGTACTGGTTGTTTGACAAGGCCGGCAAAGCACTCAGCAGCACGCAGCGCCCGGTGAAGACGGTGCTGGCGCACAGTGGCGCGGTGGAACTGGGGCCGTACCGTCACTACATGCAAAAAGAGATTTTCGAGCAGCCGCGCGCCATCGCCGACACGCTGGAAGGCGTGGACGGCATCGTGCCTGAACTGTTTGACGGCAGCGTCAGCGCGGCCCGAGTTTTCAAGGACATCGACTCGATCCTGATCCTGGCCTGCGGCACCAGCTATTACAGCGGCTGCACCGCCAAGTACTGGCTGGAGAGCATTGCCAAAATACCGACTCAGGTGGAAGTGGCCAGCGAATACCGCTACCGCGACTCGGTGCCCAACCCCAGGACGCTGGTGGTCACCATCACCCAGTCCGGCGAAACCGCCGACACGCTGGCGGCGCTGCGCCATGCGCAGCGTCTTGGTATGACCCATACGCTGACGATCTGCAACGTGGCCACCAGCGCCATGGTGCGCGAATGCGAACTGGCGTATATCACCCGCGCCGGCATCGAAATCGGTGTCGCTTCCACCAAGGCCTTTACGGCCCAACTGGCTGGGCTGTTTTTGCTGACGCTGGCGCTGGCGCAGTCCAAGGGGCGCCTGAGTGAGGAAGAAGAAGCGCGGCACCTGAAGGCCATGCGCCACCTGCCCATTGCCTTGCAGGCGGTGCTGGCGCTGGAGCCGCAGGTGATGGCCTGGGCGCAGGACTTTGCCAGGATGGAAAACGCACTATTCTTGGGCCGTGGCCTGCATTACCCGATTGCGCTGGAAGGCGCGCTCAAGCTCAAGGAAATCAGCTACATCCACGCCGAGGCCTACCCGGCAGGCGAACTCAAGCACGGCCCGCTGGCACTGGTGACCAGCGCCATGCCGGTGGTAACGGTAGCGCCAAACGACGCGCTGCTGGAAAAACTCAAGAGCAATATGCACGAGGTGCGGGCCCGTGGCGGTGTGCTCTATGTGCTGGCCGACGCCGATACCCGGATCGAAAGCGGTGAAGGGCTGCACGTGATCCGCATGCCCGAGCATTACGGCGAGCTCTCCCCGTTACTGCACGTGGTGCCGCTGCAGTTGCTGGCGTATCACACGGCCTGCGCGCGCGGCACCGATGTGGACAAGCCAAGGAATCTGGCTAAGAGCGTCACAGTGGAATAAGTTTCGTGTAACATACAAAGTACAAGATTTAGTACTTCTGTTCTCAATAGCACTGACAACAAGGCAGTTGTCACTGAACTTCCTTTCAGATTCAAGGCTGTACAGACACGACCTCATGAGACAGATGGTCGCTCAACGATTTACGAATCAGCAAGTGGCTGATGGATTCAACAGACTTGGAATCAAGACTCCAAGTGGCAAGCAGTATTACGCTGAGCTAGTTGGTGCAACATGGAGCAAGCTAAAAAGGCGAGACAGTAGGAAATCCCCAAGCGATCTAGAGCTTCTAAACATGCAACTTTGCATAAGCGAAGACCTCATGCTTGAGCACGAAGGTTTGAGTGCAAGAACTTCTAAGAAGTCATGAGATCGCCCCTACACGCTCGTAGCGCGCCACGACAGTAGTGTCGCTGCTGCTCTGTGCTGAAAATCGCTCAGAGGCGCTCTGTGGCGTCTTGCTTTGGATGTTGCAGCGTGGGCATTCGTGCGAGGCACGATTGCGGCGCGGATTTCGGTCTTCGCACAGAGGCGTGCAAAGCACGGCTCTGTGGAGTCGTTAGGGCTTTGAAAACGATTCAGTGGCACTCGCCAAATTGCAAGGTTGATCACTACTGTCAGAATGTCAGCAAGGTGAAATATTCCCTTGGAGACGAAATGACCACCAAAGCTGAACTCAGAACAGTACTTGACGCGTTGATTGGGGATGCAGATGAACAGACACAATTGCATGACCGCGCCCAACAGCGACTCTATCTAACGCTTGGTGGGGCATATTTATGGTGGCGTGAGGCTCGAACGTTTGATGGATTTCTTGAAGAGCTTTATGCAGAAAGACGACTTGTGCATCGTGGCAGTGAAGAAAACTTTACTCGCCTCGTGCGCTTAGTGTGGCAGCTTGGGTGGGATGGGATGACTCCCAAGCTGCAAAATTGGGCAAGGGCACTTCGTGGTCTTCATCACGAATACGAGACAAACAAAGATGCCTACCAAGTTCAAAACCCTCAAGACAAGGTCAGACAGTTCTTTCAAGCGATGGGGGGCATTGGTGCAGTAGGCGTTATTGTTTCGCCACTTCAAATGACTGATGAAGAAATCGCAAGTGCCAAGACAAAAGCATCTTCGTCTAAGAAAACCAAACTTGACATACTCAGTGAACAGCAAATCCACGTCAAGCACATTGAACTTGGCGAGCTATTCTTTGCAGCAGAAGACCCTTACATCAAAAATATAGTAAGCAAGAGCAAAAAGCTAGATGTGACACGAAAGGGGTATGCAGTCGCATTGGTCAAGAAATCAGCCAATGGCAGCTATGTTCTCTGATGACCGACCTCGTGCGTGTGCTGTTGCGAACAGAGACAAATCAAGAACAACGATTCTTGGCGACAGTGGGGGCTATCAGATCGGCATCGGCACATTTCCTGGCACCCAACACATCAAGAGGGAAACGACTGCTGATGGTGTTGTTCGTGCGTGGACTGAGTGTGGCAATACGATGCAGATAGAAAGAATGATGTCTTTCTATTTAGGCGACGGAGGTCTTCATGCTGTTGCTCGACAGATTCGTCACCTCGTTGCTCATGGTCACATTACTGCCTATGGTTCTGAGGCAATCACGAAAAGGAACACAGATGCCCTCTTTGATCTAGCTCGACTGATTCAGACGGAAACATATAATTTATTTGACAAGTATGTTTCACTGCTTGAAGATACATTTAGCGATCCATTGCTTTCGAGCAATATTTCGAGCTGATGAACTTTCTATGATCTAGTCGCTCTCGCTGATATTACAAAGCCCCCAATTGGGGGCTTTTTCATTCAAGACATCAATTCAACAGCAGAACGCATGGACTTTGGTGACACTTCGCAATAAAGCATAGTTGTTTGAAGCTGACGATGCCCAAGCAAGTTTTGAATGATCTTGGGTGATACAGAGCTTTCATTCAAAAACGTCGCAAAGTGTCTTCTGCCACTGTGAGACGATGCGCCCTCGATGCCACATGCGCGATATGTCGCTCCAAACCACTGCGCGAGTGTGTTCGCACTGAATCCCTTGATAGATGACTTCTGCGAGTAGAACAGCGCCTTGCTCGTGTCAGTGAAGTGCAGCACCTTCAGTTCCTTCAGACGAAAGCGAGTGCAGAGATAGTCGAACAGTTCCTCTTGCAACTTCTTGGGCACAAGGACGTTGCGACCGCGATCACCTTTCGTCTGACGTGGCTTCAAGTAAAACGAATCCTTTATGGCTCTAAGGTGATTGACATTGCGAAGGGCAAGAACAGCGTCGAGGTCAGCAATGGCGTTGAGTTGATCGCTGTGCTTGAGACGCTGAAATCAGCGTGTGAGTTGGGTGAATTGGATCAGCAGATTTCGGTTTCTGCTGATGCTGTTCGAGCTCGGTTTAAGAAGTGACTGATAAACAAGTGGAGCGCTCGATGTTGGGCGATTTAGCTTGTTAAACCGATCGTCAGCAATGGACTCCTTGATGCAATGATTGAAGGTGCATTCGTGAAAGGCGTGATCGCCTTAAGAATTGATTCAAGAGGAGACGATTGATTAACTAGTAGTAAATTGAATAAATGATCTGTTAGTGCAAGTATTATTTTAATTTTCTACATATTTATGACTATTGCCATATTTTAATCTACTTTTGAATTGGCAATTTCAACTAGCTTGTCCTCCATCATCCGCAAAGCACCTTGCTGAGCAGTGATGCTCTTTATGCGAATAATTGAGGAGATTTCGTTCTTTATGTGTTGCTTATGAATGTCACTTATTTCAAGTAGATTATTATTATTTTCTTCTTCCAATGCGAGATTCGCAGAGAGTTTTTCGCAATGCTCCATAAATAGCCTAAACTCTATCAGACCTGCATCTTGATATGTTATCGTTTTATCATCTTCAAGAGTAAGTAATTGATCATGAAATACAGCTAAATATCGTATAAAACTTTCTTGTATTCTTGCATCCATCTCTTGGACTAATTTTTTGGAATAGATATCCATTTCTTGCTTTTTTAATATTATTTCTGCATTGCGTTCGTTGTATTTTTTGAAAAAATGAAAAGCTAGCAATGCAATAAATACACCAACCGCAATCTCTGCCATCAACATGAAAGACCTCTCAAATAATTGTTAATACAATATCATGCAATATAGCAATATTTAGTTAGCATCTTCAAAATCCCAATTATTGATTTCAATTGGGATAAATTTATAGCCCAATGCTAAACTTGCATAATATCTATGAAACCCATCTCTTACTATATAGCAGTCAAAATTACCTTTATTTTTACTGAAGACATTGATTGGAGGAATGCAGTCTCTCGCAATCATCGATTGCAATAAGTCCTCCATATTTTCTTTGCTTCTAAACCAAATTCGTCCCTCGTTTCTGTTGGGTCGTATTACTTCTGAAATAGGCACCAATAGTACATCACTAGATACAGAAAACTCATATGATATATATTCGACGCCTATCCTTCCATTTCTTATATGGCTGAAGACATCTGCCGTCTCTTTCAGTTCTTGCACTGACACTTCATACATACGCGATCATCATTCATGCCGCATTTTTGTAGTCTTGATGATTCAGCGTCAAGCAAGCGCGGAAGTTGGATCAGCAGATTGGTAGTGCTGCGAAAGCGGTTACGGTCCATTTTGTGAAGTGACTTTATTATCAAATTCACGCTGAACAATAAAATTGCGTAACCGCGTTTCATGTCCAAACATTTCTATTCTTAACTGCCAATGTTTAAACTCAGAATGGGAAATGCAACACAGAAAAACCAAATAAGTGCTTATGACCAATAGCACCCATCCCCAAGTACTCTGTCCAAGCACTGCAGCCAATACAGCGCAAATCAGCAACGCAGCTTGGTAAATCCTAGCAAGAGTTCGCCAACGTTCAAAAAGACCAAGTGCCTCGAGGCGAGCATTAGTAGCAGCCTCCCTCTCATCATGACCTTCTTGAGCAAAAAAACTCATTCGTACACCTTAAACGTAGAACTCCATTGCCAACACAACCGTAATTGAGTTCAGAACTCATTTGCCGCATCACGCAGTTCAACAGCTTGTTAAAGTTAGTTGGCTTTCAGAACATTACGCGCTTTCTTGGCTGAGAGCAAGCTAAGAGATAAATAGATGATGCTCATCAAAGAAATCACCAACCCACTTCCTCTCTTTTTCGCCACAGTCAGAGCGAAAACCTCGTCAGCCACGATGATGCTCAAGACCGCAATTTACGCCGAAGGCGTCGCACAAGCAAGACAATTGCTCATGGCGATCTATGGAGAAGGCAGCGTGTTGTCGCTGTCACTGAACGAAGATGGTGGCACGCAGACGCTGACGACGGATCAGTTGAAGCTGAAGTCGATGGCAGATCAAAAGGCGCTGATCAGTCAGAACGAGAAGAGGGAATACGCCCGAAAGGAGGCCGCCAAAGATTGGGCATGGGATGTTGAATTGACCCGCTCCAGCTCTTTGGTGATGAAGGCACGCAGGTCTTCCACCAGCATTTCTTTGCCAGTGAAAGCCCTGTCGGCAAACTTCCAATGCAGAAATTGCCCCACCCTGTATAGCCGGTCTTTGCGTGTGCCAACGGCAAGACCACGGGCATCGCGCATGTGTGCGTCGTACCTGCTCAACTCATCGGCGATTGGCCCGGTGGGTGGCAGCAATTCGGCGATCACTCGCTCCTCGCGAAGTACGTCCAGCAGCAGCCCGAGTCCAGCGCGCAACTGGTCATGGCCTCTCAGCGCCATGCAATGGCAATCACAGCTTGGCAGATGGAAATTCAGAAATTGACTAACGCAATCCTCGTCGAGTTGACTGGCCGTGAGGGTGCAGCGGGCCATCCAGTGGGCAAAATGCGCCAGTGCGTCCATGTGGCTACGAGATGTTTGCCGAGAGTAACTTCCTCGCTCAAGATTGGCCGTGTAGGCATCAACATGCGCGGCAAGTGGTCCGTCAAGTAGCCAGGTCTTGGCTAAGGGCAATAACGAGCTGATCGAATTCATGGTGGTCTCCAGTTGTGAAGCCACCACTCATGCGCCCGTCCAATAATTATGTAAAGTCAACAGCCTACCAAATTCGGTTGTTCAGGGGGGAGTGCAGCCATTGCTGACGCAAGACTGTTCATAACTGGGAACTGTGCATAAGTGTCTGAAGCGCCAATTGGCGACTTCACCAGCGATGACGTCAAGCCGATGATTTTGGGGCAGGTAGCACCAAGTTCCAAACGAAGGCGGGTGATGTGGCTTGCGAGCGCAGGCCCCATTCGCGGTCACCGCGGAACAGGCTCACCAAGGGCAGTCTTAACGCCGCCACATTGGATGACCTGATCAGCCCGCTCGCGAGCGTCGGCCGGAGTCCGCAAGCCACACCATCCGCCTGGTGCGAGTCATTATCCTAAGCTATTTCGTGCTACATTGAATTCGCAACGCCCTTGGAGCAGTTCCTTGAAAATGACCTTTCGCTGGTATGGCGAGTCTGACCCCGTCAAGCTCGAATACATCCGCCAGATACCCGGCATGTATGGCATTGTTTCCGCCATTTACGATGTGCCGGTGGGTGAGGTCTGGCCCCTGGACAAGCTGCAGGCACTGCGTGCGCGCATTGAAGCCGCCGGGCTGAAGTTTGAAGTGGTTGAAAGTGTGCCGACCCACGAAGACATCAAGTTGGGCAAGCCAACAAGGGACCGCCTCATTGCCAACTTCCAGCAAAACATCCGCCATTGCGCAGCGGCGGGTGTGAAAGTGATCTGCTACAACTTCATGCCCGTCTTTGACTGGACCCGCACCGAAATGGCCAAGGAACTGCCTGACGGCTCTTTCACGCTGGCGTTCGACGCCAAGGCGGTAGCGAGGATTGACCCGGAAAAGGGCATCGCCCTGCCTGGCTGGGACGCCAGCTACAAACCTGAACAACTCAAGAGCCTGCTGGCCGAGTACAAAGCGGTGGATGAGGAAGCCCTGTGGGCCAACCTCGGCTACTTTCTCAAGGCCATCATCCCGGTCGCTGAAGAGGCGGGTATCAAGATGGCGATGCACCCGGACGACCCGCCGCGCCCCATCTTTGGCTTGCCGCGCATCGTCAAGAACCGCGAAGACTTGCAGCGCCTGGTCAACTTGGTTGTAAGCGCTCCACGAACCCCAGACTTGTAAACCAAATCTGAACCCGCCATGCTGGCCCATCTAACTTCAGATGGAAAAACGAGCATGACGATGACAACAAAGCAATACTGGAGCCGCCACGTCGCGGCAGTCAAAGCCCA
>QYPX01000023.1 GCA_007280205.1 Comamonadaceae bacterium
AGGGCCATCGGGCGAGTCTGGGCAACCAGACAGACCACGAAATCAAGGCCGGATATAAGTAAGCAGCCGATTTTTTTACAACACAACACAAATTCTTCTTGCTATCCGGGAGGCATCCATATAAGTCCGGGATGACAAAGCAGCGACCGGGATGACAATTCCTGCTGCTGGAACCCCGTTAGAGGTAGTTGAACAGCGAAAGCCCGGCCAACTTGACGAATGACTGTTGTGCCGCCTGCAGGCCGACCTGCTGTTGCATGAGTTCGGCAGCCGCCTTGGCATAGTCAACGTCCTGCAGACGCGAGAGGGTCTGGCTGTACTGCAGCGCCCGGTCTTCACCAGCGCTTTGCGCCGCGTCAAGCGACTTCAGGCGCGACCCGACGGAGGTGCGCACGTTGATCACGTTGTTCAAGGCGTTGTCGATATTGCCCAGTGCGGTGGCAAGGCCGGTGGTCAATCCTGCGCCGCCAGGCGAGGTCTGCAGCAATTGCACCAGGTTGTCGATGGTCTTGAACACGTCCTGATAACCACCACCGGCAACCGCAATGCGCTGAAACACATCGCTGCCGGCATCACTCACCGCGAGCTGCTCGGAGGCGCTGATCTGGATCAGGCGCTGCCCTTGGTCTCCGTTGTAATCAATCGTACCGTTCGCCTGTGCCGTGAAGGGACGAACGCCTCCCTGATAACCGGAAAACAGGTACTGACCGTTGCCGTCGACCGTGTTGGCGAGTGCCAGCAATTGCTGGTAGCGGCCGCTCAGGTCGGTCGCCAGAATGGCGCGGTCATTGCTGGAAAGAGCGCCATTGCCTGCGGTGACCGAGATGTCCCTGACATCCTGCAGCAGCGTTGTGATGTTGCCCAGAACCGATTCTTCCAGGGTCAAGCTGTCGCTGGCCGATCCGGCATTGGTGCCGTACTGTGTATTCATCGTCTGGGACTGCGTCACCTGAAGCGCCTGAGCGGCGCCAATCGGATCGTCGGCCGGCGTGAGCATGCGCCGACCGGTCGATATTTGTTGCTGCACTTGCAGCAACTTTGCACTTTGCTGCTGCATCGCACCGACGCTCGCCTCGTAAATGGTACTGCTGCTGATACGCATGAAACCTCCCTATTTTGCGAGATCGAGAACTGACTGGAACAGGCTGCTGGCGATCTGCATCATCTTGCCCGAGGCTTGATAGGCCTGCTGGAAGCGCAACAGATTGGCCGCTTCTTCGTCCAGATTCACGCCCGATAGCGACTGTACGGCCTGCTTGGCCTGGACGATCACATTGGCTTGTGCCGCCGCCATGACCTCGGTCTGTCTTGCCGTGTTGCCGATCTGGCTCACCATCTCGCTGTAGGCGCCATTGAAGCTGGCGGTAGCCGTCGCACCGACAATGGCGGCATTTCGGCTCAGCGTATTGGTGGTCTGGAGCAGGCCCAGTGCGAGTGCGTTGCGGTTGTCAGCTGAGCCGCCCGTATTGCGCGAGATCGTGAAGGAGTCCCCATTGGACGGCGTTCCAGTGATCGAAAAGCTCAGTCCGTTGAAGCCGATCGGGCTGCCCGCCGAATAGGTGATGGGGCTGACTGGCGGCACGGCACCGCTGACCGCGAATTGACCCGCCGCCGCATTGAAGGTGAGCGTCACTGTGGCCGCAAGCGGCAGGTCGACTACGCTGGTGACAGCGCCTGCGGAAATCGTCGCTCTGCTGCTGTTGGTCAGGGCTGCCGCCGTGCGAATCGGTGCGGCGGCGGCGATCGCAGCCGTGTCGGACAGGGCCAGACGAATACTGCTGGCAGCAAAACGTGTAGGCTCAATCGTCCAACGGTCATTGACTACCGCGCCTGCTGAAAGTGTCACGCTGAGCCCATCGACCTGCAGGCTGTGTGGATAGCCAGTCGCGCTGGCAAACGAGGCGGATGTGGTGCGTCCGTCCGACAGCCGCGTCAGCAGGAAATCCTCACTTCCAGCGACCTGGCCTTTGTACTGCAGGAGGTAGTCGCTGGTAGTCAGCGCCGAGACATCCTGCACTGTGGCGCTGATGGCAGCAGAGCCTGTGTTATTCGAACTCGGCACCACCGCTGGACCGTCGACAGAAAACAAGTCGCCGCCCATCACGCCATTCAGATCCTGCCCAAGAGCGTGCTGGGCGTTGAGCGACTGCGTCATGCCAACGGCTACGCGTCCCAAGGCATTTTGGGCGCTATCGAGAGACTCTCTGCGAAAGCTGAGCAGGCCTCCCAAGGTGCCGCCCTGGAGGCTGGATTCGGCGAGTGCGGAAATCGAAGCACCGTTGCTGTATCCGACCATGACACGCTGCGGGTCCTCGGCAGAGGGCGTCGCGGAGAGCCCGAAAACCTGGTTGCCGAGCACGATCGGCTGACCGTTGCCAATAAATATGTCGTAGGCGCCGCTGTCCTCCTTGATGACGAACCCGCGTACTTCCTTGTTGAGCGAGGCCACCAGCGCATCACGCTGATCGCGCAGGTCGTTCGCAGTTTGCTGCTGTGCGCTCCCGCCCTCGGCCGTCACGATTTGCTGGTTGAGGTAGGCAATCTGCTGGGCAAAGCCGTTGATCGAGGTGATGCTGGTGGTGATCTCCGAGTTGATGTTGCTGCGCATCTGTGACATCTGCAGGTCGAGATCGCGAAAGCGTGCGGTCAAGGTGCCGGCGGAAGAGAGCAAAGCCTGGCGCGATGGAACCGATTCCGGATGAGAGGCAAGGTCCGCGAGTCCGCCGAAAAAGGCGGAAACCGCTGGCGCCAAACCTGCGCTGGGGTCGCCGAACATATTGCTGAGCTGCTTGATCTGTGCGTTGTAAGCATCGATCTGCCCACCTTGCGCTTGGGCTGACGTGAGTTGGCCCGACAAAGCGTCGCTGTAAAGGCGCCGCACCGTTTTGACCGCAACACCCTGACCGAAAAAGCCAGCCCCAGTGGCCTGGGCCACGTTGGTGGTCTGAACAACCTCTTCGCGGCTGTACCCTGGCGTCGCGGCGTTGGTGATATTGTGCCCAGCCGTGATCAGCCCGGCCTGCGCCGCATTCATGCCGCTGATGCCGATATTGAATATGCTGATTCCCATCTAGGTGCTCCTTGCGCTCACATCGCTTGTAGGTATTAACGACAGTTCGGGCAGAAGATTGACTGCTGAATTAGGCATATCTGCTTTCCCTCAGGCAACCAGGCTCTGGCGCATGCTGGCACCGTTGAGGATTCCTGTGAGTTTTTCGGCGTACCTGGGATCGGTGGCGTAGCCCGCACGCTGTAGCCCCTGGGCAAAGCCAGCGCCGTCGCTCTGCTTGAGCACTGCGGCGTAGCGCGGGCTGTTCTTCATCAGGCTGGCGTAGTCCTGGAATCCCTGCGCATACGAGGCGTAGGCGCGAAACGTCTGCACCATCTTGCGCGGCGCACCGTCGACGTATTCGGTGGTGGTGACGTCGACGGTGGCACCTTTCCAGCTGCGCCCGGCCTTGATGCCGAACAGGTTGTGGCTTGGGCTGCCGTCGGCAGTGCGGATCTCGCCTTTGCCCCAGCCACTCTCCAAGGCCGCGTGACCGAGCAAAAACCTTGCCGGAATGCCGGTCGCATTGCTGGCCGCGATGGCGTGCTCTTTCATGCGGGACAGAAAGTTCTGACTGGCCACGGGAGCGCTGGTTTTGGTGTCAGCCGGTTTTGCTGTCACGGGGAACGCCGGCGCTGCGGTTTGACTGCGCCCGAGTTGGCGCAGCATCACATCGGCCAGACCGATGCCTTTGGCCGACAGGCTTTGTGCTATCTGTTGGTCCAGCATCGAGGTGTACATGCGCGTCTGGTCGCTATCGGTCGGCCCGTCCTGTGGCGTTGCGTCCCGCATGCTCTTGAGCACCATCTGCAGGAAGACTGCCTCAAACTGCTGTGCCACCGCCCTGGTGGCCTGCTCGGGATTCTGTTTGGCCTGCAGTCGTAGTGTGTCGAGGCTGCGCGCATCAAGTGCGAGCCCGTTGCTGACATTGCCGGCCTGTGTCATGGTGCCTGGACTCGGTGGGTCAAATGATTTCCAGCTCGGCGCGCAAAGCGCCGGCGGCCTTCATCGCCTGCAAAATGGCCAGAAGGTCCTGGGGCGTGGCGCCAATGGCGTTCAGTGATTTGACGACGTCGCCCAGGGAAACACCTGCCTTGACCATGGTCAAGCCGCTCTTGTCGGCCCGAATCTCGACTTGTGCACGCTCTGCCACCACGGTCTGGCCCTGGGTTGAGAGTGGCGACGGTTGACTGATCACCGGCTCGCTGTTGATGACAACCGTCAGGTTTCCGTGCGCCACGGCGCAGGCCTGGATCATCACGGCCTGGTTCATGACAATCGAGCCGGTGCGGGCGTTGACGATCACTTTGGCGCTGGTCTGTGCCGGCGTGATTTCCAGGCTCTCGATCTGGCCGATAAATGTCACGCGCTCATCGGCCGAGGCCGGTGCACGCAGGCGGATCACGCGTCCATTGACTGCAACGGCAGTGTCGGGTGCGAAGCGCTCGTTGATGACCTCGACAACGCGCCGCGCGGTGCTGAAGTCGGTGGTGGTGAGTTCGATGCTGATGTGTTCGCCCTGACCCAACTCCGTGGGTACGCCGCGTTCGACCGTGGCGCCACCACTGAGTCGCCCCACGCTGAGGTGATTGACCTGGACGCTGGTGCCGCCGCCGGCCGAACTGGCACCCACGCCGCTCACCAGGACGTTGCCTTGAGCGACTGCGTAGACCTGGCCGTCGCCGCCTTTCAGAGGCGTCATCAGCAGTGTGCCGCCGCGCAAGCTCTTGGCGTTGCCCAGGGAAGACACGGTAACGTCGATCGTCTGGCCGGGTCTGGCAAAGGCCGGCAGCGACGCCGTTACCATGACCGCCGCTACATTCTTGAGTTGCAGGTTGGTGCCAGCAGGCAGGGTGGTGCCCAGTTGGGTCAGCATGTTGATCACGCTTTGCACGGTAAACGGTGTCTGCGTGGTCTGGTCACCGCTGCCGTCCAGACCCACCACCAGGCCATGGCCGATCAGCTGGTTGCTGCGCACCCCCTCGATCGAGACCAGGTCCTTGAGGCGCTCGGCGTGGAGCCCGCCGCAGCAGAGCAGCAGCACCGAGAGTAGCCAGATCTTGATCGGTTTCATTTCGATTCTTTCGCTTTTGATCTGCTGCTAGAACGGGTTTAGCGAAAGCAGGGCACGCTGGAACCAGCCCATGGTTTGCGCTTCGTCCATGTAGCCATTGCCACGGTACTCGACGCGCATGTCGGCCACCTGGGTCGATGAGACCACGTTGCCAACCGCAATCCGGCTTGGACTGACGACGCCGGAAAAACGCACAAACTCGGCGCCCTGGTTGATGCCGATCTGCTTTTCGCCGCTCACTACCAGGTTGCCGCTGGGCAGCACTTCAATCACCGTGACGCTGATGGTCCCGGTGAAAGCATTGTTGCTGGCACTGTCACCCTTGCCATTGAAACTGCTGGCGGATTTGGTGCCGAGGTTCATGCCTTCAAGGCCTCTGCCGGGCAAGCCAACCAGCGCGCTGACGGAGGTGTTGTTGCCACTGGTGCGCGCTGCGGTGCTGCCGGACTTTTTGCTGGCGGCGGTTGTCTCGTTGATGTTGATCGTCAATATGTCGCCAACGGCGCTGGCCCGCCGGTCCTCGAACAAGGCTCGGGGCGGGTAGCCCGGCTGGCCGGTAGAACCGGGCTGGTAAATGGTGCCGTTGGCAGGCAGGGCGACGGGTTCCGGTGCAGGGCGCACCGTCGTGGGTTGATGCACCATCGACGGCGTTGCAGGCATGGTCACGGCGCAGGCCGCAAGCAACAAGCTCATTGCCGTTGCGACAGCCCGGCGAAAAAATTGGGAAATCATGCTCACCTCGGTCATGGTTGCAGAAGTGTCTAGAGTTGCGACAGCTTGGCCAGCATCTGGTCGGACGTTGAGATGACTTTGGAGTTCATCTCATAGGCGCGCTGAGTCTGAATCATGGCGACCATTTCTTCGACCACATTGACGTTGGATGTCTCGACATTGCCGGCCATCAGTTTGCCCAGTCCGTTGCTGCCTGGCGTGTTCACGCTCGGCGCTCCGGAGGAGGCGGTTTCGAGATACAGATTTTCGCCAGCACTCTGCAGGCCGGTGGAGTTGACAAAATTCGCCAGTTGCAAGGCCCCAACCTGGGTTGGCGTGACGCTGCCAGGCAGTAGTGCGGACACCGTCCCGTCGACCCCGATGGTGACGCTCAACGCGCCGGCCGGAATCGTGAGCTGCGGCTGAATCAGATAGCCGTTCGATGTGACCAGCGCTCCCTGGTTATCGACCTGCAGGGATCCGTCGCGGGTGTAGGCGAGCGTGCCGTCGGGCTGCAAAACCTGGAAGTATCCGTTGCCCTGGATCGCGACATCCAGCGGATTGCCGGTTTGCTGCAAGTTGCCCTGGGAAAAAATCTTGACGGTTGCCACGGGCGTCACGCCGGTGCCGATCTGGAATCCCGAGGGCAGCTGTGTCTGCTGGGACGACTGTGCACCGGGTTGGCGCAGTGTCTGATAGAGCAAGTCCTCGAACACGGCGCGTGATCGCTTGAAGCCGTTGGTGCTGACGTTGGCCAGGTTGTTGGCGATGACGTCGAGCTGCGTTTGCTGCGCTTCGAGGCCGGTCTTGCCTATCCAGAGGGATCGAATCATGCTGTGCTCCTGTTCAGGCTGTGAGGTTGAGGATCCGACTCGCGGAAGCCGCATTTTTTTGCGCATTGCTCAGCAACTGCATTTGCATGTCAAACTGCCGCGCCAGACTGATCATGCTGATCATCTCTTCGACGGCGTTGACGTTGCTGCCTTCGAGCGTGCCCGAAACCAGCGCAACATTGGGATCAGCCTGCGCGCTGGCACCATTGACCATGCGGAACAGGCCGTCGTCTCCCCGGACCATGAGCTTCTCGTCGGGATTGACCAGTTTGATGCGCCCAACGGCATCGACCGATTTCGGTGGTGGCACAGTTGACACGACTGACACCGTGCCTTCCTTGGCAATGCTGATGTTGGAGTCTGGCGGAACCGAGATCGGCCCACCCTCGCCAAGAACATTGAGGCCGCCGCGAGTTTGTAGCATGCCGTTGGCGCCGACCTGGAGGCTTCCGTTGCGCGTGTAGGCCTCTTTGCCGTTTGCCGTCTGCACCGCGATCCAACCCGGCCCTTGCAAGGCAATATCGAGCTCGCGCCCGGTGCCCTGCAAGGGACCCGACGCAAAATTCGCACCCGCAGTCGTGCCGACCACGAAAGCACGCGTTGGCATGCCTTCGCCCTGGACCGGCACCGCACGAAATGCGCTGGCCGCGGCCCGATAGCCATTGGTTGAAAGGTTGGCCAGGTTGTTTGCCACCACGGCCTGCTGGTCGAGCGTATGCTTGGCGCCCGTCATGGCAACATAAATCATGCGGTCCATGCTGATCTCACCTTACTTCAAGTTGACCATGGTTTGCAAGAGCTGATCCTGCGTCTTGATCGATTGGGCATTGGCCTGGTAGACCCGCTGCGCAGTAATCATGGCTACCAGCTCGGCGGTCAGATCGACGTTGGAGTCCTCTTTGGCTGAGGATTGCAGGGCGCCAAGACTGGCACTGCCCGGGATGCCGGTCAGCGGCACGCCAGAGTCAGCGGTCTCTATCCACATACCATCCCCGGCTGGTGCCAATCCCTGAATGTTGGTGAAATTCGTCAGCACAATTTGACCGAGCCTTTGTGTCTGCCCATTGGTGTATTTGCCCATGATGATGCCGTCGGCACCAACGTTATATCCATTGAGCGCGCCGGCAGCGGCGCCATCCAGGGACAGCGAATTGACGCCAAAAGAGGAGGCAAATTGGGTCATCGTATCGAAGTTCAGGGTGATCGAAAGCGGCGCAGCGCCACCGGCTGGCGTGGCGGTCTTCGCCAGGTTGGTGGAAGTCAGCAGCGCGCCGGCGCTGTCGAAAGTCAGTGTGCTGGGCCCGACGCCATTGGCGACGACGCCATCAACGTAGGTGCTGCAATCCCAGGTGTTGGCTGCGGTTTTGTTGAAGTAGAACGACATGGGGTGCGCTTTACCCAAAGTGTCGAAGGCGCTTGATGCGGTTGAAAAGTTATACGTGGCTGGATCTGTGATAAGCAGGCTCGCCGTTGGCAGTATCTGCGCGCTAGGAGTGAGACTCACCCCTACGCTGGCATTGGTGGTCGCGGTGGGGGGGAGGTCGGCCGCGGACAGTTGCAGGTTCACCAGCACGTTGGGCACAATCGTGCCGTTGACCGCCGTATAGCCGGTAACGTGTTGCCCACCAGCGCCCACGATGAAGCCGGTCTTGTCGAGGCTGAAACCGCCGTTGCGGGTATAACTGATGGCGCCGCTATCGCTCATCCGCAAGAATCCCAGGCCGTTGATGGCGACATCCAGCGGATTGTTGGTGACAGTGATGTTGCCCTGTGAAAACTCCTGCTTCACCCCCTTTATTTGTGTGCCGATGCCGACCTGAGTGTTGGTCACACCGCCAAACGAAGCCGCAAACACATCCCCGAAGACCGCGTAGGCCTGTTTGAAGCCTGCGGTGTTCGAATTGGCGACGTTGTTGCCGATCACGTCGAGGTTTTTTGCTGCGGCGTTCAAACCGCTCAATCCTTGCTGAAAACTCATTTCGTTTCTCCTTGCTGATATTTGTCAATTCGTGATATCACATGACCCGTTTCACATCCGACAGTGCCAGGCTGCCGATCCCGTTCACATTGAGCGTGACCCCGCTCTTGCCAGTCGTCACACCTGCCACCAGACCCGCCGAGAGGGTTGTGGCTTCGACCTTCGTTCCGCCTTGAATCGCCTCAACCGCGAAGCTGTAGCCGCCAGCGGCAACGCTTGCGCCACTGTCGGTGGTCCCATTCCACTGGAAGCTGAGCACGCCCGAGTCCTGCGCGCCGAGATCCAGCGTGCGCAATAACTGGCCCGACGCGTCGCGGATGGATACCGTGACCCTGTCCGCTGCCGCTGCCAATTCGACCCCGCCCACTGCCGAACCACCCTCGAGCCCGATCAGGCTTCCGGTTGCCAGCACGCTGCGCCCGATCATGGAGGTCGCCTGCAGCGATTGCCCCGCATTGAAACTTGCCGCCATGCTCTGCATCGTCGTGTTGAGCTTGTCAATTCCGCTGACCGTACTGATCTGCGCCATTTGCGATGTGATTTGCGCGTTGTCCATGGGATTGAGCGGATCCTGATTCCTCAGCTGTGTGACCAGGAGCTTGAGGAACCGGTCCTGCCCTTCGCCGCTGACCGAGGCGGTGCTCGCGGGGACGGTGCTCTGGGATGCGGCGGTGGTTGCGCTTATCGTGCTCATGCTGAGGTCCTTGTGGCTGGTTGCAGGGCTTACTGTCCGAGGGTGAGCGTCTTGAGCATCAGCGTCTTGGCAGTGTTGAGGACTTCGACGTTGTTTTGATAGGACCGTGCGGCACCAATCATGTTGACCATTTCCTCAACCGGGCTGACGTTGGGCATGGCAACATAGCCACGCGCGTCGGCAAGCGGATGCTTCGGGTCATAGACCTGTCTGCCAGGTGAACTGTCTTCGGCGACGCCGACCACCTGAACGCCACTGCCGGTTGTGCCGCTGAGTGCTTGTTCTTTGAACAGGATGTGCTTGGCGCGATAGACCTGACCATTGGAACTGGTGACACTGTCGGCGTTGGCCAGATTGCTGGCGACGACGTTGAGCCGCTGTGACTGTGCCGTCATGGCAGAGCCGGCGATTTCAAATACGTTTAGCAAAGACATGGTCTAGTCATCCTTGAATTGCAGCCGTCATCTTCTTGATTTGACCGCTAAGAAAGGTAAGGTTGGCGTCGTAGTGCACAGCGTTTTCGGCAAAACGGTTGCGCTCGACGTCCATGTCGACGGTGTTGCCGTCGACGCTGGGCTGCTGTCCGGTGCGATAGAGCGCTTCAGCGGGTGCACTGCCTGCTGCCAGGCCGGTGAGATGCCGCTGGCTGCTCACGCGCAGCGGCAAGCTTGAGGATGTGCCTGCGTTGCCAGCGCCTGCATTGCGCAGCGCGGAGGCGAAATCGATGTCGCGCGCCTTGTAGCCTGGCGTATCGGCATTGGCAATGTTCGATGCCAGCAGTTGTTGACGATAAGCGCGTACATTGAGTGCGTTTGCCTGGAACTGGAACAGTCGGTCAAGTGATTCAATCATGGTGTCTGTGTCAGTGATTCTTTGGTCTGAGCGTGGCGTTTACCTTGACCACATGGTAGGCGTCGTGGATTTTTGGAGCGTCCGGAGTAGCACGGAAAAGTCCATGCACTTCATCGCTTGATCCACCATGCAGCGGCAATTTTTGCCGCCCGCGATGGCCGTGTGAAATGGAACATCAGGGCGGCTTCGCTGTGCTGCCGATGGCCATAGGCTCGATTAGCCGATGAAAAGCATTGCTTATCCGGCACTGTCTGGAGTCGCCTGCAGATATAGTTTGTTCATCTGCGCCGCTTCAAGCGCTGCGTTGCCACGTTGGAGGATATCGATGAACTTGCGAAACTGTGTTCTGGCCCTGCAGTTGCTGTGTGGCAGCGCGGCCTTGTGCCATGCCTCGGTCGACAAGGCGCAGCTTGGGCAGATCGTTGGCGCGATCGAACAGCTGCTGCAGCAGCAGACGGTTGGACTACCGGGCAGAGTGAGTTTCAGCGTCGGTGCCATCGACCGGAACTTGAATCTGAGCGTTTGCGCGGCTCCCGAAGCGTTCATGGCCCCAGGCGCGCGCGTGTGGGGCAACACCAGCGTCGGTGTGCGCTGCGTGGGTGCCAGCCCGTGGACGATCTATGTTCCGGTGTCGGTCAGGGTGATGGCTGGAGTGGTGGTGGCGGCGCATCCACTGACGCAGGGCCGAGCCATCGTAGCGGCTGACCTGACGCTGCAGGAGGCTGATCTCGGACTTCTTCCCGGTGCGGTCATGACCGACGCCGGGCAAGCGATCGGGCGCGTCGTCACGGTGGGTGTTGCTGCGGGGCAGCCACTGCGGCAGGATTTGCTTCGCGCACCCCTGGTCATTCAGCAAGGGCAGTCGGTCACCCTGCGCGCACAGGGTGCTGGATTCAAAGTGAGCGCTGCGGGCAAGGCACTGACCAACGCCGTTGAGGGCCAGGTAGCCCAGGTTCGTACCCTCACAGGCAATACCGTCAACGGCATCGCGCGCCCCGGGTTCATCGTCGATGTCCAGTGAAAGCGGAAAACGAGCTGCGCCTGGCTGGGTAATCGAGCTTTTTTCGGAATTTGGTCGAATCCGGCCTATAGTTTCTGGCGGGACTGCCGTAATAGGAGACATACAGTGGTAGACCGAGGTAACAATCATGAAAGTTGAAAATTCTCCCAAATCAGGT
Source organism: Comamonadaceae bacterium (assembly GCA_007280205.1). Lineage (GTDB taxonomy): Bacteria > Pseudomonadota > Gammaproteobacteria > Burkholderiales > Burkholderiaceae_C > Rhodoferax. The sequence continues at coordinate 11,370 of QYPX01000023.1, forward strand.
CTTCCCCTTGGAATCTCCGGGGGTGCACCCAAGACCAGCAAAGGGGTAGCGAGCCCACCTAACACGGGTGCGGGGAGCGGTGCGCGTGTGCAATTGAGTGCGCTTTCTTCGCAATTGCAGACCATCGAGAGCCAGATGGCCGATATGCCGGTGGTAGATGCGGCGCGTGTGGCCGAAATCCGACTGGCTATCGCGGAGGGCCGCTTCAAGGTAAATCCGAATGTGGTGGCCGATCATCTGCTCCAGACCGCGCGCGAGCTGTGGCACGCAAGGCAATAGGCCTGATGTTGAAAACCGCTTCTCGAGATCCGGGAACCTCTGTGAACGCAGAAGGTTTTGTCGCAGGACTGGTGAGTGAACGACTTGCGTTCGGCGCTATGTGCCGCTTGCTGCAAGTCGAGCAGGGCGCTTTGGTCCAGGCTCAGGGCGACCGTGTGGCGGAGCTGGCCGTCGACAAGGCAAGCCAGATAGCGACACTGTCCGGTCTCGCCGATCAACGCAGCCGCCATCTCGCAGCACAGGGCTTGAGTGGCAACGCCGAAGGAATCAAGGTTTGGTTGAGTCGCCATCCGGAACTTGCTACGGCCGCGAAAAAGGCCTGGTTGGAACTGATGGCAGTGGCCGAGACGGCGCGCCAACTCAATCAGGACAATGGCATTTTGATCGACAGCAAGTTACAACAAAATCGGCAGAAGCTCGCTGTCTTGCAGTCGTCAGCTGCTTCGTCAGATGGTGTCTATCATTCCGACGGTCGGCTCAGCCCCATGCGCAGCGCCAGGTCTTTCAGCCAAGCCTGAGTGGGCTGGCAAAAGCTAGCGCGGCGGCTTGGCGCCGGCACCCAAGGGAATGTCCACGACCTTGCCTGGAACTTCCGTCAGGATCATCACAGTCACCCGGCGATTGCGCGCACGATTCTCAGTCGTGTCGTTGGCCGTTACCGGGCGATTGGGTCCGTAACCGATGACGCTGAGCCGTGGCTCGGCAACGCCATTGTCGATGAAAAGCCGTACCACGCTGCTCGCGCGCGCCGCTGACAACTCCCAATTGGAAGGGAACTGGCTGTTGCTGATGGGTGTGTTGTCGGTGTAGCCTTCTACCTGAATTCTCTGAACTGTCGGTGCAAGAACGCCGGCAACCTGTCTTAACGCGTGCTGCGACTCTGCGCGCAATTGTGCCTGCCCGGAGGCAAACAGCACACTCGCGTTGATCTCTACCGAAATGCCGCCATTGGTCTGTGTCACCGTGACTTTCCCATCCTGTACAAACGCCCCCATCACCTTGAGTATGTCTTGGGCGATGCCACGCATCTCTTCGCGCTGCCTGACTTGCGGGTCGGGCGACTTGGTGACTTTGCGCACTGGCAGGTCTATGGCGGGGGGCTGCACAATGGATGCAAGCGGCTTGTCCCTGTTGTTGCGAAAGGCAGTACCCAGTGAATCACCCAGAACGCGAAATTTGCCTTCGCTGACAGACGACAAAGCGTACATGACAACAAAAAGAGCGAATAGCAAAGTGATGAAATCGGCGTAGGAAATCAGCCATCGCTCCTGATTGCCCGCTTGCCTTTGGCCAAGTGCGTTTCGTTTGAGGCGCATGGTCAAAGGCCACCGGCATCGGGCCGCTGAGTCGTGACATAGCCGAGCAGGCGGTTTTCCAGTGTGCGCGGACTCTCGCCGCTTGCGATGGAGACCAGTCCGTCAACCATGATTTCCCTCAGCAGCACCTGTCGGGTAATGAGAACATTGAGTTTGTTTGCGACCGGCAGAAAGATGAGGTTGGCGAGTCCGACGCCGTAGATGGTGGACACGAAAGCCACTGCAATTCCGCTGCCCAACAGAGCGGGATTGGACAAGTTCTCCATCACGTGAATCAGCCCCAACACGGCGCCCATAATGCCCACGGTAGGGGCATATCCTCCAGCGGCTTCCCAGATTCGCGCGGCCTGTCGGTGGTAGTCCTCGAAAGTGAATATTTCCACCTCCATGGCTTGGCGCAGTTCTTCCGGCAATGCGCCGTCGACAAGCATCTGCAAGCCCTTGCGCGCGATCGGATCGATGGCCAAAACGGCATGCTGTTCGAGTGACAAATAGCCATCCCTGCGCGCAGAAAAGCTCCAGCCGGTGATTTCGGCGATGATGCGCTGCGGCACAAATTCGGGTGGGACCACAACCCATCTGATCATCTTGACGCCTCGCGCAAAGACGCGTTCAGGACTTTGCACCATGACCGCGCCAGCGGTTCCGAACAGCACGATCAGTAGCGCAGCGCCCTGCACCAGGGAGCCGACGTAGCCGCCCTCCAGCAGTTGACCGGCGATGATGCCGATCAGTGCAACGGCTATACCAATCAGGCTGCTGACATCCATGTCTCAAACGTTTCTGATCTGGCTGCGCAGGCGTGCAATCGCTTGGGTGTGCAATTGACAGATGCGAGATTCGCTCACACCCAGTGTTTCGCCGATCTCGCGAAAATTGAGTTCCTGCTCGTAGTAGAGCCCCATGACGGTCTTCTCCCGCTCTGGCAGCGCGTCTATTCCCTTGACCAGCGTTTCGCGCAGCTTGCGATCGAGCAGCACGTCCAGCGGGTCTGCACCCGGGTCTTGAAAGTGGCGATCCAGATAGTCGCTTTCGTCGTCATGATTCAAGTCCTCGAAAGAAACCAGCTGGTAGCCGCGCGCATCCTGCAGCATCTTCTGATAGTCCCCGAGCGAAACATCCAGTTCGCGGGCCACCTCCCGCTCGGATGGCGGGTGCCCCAAACGTTGTTCGAGTTTGGCAATCGCGCCTTCGATGCGGCGCAAGTCACGCCGGAAACTGCGTGGCAGCCAATCTACCTGGCGCAGACCATCAAGCATCGCACCCCGGATGCGTTGCGCCGCGTAGGTCTCAAACTTGGCTCCATGCGACTCCTCGTAGAGGTTGATTGCGTCAAGCAGGCCCAGCATGCCGGTTTGAATGAGGTCGTCAATTTCAACGCTCGCGGGCAGCTTGGACATCATGTGGTAAGCGATACGCTTGACCAGTGGCGCGTATTGCGTCAGGTATTGAGTCGTGTCGCGGGTTGCAGCTGCTGTATACATGCTGATCCTGGTGAGTGCTTTACGCCGCAGCGGTGCGCTGGTTGTTCGAAGATATGACGCGGCTCATGATGTCGCCGAGCCCACCAATACCGTCCTCGCCCCGGGGCCAGGCCGCGATGGCCTGCGCCAGCCCGCGAAAGCTCGCGGCCGCCGCTGCCGCCGGAAATGCGGCAACGACGGGCAGGCCCAATCGCGCCGCGTGCTGCAACTTTTCATCAGGCGGCACATTTCCAATGAAGTCGAGCGAGACCCGCAGGTACCGTCGAGCGACTGTGGCCATGTTGCTGACAATCGTTCGAGCCATGTTTTCGCTGGCGACGTTGCTGACCAGCACATGGAATTCGTGGCGCGCAAATTCATTGTTGAGACGCTTGATCAAGGCGTAGCCGGCGGTGATTTCCCGGGCACCGCCCCCGGCAAGAACGACCACCTCCCGGACTCCTGTGCCGCACGACAGCAGCGAACTGGCCTGACCCGAGGCTGATTGCACCAGCAGCGTGTCCACCGGAACGCTCAAACGACCGAACCGCTCTACCAGGCGGCGCTGTTCGCGTTCCGACAATTCGGAGAGCAAGCCCCTGCAGTGTGCCAGCGACAGGACGCGAATGCCGGCCGGACCATTCACGATCATGTCGTCGAGTTCCCGCCTTCCGGCGATGACTTCACCAAGATCAAATCGTGGCTTCAAGCCGAGCGCGCCGGTGATGCCGCGTGCACCTGGCTGCTCATCGAGTATCAGGACATCCCGGCCGAGTTCTGCCAGCGCTCCCGCAAGATTGACGATGGCGCCGGGCTGGTCGCTGTCGTCCCGACTGACGGAAACGACCTGCAGCCCGCTGCGGTCAATCAAACGACGCAAGCCTTCGGCCTGGTCAGTGCCTGCTCTAGACAAGTTGAGCTCCTGTCATGGCCGTGCTTGAAGTTGCGGTGGCCACCATCAATTGACATTCAGGGGCGTCGAGATGATGCGCCGAAGGCTTCTCGACCGGGTGTAACGCGCGGGTCAGCAAGTCTTCCCGGTCTGGCAGATGCAGATCCTCCGGAACGCGCTGGCCGTTCGTGACATAGTGCAGCATAAGCCGATGGCGAATGGCGACGTCAAGAACCGTGGCGTTGCCTACGGCCTCGTCAAGTTTGGTGATGATGCAACCATGCAAGCCACCGTCACCGTACACGCGCACTACCTCATCGAGCGTTTCGCCGTTGCAGGTGGCATTGAGCAGCAGCAAGCGCTGCACAGCGGTCCCCGGCGCAGACAACAGGGCATGTTGTTCGGCCACCATTTCGTCGCGTTGGCCCATGCCCACCGTGTCGATCAGGACCAGATGCTTGCCGCGCAGATCTTCAAGGACAAACTGCAGGTCGGACGCGTCCTTCACGGCGATGACCCGCACGCCGAGGAGTTTTCCGTAGATGCGGAGCTGCTCATGGGCTCCAATTCGATAGCTGTCCGTTGACAACAATACGAGGCGATCGGCACCGTAACGCACGACGCAGCGTGCAGCGATCTTGGCTACGGTGGTGGTCTTGCCAACTCCGGTCGGACCCACCAGGGCGTAGACACCGCCACGCTCGATGATTTCGTCGGCCTCGGCCACGGCACGAAGATTGCGATTAAGCAAGGATTTCACCCAATCGCGAGCCTCTGCTTCTGCCAGACCGATCGGCATTTTCTCAAGAAACAGGCGCACCAGCGCCGCGCTAAAGCCGAAATGCAGCATGTCGCGCAGCAAGCGCGCCTTGCCCGGACCCCGCTGTTGCGCGGTATCCCATGCTTGATAGACAAACTGCTGTTCGATAAGACCACGCATGGACCTTATTTCGTGAACCAGACTGCGTGAAACGTCATCCTCAGGCGTTGCAGCGGGTGCGGCCACGGGCCGGGCCGGCAGCGCTGCCCTGGCGATCTCCGTTGGCTTGCGCTGTCGATGATTCTGCTCAGTCGGGTCGGGCGTGACCTGCATCGACAGGTCGCCCTGGGCTACCGCCAGGATCTACATACCGCCATCGACCGATCGATTGGACAATATCATTGCATCGGCACCCAGACTCTGTCGCACAAGGTGCAGCGCCTCGCGCGAGCTATTGGCCAAGAATTTTCTGATGTTCATGCTCCACTCCCTAGCAGGGTCGTCACTTTGATGGTGCAGCTATCCGGGACTTCGCTATGCGCGATGACCTTGATCTGCGATACGGCGCGCCGAAGAAAACGAGCCAGCAATACCCGCAATTCAGCTGGTACCAGGAGCACGGACGGCAATCCAAGTCGCTCCTGTTGCGCGGTTGCAGTACCAGCCTCGCGCATCAGCGTATCGACCAAGCCGGGCTCGATGCCCGCGGTATCGCCGGTCTTGGAGTGCACTGCTTGCAGGAGGATGCGTTCGAGCCCGGGCTCCAGTGCCATGACTTGCAGCTCATTGCTTGTCGGATAGAGTTGTTTCACAATCGCCCGGCCCAGTGCAACGCGAACCAGCGCCGTCAAATCGCCAGCGTCCTGCACCTTCGCACCATGTTCGACCAGCACTTCAATGATGGTGCGCATATCGCGAATGTGAACCCCTTCGTCCAGCAGGCGCTGAAGCACCTTTTGCACGGTGCCAAGTGGCAACAGTTTCGGCACCAGATCTTCGATCAGTTTGGGTGAGTCGCGGCCGATATGATCAAGCAGCTGCTGTGTCTCTTGCCGGCCCAGCAGCTCCGATGCATGCGTCTGCATGACGTGATTGAGGTGGGTGGCTATGACCGTGCCGGCGTCTGCGACCGTGTAGCCGAAGGTCTGAGCCTGCTCGCGCAGCGCCGCTTCGACCCAGACAGCAGGCAGGCCAAAGGCCGGATCGCGCGTCACCGCACCGGGCAGGGCGCCATTGACATGCCCTGGGTTGATGGCCAGGTACATGCCGGAATAGGCCTCGCCACGGCCGATCTCGACACCTTTGAGCATCAGCAGGTAGCCGTTCGGACGCAGCTCCAGGTTGTCGCGGATATGCACTGCGGGTGGGAGAAAACCCAGGTCGACTGCAAATTTTTTGCGCAGTCCCTTGATCCGCTTTAGCAGTTCTCCCGCTTGTTCTTTGTCGACCAGAGGGATCAGTCGGTACCCTACCTCGAGTCCAAGCGTATCGACTGCAACGACGTCGTTCCAGGAGGCCTCGACCGCGGGGCTGGCGCTGGGTATCTCCGGCGCCGGGATTTCAGCCGCAAGTGGCCGCTTGGCGATCAGATAGCCACCGCCTCCCAACAGCGTGGCCAGAAGCAGGAACGAGAAGTTGGGCATGCCGGGAATCAATCCCATGATGGCCAGAATGGCGGCCGTAATTGTCAACACCTGAGACTTGCTGAAGAGTTGCGTGGCCAATTGATCGCCAATGTCGTGATCGCTGCCAACGCGGCTGACCACGATGCCCGCAGCGGTCGAGATCACCAAGGCCGGAATTTGCGCCACCAGACCATCGCCGATCGTCAGCAGCGTGTAAACCTTGGCCGCCGTCGCGAAGTCCAGATCGTGTTGCGCCATGCCGACCACCAGACCACCAACAATGTTGACAAGCAAGATGATGATGCCGGCGACAGCATCGCCGCGCACGAACTTGCTGGCTCCATCCATGGCGCCATAGAACTCGGCCTCCTGCGCTGTCTCGCGCCGACGACGGCGCGCTTCGTCCTCGCCAATCAAGCCAGCGTTCAGATCCGCGTCAATCGCCATTTGCTTGCCCGGCATCGCATCCAGTGTGAAGCGTGCGCTGACTTCCGCGATGCGGCCGGCTCCCTTGGTGATCACGACGAAATTGATGACCACCAGGATAAAGAACACCACCAGGCCAACGGCATAGTTGCCACCAACCAGGAATTGGCCGAATGCTTCGATCACCTTGCCCGCTGCGTCCGGACCTGTGTGGCCATGAAGCAGCACCACCCGGGTGGACGCGACATTGAGGGACAGGCGCAGCAGTGTTGTGAGCAGCAAAACGGTCGGAAATACGGCGAAATCCAATGGCTTGAGCGTGTACAGGCTGACCAAGAGGACGATGATCGCGATCGCGATGTTGAAGGTAAAAAGCAGATCCAGCAAGAAGGGCGGCACTGGAAGAATCATCATCGTGAGGATCATGATGATCAGCAGCGGGATTGCCGCCGTACGCAGTCCCGAGGCTCCGATCAACCATTTCAGGTCGTAGGTGTTGTTCATGTTACGAGCGCTCGATCATTGATCTCTGGCTCAAGATCGGCAGCCGGGCCAGGATCGAGCCCCACAGGCATGTCTGGAAGTTCCGGCGCTTGGGGTGTTGGCCCGCCCTGGTCCCGATGTCGACGCAACTGATACACATAAGCGAGGATTTCGGCCACGGCTGAGTAGAGTGCAGGGGGGATCTCGTCGCCAAGTTCGGTGTGACGGTACAAGGCGCGGGCCAGGGGTGGCGATTGCAGGATGGGCACCTGGTGCTCCTCCGCCAGTTCGCGGATGCGAGCTGCCAGCGCATGGGCGCCTTTGGCGACCACGCGAGGGGCGCCCATGGCGCCGTCCTGGTAGCGCAAAGCCACTGCGTAATGGGTCGGGTTGGTTACCACAACGTCGGCCTTGGGAACTTCCGACATCATCCGGCGGCGCGCCATTTCACGCTGCTGGCTTCGAATGTGTGCCTTCACGTGGGGGTCGCCTTCGGATTCCTTGTTCTCCTGGCGCACTTCCTCGCGCGTCATGCGCAGCTTGCGTTCGTGGTCCCATATCTGGAACGGAACATCGACCGCCGCCACCAAGGCGATGCCAGCGGCCATCATGAGAAAGCTGGTGCCAAGCAGGCGTACCAGATGCGCCATGCCAGCGTCAAGCGGCTCGGAGGCGAGAGAAAGAACCGCGCCGCTGTTACGCCATATCACCCAGGCGGCGACGCCCCCGACAACGACGGTCTTGATGATCGCCTTGAGCATCTCGATGACCCCGTGCGCCGACAGAATCCGCGTCAATCCTTTCAAGGGGTCCATGCGCCCCAAGTCTGGCATGAGCGGCTTGAAGCTGAACAACCAGCCGTCCAGCAGGACGGCAGAAACAATGCCGGCCAACACCAGCAAGACAAGCAGGGGAGAAAAGGCCAGCACCATATCGGCTGAAAGGTCTTTCAGCCGGAGCAACATCAAGTCAGTATCGAATGCGAGCGCCCGATCAAGCTGCATGCTGTGGCGCATCATGATTGACAGCCTGTCGGCGAGGCCTGCGCCCATCACCCACAACCCAATGCCGGCGGTGAGCAAGAGTACCAGGGTGGACAGTTCGCGCGAACGCGCAACCTGTCCATCTTCGCGTGCCTGTTCACGTCGTCGAACGGATGCTGGTTCTGTGCGTTCTAGTCCACTGTCTTCTGCCATCTGCTGCCCCTGGCTGTCTAGACAGAATTATCAAATGACGATGCGGGTCCCCATCAGTCGAACAGTAGCCGTTTTGCCACGCAATTCGTTGCGGCAGCGGATATTTCTAAAAGCCCAGGGTAGCCAGCAGGTCATCAACCTGGTCCTGACTCGTCACCACACTGGTGCCGGTCGTGGCTTTTACCACGGGGCCATTGAGCAGACCGCAATCCAATTCGTTGCGCAACTCTTCGGGAACGAGGTCCACCAGCAAGAGTACGAGCTGTTCTTCCATCCTGTGGGCAAGCGCCGTGACCTTCTTGATCACCTGTCCTGTCAGATCCTGAAAATCCTGAGCCATCATGATTTCCATTAACTGAGCGTTGGTGGCACGCGTCTGCGTCGGCACGTCGGCAAGAAACTCTCTGGTAGAGGCTACCAGCGTCTTGAACTCTTCCAGGCTCAGTTGTTTGTCGAACAACTTTTGCCAGTGTTCGGACAGGCGCTCAGACTCGCTTCCCATGCGCTCCTGGATTGGCTGTGCGCTCTCGATGGCGTTAAAGGCGCGAACCGCAGCCTGTTCCGTCACTTTCACCACATAATCCAAGCGGTCGCGCGTGTCGGGCATCTCGGCAGCAGCCTTTTCCAGCAAGCGATCGTAACCGAGCTCACGCATGGCATCGTGCAGCATTCGGGTAAGTTGACCGACACGGTCCATGACATTGCCGGAAGGACTCTCGCCGACTTCGGCGGGGCTCTTGGCGTCCGGAAGACAAGCCTCAACCGGTCTGTCCCTGACAATGCTGTCAAACAGGGCTTCCAGGTCCTCGGAGTCCGTTTCCACACTATGTGTGCTCATGCCTACACCCCCGCTTCCATGGTTTTAAAGATCTTGTTGAGCTTCTCATCAAGGGTTACGGAGGTGAATGGCTTGACCACGTAGCCGCTGGCACCCGCCTGTGCAGCGGCGATGATGTTCTCTTTCTTCGCTTCCGCCGTAACCATGAGAACGGGCAATTTTTTGAGTACCTCGTCGGCACGTATGTTCTTCAGCAGATCAAGACCCGTCATATTGGGCATATTCCAATCCGAGATAACGAACTGGTAGGAGCCGCCGCGAAGTTTCCCAAGCGCGTCCACACCATCCTCGGCCTCATCCACATTCTGAAACCCCAGTTCCTTCAGCAGATTGCGGATGATTCTGCGCATGGTCGAAAAATCGTCCACGACCAAGAACTTCATATTTGGATCCGCCATGTATTGCTCCGTTGCAGTTGTCGGGCCGCCGGTGCCCGCAAGTGAGGGCAGTGGTCCACAAACCAGATATCGTCAAGATTCGGGTAAACCTTTAGCCCCGGTTGGGGGGCTATCGTTGTCCAGAGGGGTCAACGCAAGCTCAATGTGGTACCAATCGTGCGCTGCCAGTGCCTCAGAGGCCGTATGTTTGATCCGTGCGAGAGTCTCGGGCAGAGTTGATTTGAGGAGTTGCTGGATCGCCACGTAATCGTCCGGCAGTGCCGGGTTGTCCCATCCGCCGACGGAATGCCGCGCCAGACTGACCGCCAATGCCGCGTTCGCCGATCGAGGGTGCGACCCATGCGAATCATTCATCAACTCCTGCAGAACCGGGGCGAGCCGCCACTGGGCGAACAGCTTGAGTTGGAGCTGGGAGATCTTGAAGCCAAGCACTCTTGTCTGTGCAGCGCTGCTGCGCAAGTTTTCTTCCGTGCGCAGCATCTCGGCTATTCGCAGCGATTCTGCGGGAGCGAAGCACCACAGGAGCATCTCTGCAAGATCGTGCAGCAAGGCGGCGATCGCCACCTCATCGGCCCTCGAGTCACTGCGCAGATTGGCCCAATCGCGTGCGTAAAGCGCCGCATGATGGGCTCGAAATGCGACGCGCATCAGGCCGTCCAGCGCGAGCGGCTGGGGCGCCATGACCAACTCGACGACCGGCAGGTTGGCAAAGTGTGTGAAGAAGGGCGTGATGCCCAGCATCATCACGGCCTGTTCCAGGGTCGTGATGTCGGCCGTCTGCACGGTATGGCGATGTGCCTGCAGATAACGCAGTACCCGCAATGTAAACAGGGGGTCGTGCAATAGCACCTGAGCAATGTTGCGCACCCCGACGTGATCCTCGTCCTCGCGCAGGCGCGCGAGTTCATCGACCGTGCGCTGGAGCACTGGAATTTCGACCACATCCAGAAAGCGGATCCAGTCCGCTTCATTTCGAGTTGGTGTGAAAATCATCTGCGAACCTGCATCACAGCTGGGTCCGGTTCACGGCTTGTTGACGGCATCGCTGATCCCTTCCTGGGTATCTGGCTTGTTTTCGGCTTCGATCGCGCCGCTGTCCTTGCTGATCGCGAGTTCGGTCTTCTTGTTCATAACGACGATGCTGATGCGCCGATTTACTGCCTTGTCAGGATCTTGGGGATCCAGGGGCACGGCTGAAGACAAGCCCACGACCCGCAGCACGCGGGTCTCATCCAGGCCATCAATGCTGATCTCGCGCCGCGCGGCATTCGCCCGGTCCGATGACAGCTCCCAATTGCTATAGCCCTTGGCGCCGCCCGAGTAGGGATGGGTGTCGGTGTGCCCGGAGATGCCGACCCGATTGGGTACGCCGTTGAGGGTTTTGCCGATCTCGCGCAATATCAGCCGGCTGTAGGGCTCCAATTGCGCGCTGCCGCTGGCAAACATGGGGCGATTGCGATCATCGGCGATCTGAATGCGCAAGCCCTCGCTGGTGATGTCGAGCAGAATCTGCTTGCCATAGGGGGCCAGTGCCGCATTGTCTTCAATCGCCTTCCTGATGCGTCCCTTGAGGTCCTGCAGGCCTTGTGCTTCCCGGTGCAAGATCTCGGCTTCTGCAGCCTTCAGGTTGATGGTTCTTTTTTCTTCCCTGATCTCCCCACGCTTCATCTGTCCCTCGGTTCGTGTGAGGTCCTGCCCACCGCCTTTAATGATGCTGGAGCTGTCGCCTGAGCCGGTACCCCCAGCCAACGCCACCTTGAGCGGGGTTTGAAAGTATTCCGCGATCCCCTTGAGGTCCCCGGAGGTGGTTGACCCCAGCAGCCACATCAACAGGAAGAAGGCCATCATTGCCGTAACAAAGTCTGCATACGCAATCTTCCAGGCGCCTCCGTGATGGGCTGGCGCATGCTTTTTCACACGCTTGACGATGATCGGTCTCTGGCTTTCGTCGCTCATGATGTTGTCTGTCGCTGACCTGAAGGTTCAACGCGCCTTGCGCTGCTTCACGTCCTCCTCCAGTTCCATGAAGGTGGGGCGTTCGGTCGAACACAAAACCTTACGCCCAAATTCCACCGCCACCTGCGGGGCATAGCCGTTGAGACTGGCGAGCAGGGTTACCTTGATGCACTGCAACATCTTGGTGGACTCGTCAAGCTTGTGTTGCAGCAATGTTGCCAGCGGTCCGACGAAACCATAGGCTAACAAGATACCCAGGAAGGTGCCGACCAGCGCGGCAGCGATCAGCTTGCCGAGTTCCGCCGGCGGTATGCCAACCGATTCCATCGTGTGCACGACCCCCATGACCGCAGCGACGATGCCGAACGCCGGCAGGGCATCCCCCATCTTTTCAATGGCATGGATCGGAACCGAACCCTCCTCGTGATGGGTCTCCAGTTCGTTGTCCATCAGGTTCTCGATTTCAAAGGCATTGAGATTGCCCCCGACCATGAGGCGAAGGTAGTCAGTCAGGAATTCCACCACGTGGTGGTCGGAGGTGACCATCGGGTATTTGCTGAAGATCGGGCTCTGCTCGGGCGTCTCGACATCGCCCTCGATCGACATCAGCCCTTCCTTGCGCACTTTGGCGAGGATCTCGAAGAGCAGGGCAAGCGTCTCCATGTAGAGCGACTTGCTATAGCGCGAGCCGCGCAACAGACTGGGCAGGGCCTTGAGCGTCGACTTAATGACCTTGCTCGGGTTGGCAACCAGGAAGGCGCCGGCAGCGGAACCGAAAATCATCAGCAACTCGACCGGTTGCAGCAGTGATCCGAGATGGCCTCCGGCCATCGCGAATCCGCCGAAGACGGCACCCAAGATTACTGCATAGCCAACAAGAACGAACACAACATTCTCCGGACATCAGCGTCGATCGACCGCATCATCACCAAAAAAGGCGCCGCGGCACTCCAGCAACAGTTTGCATCCAGTCATTGACCAGGCTGCAGAAATGGAACAACCAGTCCCCCAACCAGGAGAGGGTCAATGGACATCTTGTTCCTTGACTTCCCGGCGCGTGATGGGGGGCGACACAGCCCGCAAACGTAGTTCTGATTGAAGTCAAAACGATGGGTCAGAAAATTTCCACCGCATCGCTTGCAGGCAACTGTTTCCAGTAGAGGGCCCAGGAAGCGCAACAGCGTCCATGCCCTGGTCACTGTCAGGATGGGTTCAATCTCGTTGGTCTGTACGTGCTCAAGATAGAGTCGGTAGCTCTTGATGAGTAACTGCACACCCGACAGGTCCGTATGCGCCGAGAGGTATTGGTGAATGTTGACAAAGATGGAGGAGTGGACATTCGGTTGCCAACTCATAAACCAGTCAGCCGAGAACGGCAGCATTCCCTTGGCAGGAGATTCACCCTTGATTTCCCTGTACAGCTTGAGCAAGCGCTCTCGACTCAAATGGGTGACAGTCTCGAGCACCTGCAGCCGAGCCCCAAGAGTGATGAGTTCAACCGCAATCTGGATTTCGTTGCCTTCCGACACGACGCTTGTGTTTCGCATGGAGCCTCCGGGCGGCCTCAGGCCAAGGTTTCTGCAGCTTGCCCCGCAAGCAGGATGGCTGCGTGCGATTGCGACATCACCCCTTCTTTGCCGTGACTTGTAAGCAGACCAAGAATGAACCGGTCATCACAGCGCATGCGGCACAGCAGCACGTTGGCGCCAGCCAGTTTGAGTACCTGACTTGCGGTCAGATTGGCCAGAATGTCGGACGACTGCTGATTGATGCCCAATCGATACGCCGCTGTGTACTTGTCTTCTCGTATCATGTGCTGCGCCAGCATCAGGTAGGTGAGATTCAATTCCTTGATTTCCGATTGCATATCAAACGTGTTCATCATTCGTTCCCCATAGATTTTGCGTCACACATTCTTTTCCTGAATGCACAACTGCATTCTGGATGCGTGAAGCCTTTCCATGAATTGGAATTTGTCCGTATTTATGCTGTTACAAACCGTAAGCTTTTGTAAGACTTTGTCCTACAAAACCATTTGAACCCCGTCCAAAACAAGGGCGATCGCCCTTGTTGCGACGTTTCATTGAGGGGGTAAGTCGATAAGAATCAAGTTGGGTAACACGCGCCTTTGCAAGTTGGAGAGCCGGGGCGAAACGCCGCGGTCAGCCTCTTTATCGACAGGCTCACGTCGAACTTGAGGAAATATTTTTCATGGAACATGAAATCCAACGGTGCTGTGTCAAGAATCACGGACCGTTGTCGATAAGGAAGCAGGTGTTGAGCGTTCCCTTCGGGCAGATTGCCCCCGGGGATTGGGCCGGTTGTCCGAAATCTGCGGGTACATTTGTATCGAGGCTGTGCAGGACATACGTGGTCGTGCAAGCCAATTTGGCGCAGGCGCTTGGACAACTGGAAAGGCAGACTCACGCAGTGATCGAACGAACCATTGAAAAAGGGCGCGAATTCGCATTCACCTCCGCTGATTTCGAACGCGTGCGCAAGCTGATCTACGGGCGCGCCGGAATCTCCCTGAGCCCGAGCAAGCACGAAATGGTGTACAGCCGACTCGGACGACGCTTGCGTACCTTGGGGCTGTCGCACTTCAGCGACTACCTGACCCTTCTGGAAGATGGCGACGCTGTCGAGTGGGAGGCTTTCACCAATTCGCTCACGACCAATCTCACAGCATTCTTTCGCGAGGAGCATCACTTCCCGGTGCTGGCCGAACTGCTGCAACGCCAAAAGGGCAATGGCCCGCTATCTTTATGGTGCTCGGCAGCTTCTACTGGCGAGGAGCCCTATTCGATGGCGATGACCGCAGTCGAAACATTTGGAACGCTCAAGCCGCCGGTGAAAATTGTTGCCACCGACATCGACACCAACGTGCTGATGAAAGCGCGCCAAGGGGTCTACCCGATGGAGCGTCTGGAGAAGATGTCGCAGGAGCGCATACGGCGTTTCTTCCTGCGCGGCAAAGGGGCCAGCAGTGGTCAGGTGCGGGTTCGCGATGAACTGCGTGCTTTGATTGACTATCGACCACTCAATCTTCTCGATGCGAGCTGGTCCATCCGCGGACCGTTTCATGCCATTTTTTGTCGTAACGTGATGATTTATTTCGACAAGCCGACGCAGTACCGTATCTTGCAGAAGTTTGTTCCACTGCTGCACCCCGACGGGCTGCTGTTTGCTGGTCATTCAGAGAGTTTCCATCACGCAGCAAACCTGTTCCGGCCGCGCGGAAAGACGGTCTACGAGGGCGTTGCCGGCATCCACGCGGCAGGAAGTTGACGGAGCTCCATAGTGCTCGCTCCCAATCTCTACTATGACAATCACTTTGAACTCGATGCAGCAAAGATTCTGCCGGGCGAGTTTTACGTTACGGTGCGCGACATGGTGCTGGTAACGGTGCTCGGGTCCTGCGTCACGGCTTGTATCCGCGACAAGGTTTCCGGCATTGGGGGGATGAATCATTTCATGCTCCCGGATGCTCATCCGGAACAGGAGAATCCCGTCAGCCTGTCAGCACGCTACGGTGCCTTTGCCATGGAACTGTTGATCAACAGTCTGATCTCTCTTGGCGCAAGGCGCTCCCTGTTCGAGGCAAAAGTGTTTGGTGGCGGCAATGTATTGCCAGGAATGTCCACGCTCAATGTTGGACAGCGCAACGCAGATTTCGCCATGAACTTTCTCAGCGACGAAAGAATCCACGTCGTGTCGCAAGACCTCAGTGACGTCTATCCGCGAAAAGTCTATTATTTCCCGAGAAGCGGCAGGGTCCTGGTGAAGAAACTTCGCAGCACCCACAACGAGACGATTCGCGAGCGCGAGATCCAGTACGCGTCCCGCCTCGTCGATGAGGAGGTCACGGGCGATGTTGAACTATTTGGTTGATCGTCGCTCCAGCGCGGTCTTGTCACCGGTGCGGAACCAAGCAAACACACTCATAATTGCGGCACGAAATGAAAAAAATAACCGTTATTGTTGTTGACGATTCAGCGCTGATTCGCAAACTGCTGAGCGAGATCATTAACAGCCAGCCAGACATGCTGGTGGTTGGTACCGCTCCAGACCCTTTGATTGCTCGCGAAATGATTCGTTCGCTGAATCCGGATGTTCTGACACTGGATGTGGAAATGCCCAAAATGGATGGGCTTGATTTTCTCGAGCGACTGATGCGGCTGCGCCCCATGCCGGTGGTCATGGTGTCCTCGTTGACGGAGAGGGGGTCGGATGCCACTCTGCGGGCGCTGGAACTCGGTGCCATTGACTACGTCTCCAAACCAAAAATCGACATTACCCATGGGATCCAGGAGTACGCAGCTGAAATCGCCCACAAGATTCGCACAGCGGCGGTCTCAAAGCCGCGTACCCGACCCGCGGCCGGGCAGTCCAAAAGGGATCAGTCGTTGCCGGCACTGGCCAATCGCAGCCTTTCGACAGAAAAGCTGATCATCGTAGGCGCCTCCACCGGTGGTACGGAAGCGATCAAAGAGTTCCTGATCGAGATGCCGCCAGACTGCCCGGGCATCCTGATCGCACAACATATGCCAGAGGCCTTCACGAAGTCATTCGCGGCGCGGCTCGATAGCTTGTGCCGCATCAGCGTGAAGGAGGCACAGGACGCTGAGCGAGTTCTTCCAGGGCATGCCTATGTTGCCCCGGGACATTCGCATTTGCTGCTGCGGCGTAGCGGCGCGAACTACATGACGCAACTCAGTGGCGCCGAATTGGTCAATCGCCACAGGCCTTCTGTCGATGTGCTGTTTCGCTCCGCCGCCGAATTTGCCGGGAAGAACGCGATTGGCGTGATCCTCACAGGCATGGGCAAGGACGGTGCGTTGGGTATGCTGGCCATGAGGCAGGCTGGTGCCTACAACTTCGCACAGGACGAAGCGAGCTGCGTGGTCTTTGGTATGCCCAAAGAAGCCATTGCCGCAGGAGCAACCGACGAGGTTCTGCCCCTGGGCGCCCTTGCCCAAGGCGTCATGCGACGACTGCATTTGCTTGGCTCGCGAGGAATACGGGTGTGATTCGTGGATGGTTACAATTTGTCGGGCATCCAAACTGGCTGAGATGATTTTCGCCCAGACCCTGCAAGCCTTAAACCAGAGCCGAGTCCAAAGTGCGAGCAAACAATATCGAAAAGTCATTTTGCACAACCCGTGAGGCCGCCATGCTGCTCGGCGTCTCGGTCGGCACGGTTCAACAGTGGGTTGGCAAAGGCCTGCTGAAAGCCTGGAAGACCGCCGGTGGTCACCGTCGTGTGCTGCGCGAATCGGTGGACAGCTTGCTGCGTCATGGCCCGCAGGCACTGATTGCCACAGCGCCCGTGGCACAACAGCTTCCCGTCACCCCGCGTCGTCTGAGAGTGCTGGTGGTGGAAGACGAACCCGCGCTGCTGCGTTTGTACCAGGTCAAGATGTCACACTGGCCGATGCAACCTGAGGTCAGGACCAGTGTCGACGGCTTCGAAGCCCTGCTAAGAATGAGTGAATGCTGGCCAGACCTGCTGATTGTCGACCTGCAGATACCCCATATCAATGGCTTTGCCATGTTGAAGATCCTGAGCGAAACGCCGGAAATGGCGCGCGCCACCATCGTCGTGGTCACCGGACTGGACGGCGAAGCCATCAAGGAGCGCGGTGGCGTGCCGCCACGCGTTGAGGTGCTGCCCAAGCCGATCCCGTTCGACCGCCTGCTGGCCATCGCCGCCGGTATCGTCCAGCACAGCAGTTTCCAGATCGGAGTTCCCTGATTGATTGACTGATCAGGGCGTTACCGCTCAGGTCAATCCAAATGCCGCGCTCATGCGCGTGGCGGGAAGTCTGCGGGTGCTGCAGGTGCAGGACTTCCTTGCAGATTGAGGTGGTAGCCCACGCCGCGCAGTCCGACGATGGTGCTTTGCTCCTCGCTCACCCCGGCCAGTTTCCGGCGCAAATGCGAAATGTGTACTTCGATGCCGCGGTTCAAGGTATCCCAATCCCTTCCATAGACGCGTCGGAACATCTCTTCACGCGATAGGGTGTGGGCCTCGGCATTGGCCAGAAGCGCCAGGATCAGCGCTTCCATCTCGGTCAGTTTAATACTGAGTCCGCGCGCATTTGACAGCCGCTGCTCGCTGACTTCGAATGTGACATCACCCAGTTGCAGGTTGCGCACCGCCTGCAAGGGATGCAGTTCCCTGCGGCGCAAGGCGCTTCTTACCCGTGCCAGCAGTATCTCCGACTGAAACGGCTTGGTTACGTAGTCGTCGGCTCCGATGTTGAGGCCCCGGAGTATCATTTCTTCGGACGAGTATCCTGAAAGAAAGATGAGCGGAATAGTCGAAGTAGCACGGATCTTTTGCGCGATCACAATGCCATCCTCGTGCGGAAGCCCGATATCGAGCAAGATGAGATCGACCTCTCCCTGCTCCACCAGGATCTGCAACTGTGCGCCATCTTCTGGCATCAGAACTTCGTATTCGCGGGCCAGAAGGAGCCGAAGAAGCTTGCGCAAATCGGCGTCATCGTCGAGGACTGCGATGCGAGCTTGCTTCTCATTCATTAAGGGTTGGCGATAGAATTTAAATTCGAGGGCATAGCCTGCCCAGTTGTCTGAAATTCTATCGGATACCAGAAACGCCCCATCCGGACCGATTTGATCGGCCCCTTGCGCGGTGGTGCAGTTGGAACGGCTATCGCAAAGCCACGTGCTCATACCATTGCAGCAATTTCCTGATAAGAGAGAATGGCGTCGCGCTCGTAGTGGCTCGGCCCAAGGTCTGATGCTTGCGCGTACATGGCCTTCGGGACCGAGGCAGCGCCCGCCGAACCATCGACGCACTGGCGGGTCATGGCGAGCAGGCCGTTCAGGGTGGCTGGATCCTGCAAATCAATGTGCAGCCTTCGGGCCAGCTGATCTACCGCGGGGTCACCCAGCGCCTTGCTTAGAACGCTGGAACTGTTTTGCGTCATCGCGGCGAAAGAATGGTTGCTCATGATCCCTCCTCAGCGCTCCTCGGCTTTTAGTTGGTTGGCCTGTTCTCCAGCATCTGGAGCAGCAGCGCGACGATCAGGGCTTGAGCCAGCTCGCCCATGCCCTGCACTACCGGCACGCCATCGGCGGCGGCTGTCTTTGCGGCGGCAGAGATGTCCACCCTGGTGCTTGGGGCGGGCGCGCCGACCTCGACAGCCGACCCGACATTCGCCACTGCACCGGGGAACGGCAGGATCTTGGCCATATCGCCCATGGCGCCCAAGCCACCCATGAATCCGGCTCCCAATGTACCGATTGTTCCAATGGCTGCTGTGCTCATGATGATCTCCTTTCGGCTTCGTCTTATGACGCTTTCATAGTAGGCCTTTGCACGCAGAATGTCTGTTGAGAATTGTTAACTCTCAAGTTGACTACCATTTGTTCGACCGCGCTTGTAGACTAACGGCACAAGGTGATTGCCTTCGACCCGGCTGGCGCGACGGATTTACTCCCGTCAGCGAAACCTTTTGAGGTGGCGAAGTTGGGGGCAAGCGGCTACAATCGGACGCGATGCGGCTGTAGCTCAGTGGATAGAGTATCGGCCTCCGAAGCCGAGGGCCGTGGGTTCGATCCCCGCCAGCCGCACCA